>JAZPYJ010000082.1:0-7986 GCA_045544075.1 Thermoanaerobacteraceae bacterium
GAGGACATCCCGATGGGTCTGTACTTCGTGATGGGTGATCAGTACAATGAGAACCGCATGCTGTATACACCGTACGATACTTTGATCTGCGTCCCCAATCGACTGGAGGATGAAAGCTGGGACTATGACGTCGAGATCGAAGTCAAATACGAAGGACGTGTGGACAGCGAACCTGTAGATGTCGAAGTCCTCAAGGTATGGAATGACAGCGAGAGCAAAGATCGTCCGAAATCCATCACGGTTGAGCTGTACGACGGCAGCGAACTGTTCGACACCGTAGTGCTCGGCTCTGACAACAACTGGCGCTATAAATGGGAGGATCTTTACGGTGGAACCAAATACACCGTGAAGGAAAAAGACGTTCCTTCCGATTACAAGGTATCCATGGACGTACAGGGCACGCGCTTCGTGATCACCAATACGAAGGAAGCTCCGCCCGATAATCCGCCGGTGATCCCTAAGACAGGTATGCTCTGGTGGCCTGTACCTATCCTTGCCGTGCTCGGACTCGGCATATTTGCTTTCGGCTGGAGCAGAAGCAACCGCTCCGGCGAAAAATAAAAGCAAAGCAGATCAGGAAGAGATCATCCGGATACATGAACGGTAAGCATATGAACGAAAAGCATATGGAAAAGAAAAAGACCGATAATAATAAAATAATTATGAAGATAGGGCTGCTGCTGATCGCGGCGGCCCTTGTTCTTGCGGGCTTCAATGTCTGGCGGCAGTACGTCGCGGGCAGAGCCTCGGATGATATCCTCGATCAGATCGACATCATCGATGAAGGCTGGCAGGATCCTCCTGCCTATAAGCTCAATCCGGACATGGAGATGCCTGTCAGGATCATCAACGGGCAGGAGATAGTAGGCGTGATCGAGATACCGGCGGCCGATATAAAGCTGCCTGTGATCAACACCTGGAGCTATCCGCATCTGAGAGTCGCACCCTGTCGTTTTCTCGGCACGGCCTATAAGAACGATATGGTGATCATCGGCCATAATTTCCGTACACATTTCGGACCGATCCGGGGGCTTAGTCCCGGGGCTGAGGTAAGCTTCACCGATATGGACGGGAACAGGTTCGACTATGAGTTGGTAGATATGGAGATCCTGGAGCCGGTGATGGTGAAGGAGCTGAAGGCGGGAGACTGGGATCTGACTTTAGTTACCTGCACGCAGGGGAACCTGACCAGAACAGCGCTCCGCTGCGATCTGACCGGGGAAGGACATGCACCTGCTTCAGCCGGGGGGAAATGATAAAAAAATATGAAAAAAATATCGGATGAAACAGCGCATTTATGCCGCAAACCAATGGTTTGCGGTTTTTTTATTTTATAAAAAATTTTCTTAAACAGACCGTTGTTTATTAGTGGGCGATTTGTTATTAACGAGTAAACTTTTCATTAAGCAGTTTTGCGATTTCAAAAAACAGAAACAGGAATATATGATGACAGAGAAAGAACTGAAAAAGCTGCGCCGGGTGGAGCTGCTGGAGATGCTGCTCGAGCAGACCAGACGGGTCGAGGCGCTGGAAAAGGAAATCGGGGATCTGAAGCGGCAGCTCGCCGACCGCAGGCTCATGATAGAAGAAGCAGGCAGCCTGGCGGAAGCAGCGCTGGAGATCAGCGAGGTCTTTAAGGCTGCTGACGAAGCCGCCGCCCGGTATCTTTACAATATAAAGCTGAGAGCATCCGGAGATACGGAAGAAGGATCAGAAAATGGATCAGCGGAGAGATCGGCAGAGGGGTCGGGAGATGGATAGATTCTCCGGCAAATATAAAACCGGACCAACAGACATCGGCGAAGTACCTCCGTCTGCCGAACTGGAAAGCGAGCTGAAGCGCGAGAGATACAAGGTGCGTTACTGCAGCGTACTGCGAAGTACGATCTGCGCGCTGATCACGGTGGCGGCGATCGCGGTGCTGGTGGCGACGCTGTGGATGCCCGTCCTGAAGATCATGGGGACCTCGATGAGTCCCACGCTGGAGGACGGCGAGATCGTGATCTCGGTGAAGAGCTCCGATTTTGAATGCGGGGATATCATCGCCTTTTATTACAATAATAAGCTGCTGATCAAGAGGTGTATCGCCGGTCCGGGACAATGGGTCGATATGGATGAGTACGGCAATGTCTATGTGGACGGAGAGCTGCTGGACGAAGCGTATGTACAGGATAAAGCGCCGGGAGAGTGCGATATAGAGCTTCCCTATCAGGTGCCGGAGGAACGATGGTTCGTGATAGGCGATCACCGCTCTGTCTCGGTGGATTCGCGAAGCAGTGTGATCGGCTGCGTGGCGCAGGAGCAGGTAGCAGGCAGGATAATATTCAGGGTCTGGCCGTTGACGGCATTCGGATCTGCAGATCAAAAATAAATATGTCCGGGGAGGTTGCAGCCATGAGATTTGACATTCGGAAAGATTTAACGAAATTAGATAAGGAGCATAAGAGAAAGGCCCGATGGTACAAGGTCGTCGGCGTACTGGCGGTCATCGTCCTGTTCTGCACGGTGTACGCCCTGATCCTGCCCGCCGTCACGCTGGAAAGCGATAAGGCGGCGGAGAATGGTGTGTTCACGGAAGGCGCGGCGGCAGAAACTGCTGAAGTCGGAGCTGTTGAAGCTGAAGCTTCCGCAGACGGAGCAGCCGAAGCCGGAGATATATATGCCGGTGAAACTGCGGAGGATGAGTCTGCTGACGAGGCAGACAGTACGGAAGAAGCTGCGGCGAATGAGCCGGCCGGTGAAGAAGCTGCTGCAGAGGTGAATGAGGAGCCGGCAGAAGAACAGGCTGATAAGACTGTCAAAGAAAAAGAAGATAAGCCTGCTCAGATCCTTACAGCCAAAGTGAACGGCGCGACAGTATCGGTAGAGGCAGGAAAGGGAGTCCTTCCGGCCGGAGCGGTTCTGCATGTCGAAGAGATCCCTGCCGGGAGCGATGAACATGCTGATTACAGCGAGCAGGCTGTGAAGGCGATATCCGGGCCGGACGCTGAAAACAGCGCGGCGGAAGCTGCGGAGAAAAGCACGGGGAGATCTGACGGATCGGATGAAGCTTATGAGTTGAAGATCGTTGATGTACAGGACGTTTCCGTGAACGGTTCGGCGCGGTTTTTCGATATCACGATCCTGAGCGATGGCGCGGAGATAGAGCCGCAGGCAGCCGTAGACGTGAAGATCGAATATGCGGAGCCTTTGGATCTGGCGAAGGGTGAAGAACTGCAGGTAGTACATTTTGCGGATGACGGCATTGAAGTGATAGACCCCGACATAAACGGCAGTGAGATCACGTTCAGGCAGGAGAGTTTTTCCGTAACAGGCACCATAACGACTAACCCTAACGGCAGCAACGGGAGCTATGCGCTGCTGGCCGAATATGAAGGGTCGATGTACGAGGTCATGTATGACGGCTCTTTGCGTCAGATCATTCCCAACGGAAACGGCGCATATACTATCGATATGGCTGAACGCTGGAATTACAGAAGCAATAATCAGGGAGCAGTTACTTATGTAAGGACAAATAACGGAACGAGTTATATAGATCCCGGCAGCGATCCGGGAATCAGTTCATCCTCCGCGAGATTCACAAGGACCGCGCAGGGAAACAGCGGCGGATTTAAGATCAGCATGAACGGTAATTATCTGGGAGTCACGAATACCGGCGGCAGTCTGACTCTTAGCGGCAATAATCCTGCCGGAGGCGCGGCGGTATTCTATTACGCGCAGCTGACGCAGGTGGGTTCTTCGCCGTATACTGTCGATCATATCGATATCGGTGTGGAAGCTGTCGCCAGCGTACAGGTTCCATTGGCCTACGGCACATATTATTACGCGGACGGCACTGTAGCCGAAGAGGTAGCGGTCGGTGAGCATAAAAACGCTGTTGGCGTCAATAATGCTATCCCTATCGCGGAAAATGATCTGATGAGCGCGAGGATATCCTCCTATACGAAAGATGCAGCAGGCAACCGGACAGCGGATAATTCATTCATCATATCGGAGTATACAAGTTCGACTCAGCAGGGAGAGATAGATCAGGTACGTATAGGAGGAGTCTTCCCGGTCGGCGAGGTCACTCTCAGCGGCAATGGCAGGAGAGGAGATATCGAACGGTATATCGCTTCGGATGATCAGGTGTATTATGAAGTTTCCGTTTCCAAAGAAGTGCCTTTGACTCTGCAGAAAAACGGGCAGACTTTGTATCAAATGGACAGCAGCGGGAATCTCGTTCCGCTGACTGTAAATGTTAACGTGCAGCTGTCAAGTGAATTCAGCTTCTGGGACGATGATAATGAATGTCCCGGATTAGCTAGCTCCATAGCATACAACAGGAACTGGAAACAATCATATTATGGTTCTTATTGGAGTCCCGGGTTTTCCCCTGCCGGAATGGACTTCCGGCTCGGGACGAAAGACGATACGGACAGCAATGTAACAGCGATCGAGATCATTAAATATATCGTTGATGAAAACGGTCATACGATAGCCCTTTCAGATGACGAGTCTCTGACTTATTCATTCGGCATATACAATAATAAAAACGGAGATGTGACCGCTCCGGCAGCCTGGTCGGGAGCGACGACCGAAGAAGTGGATTATAACGGATATACTAAACTGACTGACCGTGAGCTGACAGTCGGAGCTTCCGGCATGGGGGTGGCTTATGATTATTCAGTTGATTCGGGTCTGGTTTATGTAAAGGAAGCTGCGCCGGCAGAAACGATAACCGATGCTGACGGAAATGAGCTCAGCTATCAGGGGACATATATCGAGACAGAATATGTGTGGCGGAATGACGGAGGCACGACCCATTCTAATGTTAATCAGAATGATCTTCTGACTGCTGTTCCGGATGTGCTGGGTGAGTATTATTATCTGGATGAAAACGGGAACACGGTCAGCACTTATTATAATGAAGAGACCGGAGAGGACGAGCCTCTGTTCAGTACCTTCCTGGAATTCTATGTGTACAATGTTTATGCACCTGATACGACAGAGATCAGTGTATTCAAGGAATGGGAGAATGCTGACGGGACAACAGACGCGCCGGAGGGTGCGAGCGTGGTATTTACACTTTTAGCCGATGGAGAGTCTACAGACTATAATGTAACTCTTGACGGAACAGCAGATACAGAACCAACTGGTTCAGGTGCTGCAGGATATGAAAGCACTGCCTGGACAGCAAAATTTATCAATCTGCCGATAACAGATCCTTCAGGAGCGGAGATCGTGTACACTGTTGCCGAGACAAGGGGATATCCGGGCTATAAAGCATCGCCGAACGGGCCGGTTGGAAACGGCGGGACTATTACTAACAGTCAGCTCAGTGCGGTTATAAAACTGCTGAAGATCGGGGACGGAGATACGAGCATCAAACTGGACGGTGTTGAGTTTGAATTATATTCCGTATGGAACGGGGCCGGTGCATCGGACAATGTAAAAGCGAAAGATGTCGGCGGGCAGGAAGTAGGAACGATAACTACCTCGGGCGGCGGTTTAGCCGCGATCGGCGAACTTCTGCCGGGAACATACTATCTTGTAGAGACCAAGACGATGGACGGCTATAATATTCTGGCGGAGCCGGTTGAGATATATATCCGGCTTGCAGATGGTGACCCCGGATACACGGTTTCCTATAATCAGACAGGCTATAGTGCATCGTCAGGAGCCGGAAATATTTCACCGGATACAGACGGAGCTTATCTGATCACAGTCAGCAACCCGTCCGGCGCGGAGCTTCCGATGACCGGCGGACCGGGAACTTTAATTTATACATTAGGCGGCATGCTGATCATGGCGGCGGCTTTGATGTACGGCTTCGGGAATAAGCGCGCGGAAAGGAGAGAGTATACTGATTAACGACTTATCAGATAGTGCGGAAAACTGAAGACGATAAATAAGGTTTTTTAAACAGTTTATATATAAGAGCATATTCACAACTGATGTCGGGTGACCAAAAGCAGCGAACAAAAGCCTGCGGAGCATAACAACTGATGATTCGCAGAGGAAACAACAAAAAGGGGAGATTAGAAATGACAGCAAAGAAAAAACTGCTTGTATTAGTAGTTGCTTTAGTGATGGTATTCGCAATGAGTGCGGTCGCTTTAGCAGCGGATTCCGGAAGTATTACTATCACACCTCCTGCCGGTATCGATCAGGACGGGACTATCACATACACTATCTATAAAGTGTTTGATGCAGCGACGAGCGAAGACGGAACAAAGATCAGCTATAAGCTGGTAAGCGGCAAAACGGAAGCTCCTGCCGGATTTACCGTGGACGCTGCAGGAAATGTAAGCTATGCCGGATCAGAAGGAGCGACAGAACTTACTCAGGATGATATAGATGCGATCGCCGCTTATGTTGCGGATGATGATCCTGTCGCTGTCGCAACGTCTGTCGGCGGTGCAGATGCAGTTGCCGAAGGCCTGCCGAATGGCTATTACTATATCACCACAACTACCGGTACAGTCGTTACTATCGATTCGGCAAAGCCGGATGCTGAAGTGATCGATAAAAATACCGTTCCGACGATCGATAAGGTCATAACCGATGCTTCCTCCTATGATGCTGACGGCAAGAAAGCTCTTGCACAGGTCGGGACCAACGTTGAATATACATCTTCGATCACTGTAGGCAAGGGACGGACAGGCTATGTATTTAAAGATACTCTCGGTGCCGGACTGGAATATGTTGAGGACAGTCTTGCCGTTGAAGGCATGACCGAGGGGACTGATTATACTCTTACAGTAGAAGGCCGGAAGATCACTGTAGCATTTAAAGACTCTTCCATAGCAAAACTGGCAGATGATGCAAAAATCATAATTACGTATGAGGCTAAAGTAACAAGCGACGCTTTGCAGGATAATCCGGCAGAAAATACTGCTTCTATATCGTATGGCAACAACAGTCAGTACACCAGTGATCCTGCCAAAGCAGATGTTTACAACGCCAGGATAGGTGTCGTAAAACAGGATGATCAGGAAAAAGGACTTGAGGGAGCCGGATTCGTTCTCAAAAACACTGCAGGCAAATACTATAAACTCGCTGCTGATGGAAAGAGCATTTCCTGGGTAGACAGCATCGCTGACGCGACTGAATATACATCCGATGCAAACGGTGCTGTAACTGCGTTTACCGGTCTTGCTGACGGAACGTACACTCTGGTCGAAAATACTGTTCCCTCAGGATACAACAAAGCCGCAGATACAGATGTCACTATCGCTAAAGGTGATTATACAGCCGGAAATTTGAAACAGACAGCTACAGTAGTCAACGAACCGGGCAATCCGCTTCCTTCCACCGGCGGCATCGGTACCACCATCTTCATGGTGCTCGGCGGTATCCTGATGGCAGCTGCTGTAGTTCTCTTCATTACCAGAAAGAGAGTCGGCATTGAAAAATAGTTTTTGAATAACTTATCATCGCCTTAAAATTATTACACGCTGAGCTTACGGGAGGGAGCTTTCCTTCCCGTAAGCTGCAGCACTGAAGGGAATGTGGTTTCATGAAGGAAAAACGTTCCTATATTATACTGATTCTTGTGTTTCTGCTCGGCCTCGGTCTGATGCTCTATCCTTCGGTCAGCGACTGGTGGAACTCCTTCCATCAGTCACGCATGATCATCGGTTACTCGGAAACTGTAGCCAACATGGATGAAGAGGATTACGCCGAAGTTCTGAACGATGCGGCAGACTACAACGAGCGGATAGCGGTGGACGGTCTGATCTGGTCTCCTCTGACCAAAGCACAGGAAGATGATTACAACAGTCAGTTGAATATCGACGGCACAGGGAACATGGGATTCATCGACATCCCGGCGATCAGGCTGCATTTACCTGTTTATCACGGTACACAGGAGAACGTCTTGCAGAAGGCGATCGGTCATCTTGAAGGGACCAGCCTTCCCGTAGGCGGCAAGACTTCCCATTGCGTGCTTTCCGGACACCGCGGACTGCCCTCCGCCAGGATCTTTTCCGAGCTGGATAAAGT
>JAZPYJ010000083.1:0-3510 GCA_045544075.1 Thermoanaerobacteraceae bacterium
TTTCTATAGACGGTAAGGGCAAGATGATCAACGGTAAGATCAACAAGAAGGAAACTACTTCTGAAGACGTTAGCGCCTACGACCTGATAATGAAAAATAAGGAGCTGCTGCTGGATCGTGATCCCAAACGATCTCCGGTGCGTTTTATTTTCTCTCATTCTGCCTTGCGTGAAGGCTGGGATAATCCCAACGTATTTCAGATATGCACTTTGAAACAGAGCAGCAGTGACGTACGCAGACGGCAGGAAGTAGGCCGCGGCATGCGTTTGTGCGTCAATCAGTATGGCGAACGCATGGATATCAATGTATTGGGCAATGATGTTCACAACATCAATGTGCTGACCATAATTGCCAGCGAGAGCTATGAATCATTTGCGAAAGGACTGCAGACTGAGATCGCAGAAGCTCTGACAGACCGAAAGCTGTTACCGCCGAATTGTTTGTTAACAAGATTATCCGGGACAGCAGCGGAAATGAGCAGGTGATCGATCAGGATACGGCCTCTGCGATAGTCTATGATCTGATAGTAAACCGCTACATAGATAATAAAGGGGCTCTTACGGATAAATATTATGACGACAAGAATAATGGCGAGCTGGTAGTGGCGGAAACAGTTGCGGATTCTGCCGCGGACGTGCTTGCGATCATTGATTCGGTATATGACGCGAAGAGCATGCAGGCGGAGAATGCCCGCAGCAACAATGTAGAACTGCAGGTAGATGACGAAAAAATAAACAGCAAAGAATTCAGGACGCTCTGGTCAAGGATCAACGCTAAATCAGTATATATTGTTGACTTTGATACCGATGAGCTGGTGCGGAAATCAATAGCTGCTCTGAACAGTAAGCTTCATGTTTCCAGGATTTATATCAATGTAGTGACCGGCGCAATGGAAAACATTAAATCCAGGGAGGCTCTTGCTTCCGGAGCTTCTTTTGGTAAAGACAAGTCTGATAGCTACAGCGTGACGGTTACAGCCAGTTCAAATGTTAAATACGATCTGGTCGGTAAATTAGTAGATGAAACCGGTCTTACCAGAAAAACCATAGTCAGGATACTTCAGGGGATAAAGGCTGACGTATTCGATCAGTTCAAGGACAACCCGGAAGAGTTCATTATCAAAGCTGCATCGCTTATCAACGATGAAAAAGCTACCGCGATAGTGGAACATATCACCTATAACGTGTTGGATGAGCAATACGGAACAGAAGTATTTACTGATCCGACGATTAAAGGAAAGCTTGGTCAGAATGCTATGAAGGTTCAGAAGCATCTGTACGACCATATCGTTTACGATTCAAGCAACGAGCGTGATTTTGCTACTGATCTGGATACAAACGTAGATGTGGCTGTTTATGTGAAACTGCCAGACGGTTTCTATATTTCTACGCCTGTAGGCCGCTATAACCCTGACTGGGCGATCGCTTTCTATGAGGGAAGTGTCAAGCATATTTATTTCGTGGCAGAGACTAAAGGCTCCATGAACTCGATGCAGCTGAGGCTGATAGAACAATCAAAGATTCATTGCGCTAGAGAGCATTTCAAAGCGATCTCAGGCGATAATGTCGTTTACGATGTAGTTGACAGCTACAGGACATTGATGGAAAAGGTTATGAGATAAGTGGGAAGAAATACTGCAGCGCATAAAATAGAAAATAATACGGACCAGCATTTAAATGTTGTTAAGCAAGAAGGAGGCCTATATATGAATAACGACAATCTTCATGAAATAAGCGGAGAACTTAAGCTGCCGGACGGCTTAACGAGCATAGATGATAATGCGTTTTATGACTGCAGAGAACTTAGCGGAGAGCTGAATTTACCTGCGGGTCTGACGGATATAGGCAAAAGGGCATTTTCTTACTGTGAAGGCCTGAGCGGGTTGAAACTGCCGGAAAGCCTGGAGAATATAGGATATGAATCGTTTGAGGGCTGTAATGAAATAATAAAAATTATCTTTTATAATCCTCAAACAGAAAATGAAGATTGTTTGGACAGAGAACGATCATCTGCTCTGATCTGCGGCTATAAAGATTCGACTGCTGAAGCATATGCTAATAACTGCGGATTCGTTTTTGAAGAATTGACAGCTACTGAACATGGGGATTAATTGATTGTTTTAGGAGCCTGATTAATCAGACAGGATCATATATCGGAGATCGTTTTGTACAAGTTGAGACAGAGCAGCCGGATGCTGTTGCAGTAAAAGCATAAAAAATTTTAAAAAAATTTGCTCAAAATGGTTAACTTTCGCCCTCTGAAATTCGTAATAAGTAGAGGGGTATGAAAAAGTTTGACTATATCGAAAAATAATTTGTGATTTTATTCATGATTTACCCCCTCCCATGTCGTTATAAGTGAGGGGGTATGAAAAAAGTTTTGGTATATTTAAAAAAACTTTTCCATTTTAGTTGTATTTTACCCCCCTGAAATTCGTAATAAGTAGAGGGGTATGAAAAAAGTTTGATTATATTTAAAAAAACTTTGTGATATTGCGCATAATTTACCCCCTCTAAATTCGTAATAAGTGAGGGGGTTTTATCATCACGGCAAAAGCCGCTGCTCGTTATCACTGCGGATCGGGCGCGGATCCCTTCAGCGAGTCCGCCCGATTGATCGCCGGCGTCTCTACGCGCTTTGCCAGATACAGGCAGTATGCTGCGGATAGGACGATGACTGCGATATGCAGGATCATATTCAGAAGCTGAGATCCTCCGTCGGATGCGAATACAGAGGATACGTCGATGAAGCTGTGTGCCAGGATCCCGGGCAGAAGGCTCCCGCTCTTGTAAAAAACGAGCGTAAAGACAAAGCCGACGGCGATCGCGAAGATCACCTGGCTGAGCGTCTCGGTCAGACCCTGTCCGGTAAACAGATTAAAGATATGTCCGAGCCCGAAGGTGACGGAGGAGACGATGACAGCCGCTTTGACGCTGCCGTCCTTCAGCATCGCTTTGAACAGGAAGCCCCGGAAGAGCAGCTCCTCCGCAAATCCGACCAGAGCCATGGAGACGGCGGCACAGATCAGTCCCGGCAGCGGGTGATCCGGCGAGAAGCCGCTGAAAAGATTCATACAGGAGATGATCCACAGCGGAATGAACCACAGCATGGCTTTGCTGTTCTTCGCCCATCCGGCAAGACCGTACTTCTCCATGAGGCCGTTCCTGCTCACAAACAGGAACATTGCCGCGGAGAGCGCGATCAGGCCGAGCATTTGCCACGGCGAATCGAGCCCGAAATTGCTTTTCAGCGTCCCCATGCCGACGATGTAGATCACGATCCACAGGATCGCAAAGGAGATCTCGCTTTTTTTATACAGGCTTTTCATGCTTGTTCTCCTCCTGCGCAGCCGCGAGCAAAGCGCCGTTCCAGGCCAGCGTCAGGTGCTCCGCGATCAGTTTTTCATCATATTCCAGACCGTTGTTGGCAATGAGGCTGGCGTAGCCGTGTGCAAACAGCGCCACGGTCAGAAATACCTGTCTGGTTTTTTCCATGCTCGTTCCGGCGACC
>JAZPYJ010000084.1:0-3840 GCA_045544075.1 Thermoanaerobacteraceae bacterium
ACATTACCGAAATCACAGACGAAGGTCACATATACGCGAGTGCTCGCGGGTATTTCCTTCAAATTCGTTATTCTCAGAACAGACCGATCATCCGCATCCGGCGTCACTCCGAAGTATTCACCGCCGTCAGCATACAGAAACCGGACATGATCGTCCAGATCATCCGTAAGACCGATCTCCCCCGGAGCGAAGCCGTTCTCGTTCCAGAACTCGATAGTATAGGTGACCCACTGATCGGAAGGATCATCAGATATTATCGTCTTATCGACACGCTTGACACCATTCGCGGCGGAGTAATCAGCTCCCTGCGCGATATAGTCCGAATGCTCCTGATATGTCGTTCCGTCCTGCGTATATGTTATTTCAGAATGATTCCTGAGATACACTGATGTCTGAGCAGGAACGCAGACCTGATAACTGATCTCGACCGGATAATCTATTTCTCCCAGATAAACCGTCAATTTCTGTCCGGAAACAGATACGACCGCATCCTGCAGGACCTCATCTGTCGCGCTCATCGTCTCCGCGTCCATTTTATAACAGACTACATTTTCCGTTCCGGTGAAGTACATACCGTCCGGCAGCGTATCCGCAACAGAAACGCTCGTCATATGCACGTTTTTTCTGTTTACGAACAGGCGATAGATGAAGTAATTATCCGCAGAAGAATCGAATATACCGATCTGCGCGGGAGGATCACCGGAATAATCATATCCCCCGTAGCTCATTCCCGGATTGCCGAGACCGTCCTTCATGATCGCCTCATCCGTCTTATCCGCCGATATGTCCTCGCTTTCCTCCGATATTCCAGCCGGCCCGTCTTCAACCGTATCAGCCCCGGGAAGAAGCGTTCCGTTCTCTTCATCGTTATTCCGAAGAGTACCGGAAAGATCCTCTGTGTCTGCAGCCGTTTCCTCCTGCTGTGCGTATACTCCTTCTTCATCTGCCGCGAAGGCAGCCGCGGACATAAACACCGCAATAAAAAGGACCGCCAAAATAACATATAATATTCGTTTCATACGTGATTCCCCCTTTCCTGTTTTTATAATACTAACAGCATTCTAACAGAAGGGCACTCACGCATCACTCAAGAAAAATGCTCCGGCAGGAGCATTTTCGTTAAATTTCCGGTTTTTTTCATTCTTCATAAAACGGATTCCTGGAAAGCGATCCGATCAGATATTCGCTCCAGGAATATTCCGGCAGAAATTCCCCGCGGAACGCTTCCGAACTTTCCGACTTTCCATCGAGCCAGTCATAATAATCACAATCAAACTTCGATATATCCGCCATCTGACCTCTGGGCGTGGAGATCAGCAGATCTTCTATATCTTCCCGCTTCAGCGTCTGTTTCAATCTGTGGACGGCGTTATAATATACAGTCATATTATCGTTGCTGTACGGCCGGTTCTCCCAGATCGTCCTGAATATCTCTTCGTTGCTGATCTCCTTGCCGCGGCTTACTACTATCATGGCAAGTATCTCTTTGGCCTTGCCCCGCAGCGGGATCGGCTTTCCTTTCACCAGAACGCTGAATATCCCGAATGTACGGATATAAATATCCTTTCTCTGTCTCCTTGCCAGAAGACGGATCCGTTCCATCGCTATCTCGAGAGTTTCGGTTTTATACGGTTTGACGATATAATAATCGCCGCCGATCCTGTTGGATTCCCTGATATATTCGTCATATGCGGAAATAAACACTATCAGGATATCAGGACGGATCTCTCTGAGCTTTCCCGCCAGCTCTATCCCGCTCATGAAGGGCATGATCACATCCAGAAATGCGACATCCACGGAGTTTTCCCCGGCAAATGAAAGAGCATCCTCCGGCTTCTGGAAACGTCCGACGATCTGCAGATCCTTTATCCCGCTGCTTAACCGCAGAAAGACGTTCAGCATGATCGGTTCATCGTCTACGATGATGGCTCTCATATGCTCCGCATCCTTCCCGATACATTTTTGCAGCTTGTCCATTCAAGCATATATTAATATTACCTGCCGGATACTCATGTTTCACTCACATTGCAGTCTGTTTTCGCGTAATTTTTATTCTTTTCTCGGAATCGTTATCATTACCTCGGTCCCTTCCCCGGGCGAGCTGCTGATATCCACCTTCGCATTCATCATATTCTCGAGACGGAATATCAGATTATATAACCCTGTTGAATCCCGTTTCCCCTCATGTATCTCTTTCCGTACCTTTTCGGGATCGAATCCGATCCCGTCATCCCTGACCGATATCATACGTGCCCGTTCATCTTCCCATGTCTTCAGAACGACCGTACCTCCTTCATCCCCTTTTTCATACAAGCCATGCTTGATCGCATTTTCCACTATCGGCTGGATGCTGAGAGGAATGATCTGAAAATCGTCTGTTCCGATATCATAAACAATGTTCAGCCTGTCGCCAAAGCGCATTTTTTCTATACTGACATATGCATTGATATTCTCCATCTCCTGCGAAAACCAGATCTTATCGTCATTGGACATAGCCCGGATGCTTGCCCGGAGATGAATCGTAAAGTCATACAGCATATCCGCGCCGTACTCAGGATCCGTCAGAACGATCTCCCTTATCGAGCTCAGCGCGTTATACAGAAAATGCGGCTGCATCTGACTGGTAAAATTCTTCATCCGCATCTGCCTGAGCGTTTCCCTGAGCTCCTGTATATCCCGCTCATGCTTTTTCTGCTGTGTCAGATCATACAGTACGCAGATCGCAAGGATATCCTTTGTAACCTTATCCCGAGAGATATAATAGGTCTCCAGGCAAACGCTGATGCCTCCGCTCACTGTCGTCGCCCTGCATTCGATACTGACCACCCTGTCATCTTTCTCAAAACATTCGATGAGATGCTCGCAATTGCTGAACTCCAGAAACTCCCTCTTATCAGACAGCAGCATATTATCCGCCCACCATTCCTCGAACGCGTCGAAAGGAACAGGATATCCGAGCTCCGGAATGGAAAGCTCCTTCGGCAGCCATGTATCGCGATAGTCATATATCTTGCTGATTATTTGATTCTTCGACAGGTTGACCTCCATGAATCCCGCGGCGTTTGCCAGTATCGCTTCCCGGTAAACAGTCTCCCGGCGATGGAGCTCTTCCATCTCGGCGAGCCGTTCCATATCGTGCCGTAGTTCCCGGTCCACATTCCGGATACTGATTATCAGATTCCCGCTCTCGATAATATCTCTGGCTGCCTTTATGCGGCAGAAAGCCGGCCTGCCTTCCACAACGAACCGGCACACCGTAGAATATACATCGTTTTCTCTCAACTGTCCCAAAAGAAAAGCTTTGCTTATCTCTTCAGACATTCTTTGCCTGTCCGGCTCATATACCTGCGAAACTCCGCTGCTGATCCATTCTTTGAAAAAATCGCTTCTCTGATAACTATTCTCAAATTCTTTATATGCTCCGTCTGAATATATTACTTCGTAATTCTCTGTTTCTATATCAACAGCAATCAGCGCCAACAAATCCCTTTCCATCTCACGAAGTATTTTCTTCTGCTGATCCTCGTTATAGTTTATCAAAGTCCCCACACTCTTTTCCTGTTATCTTTTATTGAGCATGACAGAGCGCAAACAGGCTTACCGTTCCGGTAAGCCGCATCCTTATCAGCCTTATGGCCAGACTCATATCAAAGCAGCGCTGCTCTATTATCCCAGCGCCACGTCCAGCGCCATCATCAGGCTGAAGCCGACGGCAAAGCAGACGGCGCCGATATCGGAATGACCGCCCGCCGACATCTCGGGGATGAGCTCCTCCGCGACTACGTACAGCATGGCGCCTGCCGCGAAGGACAGCAGATAAGGCATGGCGGGCACCACCAG
>JAZPYJ010000085.1:0-4881 GCA_045544075.1 Thermoanaerobacteraceae bacterium
TACTGACGGTAATAGGTCCTGCTGCTCCCAGCAGAGTCGCAACAGCCTGCTGTGTATATAAAACACTGCCGGTCGTAGTGCTGGCTACTGCTTCAATTCCCTGATGGAGGAACGTACCGTCAGCACCAATTACATTATAGCAGTCAGTCAGCAGGATCATAAAGGCAGTTGCCGAACAAACGAGCAGGGTATCGACATAAATACCAAAAGCCTGAACCAGGCCCTGTTTTGCCGGATGGCTGACTTCCGATGCACCGGCAGCATGCGGCTGTGAACCTTGGCCTGCTTCGTTGGAATAGATCCCTCGTTTGATACCCCAGGCGATTGCCGAGCCAAGAATACCGCCGAAGATAGAATTAGCTCCGAAAGCACTGCCGAATATAAGTCCTAAAACATGTCCTAAATCACCGATATGAATACAAATGATAACTATGGAAAGAAGAACGTAAACAACGACCATAAAAGGAACTATGATCTGGGCAACGTTACCGATACGTTTGATGCCGCCGAAAATAATCAGGGCTAAAATTGCAGCAACCACAGCACCGGTGATCATCTTATTTACACCCAGTGATGTGTTGAATGCTTCAGCAATAGCCTGTGACTGGATACCAGGGAGCAGGATGCCTACTGAAATAATTGTAACTACGGCAAAGATCGTTGCATATCCTTTGCGTCCCAGACCTCTTTCAATAAAATAAGCAGGACCGCTGCGGTACTGATCATCCACTTTGATCTTGTAAACCTGAGCAAGCGTACATTCAACGAATGAAGTAGCCGCTCCAAGGAACGCCAGCAGCCACATCCAGAAAATCGCACCAGGTCCGCCGAATACTATAGCCGAAGATGTACCGACGATATTGCCTGTACCTACACGGCCGGCCAGAGCAGTACAGAATGCCTGGAAAGATGTGATGCCTTCTTCAGATTTTCCCGAATTGAACAAAAGTTTTAACATGGGACCGAGAAGACGGATCTGCAGGAAACGGGTCCGACATGAAAGATACAAACCGGCGATCAGCAAGAGGTACATCAGGGTTTGTGACCAGATAATGCCATCCAGGAATCCTGCCAAAGCATCAAGAATCGCTACCAAAACAACATCAACTCCTTTAATTAGAATAATGATCTTATGTAGTCGGCGCTATTGCTGCACTGACAATACAAAAAAGGCCGAAGAATCCTTTTTCGACCTTTCTCAAGAGATGAACATGAGACTATACATTTACCATATAGCTCTGTCCTTTTGCCTGAGAGATCGGCTGCAGTAAATATATATTCTCTGCAGCTTTACACCTTCGGCTTCTGTGTGTGATACGGGACACAGATCTCTCCAGAGAGCAAGTAAATTCGCTTGCTGATAATTCAAATTTACTTACTGAGATATTTTAGCATAATTACATTGCGCTGACAACATTTTTTTTCATAAGAACAAACTTTTTGCATGATTCATATTAAAAAAACAGGTACGGCATTGCCCGCAAGCCTGTCGTACCTGCTTATACATTCAGTCAGATAAATTCTCAGAATATTCCTAAGCTTAAGAATGAGTCCAGCTGTCCAAGCAAAATAAAGACCATAGCAATCGGAACAATATAGCGGATGCAGAATTTGAAAAAACCGTAGCTTTTAAATGAATTGCCGTTTGCTCTGACTTCTTTGGCAAATTCATCAACACCCATCTCATATCCTATGAAAAGCGACATAAAGAGTGCACCGATAGGCATCATAATACCTTCTGAAAAGAAATCAAGGAAATCAAGCCAGCAATCATTGAAGCCCAATACACCGACCGACTGCTGGAACGGTACCCAGACTCCATTGGAACCAAGTCCGTCAACCGCTACCAATGAACCTAACAGAAGCAGGGCTGCGCAAACACTGGCTGTTATTTTTTTACGATTGCCTTCTTTTCCCTTCAGATGAGCATTATCCAGGAAGAATGTAGTGCAGACCTCGATCAGCGAAATGGCCGAAGTGATAGCCGCGATAAACACCAGGAAATAGAAAACTACTCCAAACAGAGGCCCGATAGCACCCATATTGGCAAAAACGTTCTGCAATGTTATAAACAGAAGTTTAGGACCGGCCAGTGCAGCATCAGCACCGCCGAGTGCGAAAGCAGCAGGCAGAACAGCCATACCGGCCAATAAAGCAACTATCGTGTCTGCCAACGGTATGATCAGAGCATTTTTTTCCAGACTCTGATCTTTAGTCATATAAGAACCATATGTAATGGTTATGCCCATACCTAAAGACAGGGAGAAGAAAACCTGACTTCCGGCAACAGATAATACTTTGATAAAATTCTCCTTCAAAGGATCAAAGTTGGGCTGGAACATAAATGCCAGACCTTCTGCAGCACCAGGTAAAGTAACGGCACGTACTATTACTACTATCAGCATTACAAATAATGCGGGCATAGCAAATTTGGTAAACTTTTCGATGCCGTGAGAAATGCCGCGCATTACTATCAAAGCAGCCAGTCCCAGGAATATTATCAAATAAACGACACCCTGAACAGGCGAGGTAAGAAAAGTACTGAATACCGTACCGCCGTCCATACCGTTTGTACCGAAACCGGCATGGATCAGATCCCCGAAATTAACAATAATATACTTAACGCAGTAACCGCCCAGCACACTATAGAATGCTGTGATCAGAAACGCAGCCAGTACACCGAACCAACCGACCCATTTGAATTTTTTGCTCAGTGTTTTATAGGCACCGACAGTTCCGTATCCGGATTTGCGGCCAAGAGTTAATTCACCAAGCATTACGATAAAACCGATCAGAACAACAAGGATTAAATAAATGATAAGGAAAGCAAAACCACCATTTGCGCCCATCTTATAAGGAAATGCCCACAAATTCCCCAGGCCTACAGCTGATCCGACCGTAGCCATCAGAAACCCGAGATTACTCCCCCATTGGGCTCTTTCTTTGTTAGCCAAGCACATCACTCCTTTTGAATAATTTAGGTCAGTGTATCCAATACACACCAACCTAATAATTTTAAAATAATTTTAAATCGAAGTCAATAGCTAAATCGCTTGAAGAACCTATATTGAGACATCATTCTGTTTATTATTGCCGCGCAATCAGGAAAATGGCCCGCAGACAATTATTATCAGCAGCATTGCTTACTATTGCAGTGATTTCAGGCAGACACATATTAATATATTCTGTCAGGTCAGCACGTTCTGCCTTTGTTTTATCATCAAACTCCGTGATCAGATCCATTAATGCTGCAGAGGCTTTATAGAGAAGCAGACCTATATGATCCCTATCCGCAGCAGTCAGTATTTTCTGAATCCTGATCAGGTCTTCTTCCGTTAATAAAAGATCAAACGGATCCTTAACACAAAGCATGCATCCAAGCGCAGTTGATAAAACAAGTTGAAATATATTATCCAGAAGCAGCCAGTACTCTTCATCATACCCCAGCATCATCCGATGAACGGTCATCGGATGAAAGCAGGAACAGAAAATATTTTCCAGATACAAACGCTTAAGGTATGTACGGATATATTCCAGTCCGGAAAGATCACCTACCGGACAAGCCGGCTGATAATCAATAGAGCACGGAATCTCGTGAGCCTGAAACCGCTGATCATACCTTTGAAAAAACTGTCCTATCCCCTTATCGCTAAGTGTTTCCTGATAAGCCCTGTGAGGAGTGGATATTTTGTTTTGTTTTGTCAGCAGCCATAAATGTCCGGCTGCCCGGAAACGCACATCAAGTAACTGCTGACCACGCCTGAAAATAATATCAAGAGTGTTCTGCTCCAATACTTCCAGCGCCCTGGTAAATGAATCGAGATTTTTTAAATAATATCCGATGGTAAAATCCAATGAGTTCAGCAGCGACTCGGCTGATTCCCTGCGCACCGAACTGCTTTCATGCTTATTGAACGCACTGCATCTTTCAGACAGCTGCTCCAGTCTTTCCATCTGCAGTCTTTCCATCTGCCGGTCAGATATGGTTCCGTTCTCCCATGCCTGCTGCAGCAAGGACTTAAAAAACTGTTCACTGCTGAGTTTTTTTATCTTTTCATCAAACAGAACAGATGCTTCCCCTTCGGGTGCGATCTTATTCATCATCTTCATAATCCTTCCAAAAAGCCTGACGGAATTCCATGGCCTCCCGATCGACCTCATCCCGTTGGTCTGATCCGGCATCATCACCGGACCTGTAGGCAGCAAAAAGTTCTTCTTTTCTTACTCGTCCGCGCCGCAGATCATCAGCCATATTCAAAAGCTCACGGGATCCGAGCAGATCGAGTGAACCATGCGCACTGCCGTTAAAAAAATCGCGCATCAGGATCAACAGCTCGTTATCAGTCAGATTATCCGGAAATTCGTTTTTGTAGTAGTAAAACAATCTTGTCAGTTCTGCCAGAGTATCCGCGTAATTTTCCTGCTGAATATAAGGCGAATCATAAAAATAACTGATCAGCTTATTAATGCTGCCGCCGCTGAATTCTATCCGGCCCGTATTGATAAGAGCTGAGTTGCGTATCCTGACCAACTGAAGCGCATCCTCATAGGAAAGAGTAAGCCCCCAGCGTTCAGAAAACTTATTGCATTCGACAATCGATGAGGCCGCTTGCTTTATTATCAAAGCATTCATATTTTCCGATCCGAAAACATTATTCATTCGTTGATCCCTTTACAGGCGTTCTCTAACAGCCAGCAGAAAATCACGGGTATTTACGGCTTTAATATCATCTCCGTCTGCCAGCAGCGCCATGTCCTTAGTCATGATTCCGTTTTCGATCGTTGACACTGCGGCCTTATCAAGACGATCGGCAAAACTGATAAGTTCAGGAAGATCGTCCAGTTCTCCCCGTTTGCGCAGAGCCCCCAAGTCGGAGGCCA
>JAZPYJ010000086.1:0-16824 GCA_045544075.1 Thermoanaerobacteraceae bacterium
AACCTGTAAATAAAGGAAAGGAGAACGGGCTATGAGCAGCAACAATCAATGCACCTTCCGACGTTATGAAAAAAAATATTTGCTGAATGAGGAAAGATACCGGAAATTACTGCAGATGATCGGAGAAAGACTGCAGCAAGATCGCTATCACATCAGTCAGATCAACAATATATATTATGATACGCCGGATTTTCGTTTGATTCGCCGTTCGCTGGAAAAGCCGGTCTATAAAGAAAAGCTGAGACTGCGCTGTTATGACGTACCAACTGCTGAAAGCCCGGTTTTTGTGGAGCTGAAAAAGAAATACAAACGTGTGGTCTACAAGCGGCGTGTTGAAATGGATTATAAAGAGGCAGAAGCTTATTTGCTCTGCGGACATATACCGGAAGGAACTCAGACAGCCGATAAACTGAGAACAACGGCTGCTGACAGTCGGAAGCTGTACAGGGACATGCAGATCGAAAAGGAAATAAACTGGTTCATAAGCTTTTATCCGGAACTGCAGCCCGCTATGTATATCGGCTATGATCGTGAATCATGGGCAGGAATCGATGACGCAGGACTGAGAATAACGATGGATCGTGATATTATCTGGCGGCGTGATATGCTGAGGCTCGATGCCGGCAGGCAAGGGAGCCGACTGCTGAAGCCGGGACAGGTGCTGATGGAAATCAAAGCACCGGAGGCCTATCCGCTCTGGCTTTGTCAGGCGCTTACCGAACTGGAGATATATCCGGCTTCTTTTTCCAAATACGGACGCGCTTATCAAACATGGCTGAACAACAGTATACAGCATGTATATTCTTTAGGTGCGATCCGAAAAGCTTCTTTGATAAATGAAGGAGGGATGGTTTATGTCTGAATGGGCTTTTACATCGATCATAGGGGATTCGCTGAATCTTAAAGTATTCGTGATCTGTCTGGCTGCATCGCTTATTCTGGGGCTGATCGTTTCCTGCACGTATATGTACCGCAACAATTACAGCAGCGGCTTCGTGGCAACGCTTGCTCTGCTGCCGGCCATGGTACAGATGGTAATTATGATGGTCAACGGCAGCATAGGTACCGGTATAGCGGTGATGGGTGCTTTCAGTCTGGTAAGATTCCGTTCGGTGCCGGGAAGCGCCAGGGAGATCAGCAGTATTTTTATGGCGATGTCCATCGGTTTGGCAACAGGGCTGGGTTACATCGGAGCGGCTCTCTTGTTTACCGTGATCATGTCTCTGGTGAATGCAGCTATGGCCAGTGTAAAATTCGGCGCCGGCAGGCATGCGAAAAAGAATCTGAAAATTACAGTGCCTGAAGGATTGGATTATAATAATATTTTTGATGATCTGTTTGCTGAATATACTTCCGGACATGAACTGACAGAGGTCAAAACGACCAATATGGGCAGTTTATTTAAACTGACCTATCAGATAATAATGAAAGATAATAACAAAGAACGGGAACTGATCGATGCGATCCGCTGCCGCAACGGCAATCTGGAGATCACTTGCTCCCGTGTAAACGCGGGATATAATGAACTGTGATTTTATAATGCTTATATATATGAAAAGCCGTATTTGTGCAATCCCGGTATATTTCCTTTACAAAAAATCGATCGGCAGGAGAGAGTATTCGGGCTCTCTCCATTATTATGTCCGCAAAAAACGGCTTGAATGCAATCGGTAGCGAATCCTTCATAAATCAACCTGTTCTGCAGTATTCCAATGAGATACGATTGGGTCATTGTGTGCCGGGAACAGGAAAGCAGGGGGACTGTGTGCTGTTTGCGCGTTGCTGCAGGAGCGCTGGTGCTGAGATTAATAATTCTTGTACGGATTATCATGTTATGCTATAATGATATACATATATTACAAGACGGATTAAAAAAGAATCCTCTGCAGCGTTCCTGTTTATGGTGCCTGGCGAGAAGCTGTGTCAGAAGTTGGGATCTCAGGCGCCGAGATTATGAGCATCTGCAGAAGTATCGTCCGGCATGATAAGGAGGAATATCGTGAAAAATCTCTGCATCTATTATACAAGGACCAATAAAACCAAAGAGGTAATGGAACATCTTGCCGAAAGTTTGGGAGCGGATATCACTGAGTATACAGACGGCAGATCTAGAGCCGGAGTTTTGGGATATATAGGAGCATGCATCATATCTGTAAAAAAGACTGATCCTGAGATCACTGTCAAAGGAGATATAGATCTGAGCGCTTATGACAGGGTATTTATCGGAATGCCCGTCTGGGTGGAAGGCCCCTGCGTGCTGGGAAAGGCTTTCATAAAACAGTACAGAGAAAGCCTCACGAAAGAAGTCTACTATGTGGTGACGCATATGGGCAGATCGGATTACTCGGCAAAGATAAAAACCATGGACAAGATGCTGGGACGACCATCAACAGGTCATGTATCGATCAGGACGAAAGACAATGATTATCTGGCTGAAATAGATAGATTTGCGAAAGCATTATGATTGAATTATAACGAAATTAGCAAACCGAATATAACCGATGCTTTGACGATATCAGTATTTTTTCATCATGCGGTTGAAGATCAGGATGCCGGCGATGATCTGAAACACAAAATAACCGAACAGGTAGAGAACTATAATTACAGCATTTTCGATGATCTCCAAAGACCCCATAACTGAAAAAAGTACCGTAGAGATGCTGATAACTATGAGCCCGAGCATGTACGCATATCGTCCGGACCTATCCCTGATCATTTCTTTAAGCTCGTCATGGGCTTCTATGCTTTCTTTTTCAAGCTTTTCTTGATAGCGTTCTCTGTTTTTGGAAGACGTCCAATAATAATAATGACATATCGTCAGCAGGCCGGAACATAGGCCGGCGCATGCAAATCCGAACAGCAGTCCGTTAAGTTTGTTTTCTGTAAGCAGAGCTATCAGTAAACAGATGACGCCTGTGAACAGATATACGAATCCTGTGATCAGATTACTTTTTTTCATTTTCACCGCTCCCTTCATGGATGAAAATCTCTTCGATATTTTTGCCGAAAAAGTCTGAAATAACAAAAGCCAGATCCAATGAAGGATTATATTTGCCTGTCTCGATCGAGCTGACAGTTTGTCTTGATACTCCGATAGATTTTGCAAAAGCATCTTGATTCAGCCCAAGTTCTTTTCGCAGCTGCTCGACTCTGTTTTTCAAATCATCACCGCTTTTCGACAAGGAAACTTTACATTTCTGATATTACCACAGCGAAGATGTTTTGTCAATGTTCCTTTACAAAAATCATGAACGCTTCTTTCCTGAGCGTCTATCCGGAAAAAACGTGGCAGCCCTTATGAATTCGACAGGGGCAAAAAGACTAAGGAATTTCCTTTCTTCAATAAGGTATGTTCATTCACTGATGACAGCGTCTTGACTATTGCTGTCGCGGAAGTGCTTATGCGTGCAAACGGCATGGGTATTATCGAAGATGAGATGGCCGCAAAGGAGCTCATCATAGACATGACGCATAAGTGGGGACATCAGTATCCTGATGCAGATTATGGAGGTATGTTCTACGGCTGGCTGATAAACTCAGACATAGAGCTGTACAACAGTCGGGGAAACGGATCGGCAATGAGGGTTTCGTCTGCGGGATGGCATTTTGACGACTTAGAGAGGCCCAGGAATGTTGCAAGGTGGATTTCTGAGGCGACTCATAACCATCCGGAAGGAGTCAAGAGAGCAGAATCAGCAGCTGTTGCAATCTGGATGGCCAGAAGCGGATACAGCAAAGAAGAAATCAAAGAATACATCATCAAAAAGTTTGGCTATGACCTTAGCAGGACCTGCGATGAGATCCGACCGGTATACACTATCATGGGGAGTCCTGTCAGCAGACGATTCCGGAAGCAATCACGGCATTTATGGAGGGAGAGGATTTCGAGGATATAATCAGAACTGCAGTGCCGCTCGGGGACGATTGCGATACTCTGACATGCATAGCCGGCTCAATAGCGGAAGCATTCTACGGAGCGCCGGACATCCTGACAAACAGCGAAGAGAATTTCTTCCCGGCCTTTACCAGTTGCGAAGAAATGGGCTAATACGGAGAAGGTTTCTCAACAGTCCAGAAGCATATAATGGGGATAATAGATCTGGCAAGGAACAACAAAAAAGATGTCAAAGGCATCGTTATAAACGCTTTCACAAAACCATTTGTAGTAACAATAACTGCTTTCGATTATAGAAAAGATGAACACAGAAAACGAATAGGAAGCATCATAAGACTATGCGATAGGGGAACTATGGAACGTGCGGTAAGAGTAACGGGCTAAAAATTTAATATATTTATGATGAATCACTATACCAGTGCTGTATATACGATAATGCGCCGAGTGATAATCTTAAGGCATATTAGCGCATAATGTTCGACATCTGTCCGTTTATCATGGCAAATGATTGCAGAGGCGAGAAGAAGGGACAACAACCGGCTGAGATGCGGTATTGATCAGAATGCCTCTGACGAGCCTGTAATAGTTGCCGTTTCTGATAAACCCCAGCGCTTACGGAAGATATGAAATGATTGCGGTGATAAACGACTATGATAAAAATAACGGCAGCCGCCGAGTAAAAAGGAAATGTGTTGCCGGCGGCGAAATCTCTTTGCCGGGAGGAAGCAGTTTAGTGCTCGCAGCGACTGAGATGGTCCGACCGGAAAGTTAAGCTATCTCCACTGCTCATCGATGGATAAAATGAAGAAGAGCAGCAATTGGTACTTTACATTCATACAGGACGAGCTGACTGATTTGGACTATGAACCCTGCGGCAACTATAATCCCTGAACGCATCTGCGTACGGGATAGCGGAAGCGAAGCGGCGTTCAGCGGGAAGGGGTTTGATCGCAGCATAATTGAAAACATACACCGGACGATCATTAAGTATCTGAAAAAGAGAGGAAAATAATGAGAATATCGATGAAGAAGCTTTTTGGCATATCAGCTCTTCAGGCAATGACGCTTGCTTTTACTGCATGCGGAGGTAATGAGCCGACAGATCCCGGCGGCAAGGGAAATATCAACGTGAACGTATCAGAAGAAGGAGAGGACGGCATCATGATCGCGGTAGAAGGAGGAGAGACATATCACTATGCTCCAATGGAAATGCCTGAGGCGACGATCATGGTTTGTATCAATACGGAAGGAATGGGAAATATAGCTTATACAGAAGGCAGGGAAACTCCCGAGATCGATGAAGAATATCCGTGTCAGTCAACGCAGATCAATCTGCCTGAACCGGTAGAGTATACGATCCTGGCCCCAGGAAGGATAAAGATTCGTCAGGTGAACGAAGGACGGAGAGGACTTCTCTACTGATGCTCAGATCACCGTCCTTCTGGATGAAAGTGCGGACTATATAGCCGAATTCAACATTGAATAAAGCGGAGCAATGACGAGGAGAACCAATGAAAATAACGGATGTCAAGGGAAAAAGCAGACGGTTCTATGATATGTATGTCGCAGATATGATACACAGTCGATTTTCCGGATATGAAAACAGGATAGCGGTCGGTATCGCCGGAGAAGGATCGGATTGTTTCGGATATGAAGATGAGATATCCAGAGATCATGATTTCGGGACGGGCGTCTGCCTGTGGCTGACCGATGAGGATATGCAGGATTTCGGTTATCTGCTCTCCATCGCCTACAACGAGCTGGTCGACAGCGTACAGCGGTCAGGTTATACGGAACGGCTCCGCGAACGGAGAGGAGTTATGACGATACACGATTTCTATTCCGGCATACTGAACATAGACTGCGATACGAAAAACTGCAGGCTCAGCGAAGAGGACTGGTACAGACTTGATCATTCCTGCCTGAAAACAGCTACCAACGGCGAGATATTCCGGGATGACGCGGGGGCATTCACCGCTTTCCGCCAGTATCTGCTGGGTTATTATCCCGATCGCGTATGGAGAACAAGGATAGCGGAACAGCTGCACGGATACGCATCCGCACTGCAGGTGAATTACGCGCGCTGCATGACCCGGGGGGATGTCGTGGCTGCCGAGCTGTGCAGAGCAAAAGGCATCCGCTCGGCGATGGAGCTGTATTTTCTGCTGCGCAGGGAATACCCCCCCTATTACAAATGGACCTTCCGTGCGCTGACAGAGCTGGACGGAGACGGAACTTTTTCCGCAAAGATACGGGAGCTCGCGCAGGAGCAGATACGCCGGGAAGCATGGGAAGGGACCGGATATCATCCGAACCGACTGAACTATAAGGACAGGATAGTTTCTCTGGCGGAAGAGATCGCCTCGGAGATCGAGCTGATGATGGCGGAGAAGGGACTGGTCCGCAAGAGAGGCCGCTATCTGGAGATATATGTGGATGAGATCCTGCAGGGCGAACGTATGGACGGGGACAGGTGAAAATATGGGCATTATCAGAAAGGCAGCGGTGAATATAATAAAGGGCGCTGCGATATATATGGGACTGAGCGCTGCCGGAAAAGGCATGGAGGGCGGAAGCGGAGCCGGTGAAACGATCCGGCAGAAAGCAGGCAGCATCAGGGAGACTGTAAACAGATCGCTGTTGAGGAACAGGCTGGGAGCAGAGGATTATTGCCTTTTCATCACTGCCGAGAGGAATCTCGGCGAGGGCATCTACAGAGCGGTCGACAGATCAGGTAAAGAGCGCTACAATACTTTAATGGAGCATATCCCCTATGAGGACTTCGCGCTGCACTTTTACGAAAGCGGCAGGGGCGAGATACTGTCCGTGCGCAAATACGTCACGATGAAGAAGGGCCTTATCGCTCTGCGGCCGGTGGGGGCGAATTACGTGATGTATCTCGGAGACAGTTTCCTGGGTGAAGTGTTCGCTTATCAGGAAGGCGGCCGGAAGGTCTATGTCAACGGCTTCAACGACTGGGTCGCGGCTGGAGATTTCGGGGGCGGCAATTACAAGATCTTCTCGACGTCGACGGGAAAGACGATCGCGGCTGTTTCCAGACAGTTCGCGTCAGCGGACACGTATATGATGGTCTGTGCGCATGATGAGAACGAGCCGGTAGCCGCGGCGATCACCATGCTGCTGGATATCATAGAGAGAGGATGAAGCAGCTTGCAGCAAGGGGCCCGGAGAACGAATGACGTAAAAAAGGGAAGCGAGATGCTTCCCTTTGCTTGTTTATCTGTCCGATCAGTTTAACTGTCCGATATAATTGCCATTCAGCTATTCATAATGGCTCAGTTCCCATTCTTCCCAATTCTGCTGGCCGGCAAAGAAAAACACATTGTTTACCGAGCCGGTACCCAATTGATACATGAAACCGTCGATGGTAGTGTTCGCGGAGTCTCCGATATTCGATGCTACCCATGACTCCACATCATCAGAGGACGCTTCGGGGCTCAGGACCTTTGACATACTTTTTATAAACGATATCTGTTCATCTGCTCCCGCTGATGAGGTAGTGATCGCTCCCATCAGGATCTCCCCGGTCTCGGCAGAGTATATGATATCCACCATCAGGCCGCCGTCATCAGTGCTCATAGTCCGCCACGTAGTGCCATGTCCGAAATCTTCATCATCATAGACTTGAGACAGTCCGTATTTGCCTGCCGTTTCTACTGCGCTGTCAAGGCTCGTTCCCTTCATCACCGGCATAGTGCTGTCAGAAGACTGTGCATTTTCGTCCTGCTCAGAGGCGGCGTTTTCTTCTGTTTCTTTCGATTCTCCGGCCTGATCGCTGGTTTCTTCAGACTTTATTGCTTCAGCCTGGTCAGTGCTGCTTGCAGGCAGGAGAGAGTGGTACGTGATGATGACTTCGGAGTCTGCCGGATACCAGGAGTCGGAAAGGAAATCGCCGTCCCCTCCGATGGATACCGCTTCGACTTTCCCGTCTTCATCCGATCGGCCGGCGTCAAGATCATCTAAAGCAACTGTTGAAACAGCGGTGAAGCCGCGCTTCTCAAACGATTCTGCTGCGGCCTGGTAGTCCATTCCTTTGTAAGCGCTCGCTTCAGCAGCCGTTTTTGCCTCTCCTTCATGAGATGTGCCGCATCCGGAAAGCAGGGACAAACATAACAGGACTGCTCCGATACGGATCAGTATTTTCCGCATCTCATACGTTCACCTCCGAAAAATGAAAAATGTCTGCTTATGATTCTGCTGCAGAGCGGACTTGCCGCAGTTGAAGCGAAATCAAGTTCTTTATTTAATTTTACTGCTAATTCAGTATATTGTAAATAATAAAATGTTAACAGATGAAAAAATGTTTTCAGGGCACATCATGAAAACGACTCAGGCGCTATGGAACAGAACTCACCGCAGGAAAGCGGAGGCAGGATATTTTGCACAGCGTAATGTCGGCTATGAGCGACAGAAAAGAGATCAGACGCAAAATTTTCAGGTAGTCGGATTATCAATAAGATATTTTCATGAATATGTGGAATAATAACATTTAATAAATATGTACGCCGCCCGGCTGCAGATCGGAAGGAGGATCGTTGTGAGTTTACTGGACAGATTCAAAAAGAAAAAGGGAGCCGGGAAGAGATCGGGACCGACCACAAAGCCGTCCGAAACGCTGACCGCTGATCATACAGAAGAGCCGGCAAAAGATCCGGCCGAAGCACAGGAAGACACTGCGGCCTCCGTCATCAGTTTCTACAACGATTGTGTGGAGGATTTTCACAAAGCAGCGATGGAAGAAGGCCGGGCAAAGAACGGGCTCATCTTCATTCCTGAACTCATCCCCATCGGCGAGAAGACAGTGCTCGCTTTTCTGAAGGATCCGTTTTTCCGGATGCAGTTCGACAATAATCCGCAGATGTTCTATTACGTCATCATGTCGCTCTCCCTGCAGGCAGGCATGGTGTTCGGCGCGAAATGGCACGAAGACTTCGCTGCGCTGAATGATGAATATGTCGACCGGATCATCAGGGAAGGCCCCGCGGATGCGTGCAAGCCCTGCCTGAAACAGATGGGAATCAGCGACAGCATAAAGGAGAACGCTTTTTACCGCGTCATTTTCGGACGCTGGACCGCGATGCACGAGCCTTACTGGGAAATGCGCGATCCCCGCGAGTATACGTTCAGGGCGATCCTGGCGGCTTATCAGCTGGGCGTTTCGATGATCCTGGGGGAATACGGGTATTGAGCAGCTGAACAAAATAATTAAACAGATGAAATGAACAGAGAGTCGGCACGGGTCCGCGCCTTCAGTCGAAGGAAGGCGGATGCTCGTGCTTTTTTGTGCCTTGCCTGTGCATCAGAGATATATCACAGGCGCCGCGAAGAAAAATACTGGTACAGTCCGCTGCGGTATGTTATAATAATATATAAAGAATATTACAGGGGCCTGCGGCGGAGATATGTCATGTTCATCAGAGACGTTTATATAGACTGGAATAAAATAAGCGGGGACAGTTATCTCCGGAGCATCGGTGCTTTGCGCGGTGTGGAAAGGATACATTTCAGCAGACCGGTGACCTGCTTCGCGGGCGAGAACGGGAGCGGCAAGTCGACGCTGCTGGAGGCGCTGGCCATCGCGGACGGATTCAATCCGGAAGGCGGGACGCGCAATTATACTTTCTCTACCCGCGATTCCCATTCCGAACTGCATGAGGCGATACGCCTGTCGCGGACGCAGAAAGCCGGACATGGATATTTTCTGCGGACGGAAAGCTTTTACAACACCGCGACTATGGAGGAGGAGTATTCCAAAGGGCCCGGCGGCAGACCGCTGGATCTGCACCGGAGGTCCCACGGCGAGAGCTTTCTGACTGTGGCGCAGAACTATTTCCGGGGGCAGGGGATATTCTTTCTGGATGAGCCGGAGGCTGCGCTGTCGCCGCAGCGTCAGCTGACCCTGCTTGCGGAGATCGACAGGAGCAGGCGGGAAGGATCGCAGTTTTTCATAGCGACCCATTCACCGATCCTGCTGAGTCTGCCCGATGCGGAGATCCTGACGTTCGATGACGGTCAGATACATCCGTGCAGATACGAGGAGACAGACAGTTTCCTGATCATGTCCGCGTTTCTCAGGGACAGGGAACGATTTCTGAAAAGACTTCTGGAGGATCGAAGCACATGTATAAATACGGATATAAGCAGCGAACCGAAAGGAGAATGAAATGGGATTTTTATCAGAATTAAAAAAAGCAGCCGGCGTTATCGGTGAGATCAATCAGACGGCCGGAGAGATCAGCAAAGCAACTGTTGAGGATTACGGTGAGCCGGTATATTCCCTGTATACCGCGATGCAGCTGGGTGAGATGCACAGACGGATCGATATCACAGACGGGGAAGGAAATATCAAATACTATACAAGATCCAGCCCGTTAGTTATCACAGGCAAGACCGATATCATGGACGCCGACGGGAATATGATCGCCCATCTGGAGAAAAAGCCGTTCAGTCTGCATGAGAAGCGCTTTGTCACTATGGCGGACGGACCGGATTTCACTTTATCCAATGAGTTATTCCACGTAGTTAAGGATATTACGAGGATCGAGGGACTGGGATGGCAGCTCTGCGGTAACTTTATCGGGCTTACCTTTAATCTTCTGGATGAGCAGGGGCAGCCTGTTGCGACGGTCATGAAGACTATGGTATCCATGCACGACAAGTATCGTATAGATATGTATCAGCCTGAACAGGAACAGATCGCAGTGGCGATCGTCATCCAGTTGGAAAAAATGCTGGAGGAACGGGCAGAAAGCGGCGAATAGCAGACAGCGAACAGAAGCTTACCGGAAACGATCACAGGAGGAAAATATTACGATGACCGGAGACAGAAAAAGAAGAAAGTGGTGGAGGATCCCGATGACGATCGTTCTGATATTGATACTGGCTGCAGGCGCTTATCTGGCCTATGTTTTTCTGAGCTATGACCGCATAGATGACAACGTGCCGCTGGAGGTGCGGGGAAGCGCCGCGGAAACAGCCGCCGTTGATCGTGAATATACGATCGTCAGCTATAATATAGGCTTCGGAGCCTATACGGCGGACTTTACCTTCTTCATGGACGGAGGGAAGGAGAGCAGGGCGCGCTCGGAGGAAAGCGTCAGGGAATGCGTAGGCGGGACCGCGGAGACAGCTCTGTCCTTCGAGCCTGACATCGTTCTGTTCCAGGAAGTGGATACGGATGCGACCCGCAGTCATCATGTGGATGAAGCGGCTCAGATAATCGACGCGTTTGACGCCGCGGGCAGCTTTGACAGCGTATTCGCTCAGAATTATCATTCCGCTTATCTGATGTATCCTCTTCCACAGCCTATCGGAGCCTCCGAATCAGGGCTGCTGACCCTGAGCCGGGCTGACATAACCTCTTCCCTGCGCAGAAGTCTGCCGATAGCGGAAGGCGTTAAAAAGATACTGGACCTTGACCGCTGCTACAGCATTTCCCGCATCCCGACGGACGACGGAAAAGAGCTGGTGCTGTTCAATGTGCACACATCCGCCTACGGGACCGACGCCGCTCAGGGGAACGCTCAGATGGAAATGCTTTTCGGCGATCTGAAGGCTGAATACGAAAAAGGCAACTATGTGGTCTGCGGCGGGGATTTCAATCACGACTTCACCGGAGATTCCCGGGAATATTTCAATCCGGGCACGGACAGGATCTACAGCTGGTGCCAGCCTTTTCCGGCTGAGCTCATCCCGGAGGGATTTTCCAGATGCACTGATTACAGCGAAGGAATGGTCGATTCCACTCGCTACACGGATATTCCTTACTCGGAAGACAGCTTCATCGTGATCCTGGACGGATTCATCGTATCGGACAATGTGACCTGCAGCTACGTTCAGAATATAGATACAGGATATAAGTATACCGATCATAATCCTGTCGTGATGAAGTTCAGGCTGAAAAGCTGAGGCGGCAGCGAAAACCGGAGGAAAACAACATGGTGATTATTGACAAAACTATCGGGAACAGAACTGCAGTCTTCTCTTTGGAGGGAAGGCTGGATACTATCACCGCGCCGGAACTGGAGCAGGAGATCAGGGCGCTGCCTGACGATATGAGCGGGCTGACCCTGGATATGGAGAAGCTCGATTACATATCCTCCGCCGGACTGCGGGTGCTGCTCATCGCTCTAAAAAAGATGGAGCATCAGGGCGGCGTGCAGGTCGTCAATGTTAACGAAAATATCAGGGGTATATTAGATATCACGGGATTTTCGGACATTCTGACGATCGGATCATCAGCCGGGGATACGCCCGCAGACGACGGGACAGACTGCTGAGGAAGTGACAGACAGGCATGACAGCGTCAGACAGAAAAAAGAATCCCGGACTGATCGGGCAGGTCATGTTCTTGTTCGCGATCGCCGTTCTTGTGACCGGGGTCATCACCTTTATCGCTCAGAGATCGCTCGCTGATTCCGACATCAGACAGCATACGGAAGAGCGCGCTGCGGAGACGGCAGAGGAAGCCGCCGCCTCGGTCCGGGAGTATCCGGCGTACGAATGGCTGCTTTCCTATCTGTACTCCCATGCGGACGAAATGGATATAGAATACGATGCAGGCTTCGGCCCGGGAACGGAAACTGAAGAAAAATGCGGTCTGCTGAATGAACGTTATCCGGGGATGCAGCTCAGATACGCTGAGCAGCAGGAGATCGAAGCCATGCAGCCGGAGGATCAGAAGCTCTATGCCGAGATCGTCTGCTCCTGGCTGATCGCCCAGCTGGATCAGATCAAAAATGCCTATGATACAGATTACCTGTTCTTCGCTGCAGCGGATGAGGAATACAGGACTCAGTTCTTTCTGCTGAGCGCTGCCGGACCGGGAGACAAACGGGGAATGGAGTACGGCGAGATCTATCCGGCGGGACACACGGTGACCGTCGGCAAGGATCAGCAGGAGGCTATGCGCAGCGCGAAACAGAATGTCTCTGGTCTTGCCGATGCGGGAGATTACGTCGATCACTACACCTGGTTCGGAGAAACGCAGGGGCAGCAGGTCTTTATCGGAATGACTTACGATCTGTCCGGCATCAGGTCGCAGGCAGCCGCGCAGGCCCGCAGAGATACTATCTGCGCTATGCTGTTTCAGATATTCCTGTCCGTGATCTGTCTGCTGATCATCTGGCGGTTCGTGCTCGATCCCCTGGAAAAGGTACAGCAAAACATACGCATTTATAAGGAGGACAAGGACAGCACCGCGATCACGGAAAGCCTGCGGAAAATCAGGACGCGCGGCGAAATCAGGGAACTGTCGGACGACGTATCCGCGCTGGCCGCTGAAATAGATGACTATGTCAGCAGCATGGAAAGGATCACGGCGGAAAAGGAAAGGATCAGCACGGAGCTATCTCTGGCTGCCGGAATACAGGCAGCCATGATGCCGCATATTTTCCCGCCCTTTCCCGGACGGAACGAATTCGATATCCGCGCCTGTGCGGAGCCGGCAAGGGAAGTAGGAGGAGATTTCTACGATTTCTTCCTGACCGATGACGATCATCTCTGCATGGTGATCGCGGACGTATCGGGAAAAGGGATCCCGGCGGCGCTGTTCGCGATGGCCTGCAAGATCATGCTGAAGAGCTGCACGATGCCCGGCGGCTCCCCCGCGGAGATCCTGACACGGACCAATAAGGCTGTCTGTGCCGATGACAGGGAGGATATGTTCCTGACTGTCTGGCTGGGGATCCTGGAGATCTCCACGGGCAGACTGACGGCAGCCAACGCGGGTCATGAATATCCTGCTCTGAAAAAAACGCCGGAGAGCCCATTCGGGATACTGAAGGACAGGCACGGATTCGTGATCGGCGGAATGCCTGATATGAAATACAGCGAATATGAGCTGCAGCTGGAACCGGGCGCGAAGCTGTTCCTCTGTACAGACGGAGTGCGCGAGGCAGCGGACGCGGAAGGGAACATGTACGGCACCGGACGGATGCTCGCCGCACTGAACGGAACGCCTGACGCTTCGCCGGAGCAGCTCCTGAAAAACGTCCGCGCTTCTGTCGGATCTTTCGCCGGAAAAGCGGAACGATCAGATGATCTGGCCATGCTGTGCGTGGAATACAGGGGGACAGACCATGAAAGATGACAGACCCTGCCGGACTGGCGGCAGAGGGATACCCGGAAAACAGAACAGAGCGCCGCAGAAAGCATCGCAGATAAGATCGCAGCGAGAAGCGGCAGAAGAGCTGCGCATCGCAGCTTTGCGGGAGAATCTGCCGCGGGCGGCCGCTTTCATCGATGAACGTCTGGAGGCCGCGGAATGTCCGCCGGAGACACGGAACATGATCGGCGTTTCGGCGGAGGAGATATTCATAAACATTGCCTGTTATGCCTATGCTCCGGGAACGGGGTACGTGACGATACGCGCTGTGATCTCCGGCGATCCGGCCGCGGTGACGATAACCTTCGCAGACAGAGGCGCCGCCTATGACCCGCTTGCGAGAACGGATCCGGATATCACCCTTCCCGCCGGCGAACGTGAGATAGGCGGACTGGGCATATTCCTGACCAAACAGCTCATGGATGAGGTCAGCTACGAGTACAGAGACGGGGAAAATATCCTGACTCTTAAGAAACACCTGTGAGAGGAAACGGACCGCGTCCGGAAAGACGGGAGCAGAGGAGAAGGCTACTATGATGGATTTTAAATACGTACGCATACAGGGACAGGAACTGGCTGCGAACACCATGTACGCCAAAGGGATATTCAGCATGTGCTGGCAGCTGATCCAGAACGACAAGATGACAGAAGAAGATGCGGACCTCTATCGCGAGATAGACGACTGGTTCGCTCACAAGCTTCCCTGGCCGGAGCCCTGTCAGAAACAGGAGAAGGTGGTATGCTTCTTCAAGACCGAAAACTCCGAGGAGATGCTCAGAATGATCCGTCCCGCGCTGTGGCTGCTGGAAAAATACGAGCATCCTTATTATCTCGTCTATACCAATACCCCCGGAGAGATAGTATATGAAGACAAATATCAGGTAGCGGTCAGGGTCCCCGGTGTGCTTCAGATAGAGGAAGTGCAGGAGAGCTGGACGCCGGAGAATATCGATATCACAGAGGATAAGCCGATCATTTAACGGTGCCGGATCATCCCGGGGAGTACACGGCGAAGGAAGGCAATGTATTCCCTGCTTTTTTATCTGCGGCATGATATTTGTACTTTGTATAAATTTTCTGCGTACTTGAACAACTTTCCGATATCAAGTATAATTTTGATATCATAAAATGTCAAGAAGGAGTCTGGCTAATGAAGGCAGAGAAATTCAACGCGGCAGGGAAAGAGGCGGCCCTGTATCATGCGGCGGAAGCAGGGAGCCCTCTCATCATATTGAATAATTATGCCGGTGACGGAAGAACTGTCATGGAGGCAGCGAAAAAAAAGGACAGCAAAGATTTCAACCTGCTTTGCATCGGGGGTCTGAACTGGGATCATGATATGACCCCGTGGTACTGTCCTCCGCTCTCCCCGAAGGATACGCCCTGCACCGGCGGAGCGGATGATTACCTGAAGCTTCTTCTGGAAACCATTCTGCCCGAAGGGCTAAAAAGGATATCAGGATCCCCGTCTCATATCAGCATAGCAGGCTATTCGCTGGCGGGGCTTTTCGCTCTGTATGCCTTGTATCGCACGGACGTTTTTGACCGGGCAGCAAGCATGTCGGGATCGCTCTGGTTTCCGGATTTCAGGGATTATGTGCTTTCGCATGATATGAAGAAAAGACCGGAGAGGATATACCTTTCGCTGGGAGATAAAGAGGCGAAAACGGGAAATCAGTACCTGAAAACGGTACGGGAAAACACGGAAATGATCGCGGAGCATTATAAGGCCGGGGGCCTGGATGTGATCTGGGAGCTTAACCCCGGAAATCATTTCAGGGATGCGGCGCTGCGGAGCGCCAAGGGCATTCTGGCGATCGTTTAAAGGAGTGAAGCGGATGACCGGGAACACGGTATACGGCCTGTTTCAGGAGGCAGCGGATAAATACAAAGACAGTACGGCGATCATCGAAAACAGTAGAAGGATGACCTTCGGCGAACTGTCGGACATGACGGATATGATCGCGGACAGCTTTCCGGATAATACGAAAGCGGTCGGGATCGTGATGAGACACAGGGCGGAGATGATCGCGTCGATCCTGGCTGTGCTGAAGACAGGGGCGATGTATGTTCCGGCTGAGCCGACCTTCCCGAAGGGCAGGATCAGCTATATGATGGATGAGACGAAGGTGGATTTTATCCTGACCGAGATGCAGTTCGCGTCCGGACTGGAAAAGTATGAGCAGATCTATTCCGACTGTTCGATCTGCACCGCAGCGCCGGGAAGCAGCACGAGAGTCTACAGACAGGATCCCGATGCCCCGGCATATGTCCTTTACACGTCGGGCACGACGGGAAGGCCGAAGGGAGTATCGATCACCAACAGGAACATATGTCATTATGTGAGAGCGTTCGAGCATGAATTCCATCCCGGACAGGGAGACATCATGCTCCAGCATTCGGTATGCTCGTTCGATATATTTGTCGAGGAAGTCTTTGCGAGTCTGCTGAACGGAGCGGCGCTCGCGATCCCTTCGGAAGATGATAAAAAAGACATCGGCAGTCTGATGAGATTTGCGGAGCGTCATCAGGTGACCATACTTTCCGGATTTCCTTATCTTCTGGCAGAGATGAACCATCTGCCCTCTCTTCCGTCATCCCTGAGGCTGCTGATCAGCGGCGGCGACGTGCTGCGGGCCCATCATGTGAATAATCTGCTGGATAAAGCGGAGGTCTATAATACCTACGGGCCGTCGGAAACTACTGTATGCGCGTCCTATTACCGCTGCCGCGACGGGCAGATATCAGAGGACGGGACCTATCCGATCGGCCGCCCGGTGCGCGGAACGACGATAAAGATCCT
>JAZPYJ010000087.1:0-9903 GCA_045544075.1 Thermoanaerobacteraceae bacterium
AACTCCTTGGCTCACAGAACGACATGGCTACGATCCGACTTATATGCGGCGGATCGGCAATAGCTGCGACAGCTCCTGTTATCAATGCAAGTGATGAAGATATAGCCCAGGCCATCTCTATAGTTTTCTTTTTCAATGTTATTGCTGCTCTTATCTTTCCTACTCTGGGCGGTATGCTCGGCCTGACCAATGAGGGCTTCGGCCTGTTTGCGGGAACAGCTATAAACGATACGTCATCTGTTACAGCAGCTGCTTCCGTATGGGATACACTTTATAATACGAACGGTTCTGTTCTGGAATATGCCACTATTGTTAAATTGACACGTACGCTGGCGATTATTCCGATAACCTTGTTTTTATCGTTGTATGTTTCATGGCGAAGTCAAAAAAAGGGGATCGGATCCGGAGGGAAATTCAGTCTGAAAAAATCTTTTCCAATGTTCATTGCTTATTTTGTTCTTGCTTCGCTGCTGACGACAGTGATATACGCGGTCTGCAGCGGCAGTGTACTTGGCGTTGCTGACAACATTTTTTCTTTTCTCAGACAATGCAGCAAATTTTTTATTGTAATGGCTATGACAGCTATAGGATTGAATACTGATATAGTTAAATTGATTAAAACAGGAGCCAAACCGCTTCTACTTGGGTTTTCATGCTGGACAGGCATTACCTGCGTCAGCTTATTGATGCAGCATCTTCTCGGTATGTGGTGAGAAAAGATGGCGATTAATAAAAATAGAATAGACCGAAGGCGGGATGATATGATTAGTTGGTTGAAAAAAATATCGATATTAGTAATGAGTCTGGTTTTGCTTTTCAGCGGTTCATACGCTTTTGCGGCAGATAATGTCAGGCAAACTGACGTTTCAAAGCCGTCATCAAACTGTGTTTTACTTAAAGTGAACGGTACTTTTTCTGATGGTTATGCTTTATTAAAAAGAATCAATGAGATCCGCAAAGAAGCTTGCAATGACGGTAATGTACCGGATCCAAGGAATACGTCACGCTTCCTTAAAGCATCAGACTATGTGCCGATGAAATGGTCTTCCAGTCTGGAATGGATCGCTCAGACAAGGGCAGCGGAAGCCAGCATCCGTCTGGAACATATTCGCCCAAACGGCAAACGCGCGACTGAATGTGATTATAATGATCGTGTAGTGCCATGCAACGATAATCTGGCATGGAGCGGTGAAAGCATAGAGAATAATCTTGAAAAATATTTATATCAGGCAGAAAAATCAGCCTGGGTAACTCAGGATGAAGATGAAGATTACAGTCATTATATAAATATGATCAATCCTGAAATTAAATATGTCGGAATCGCGGGATTTCAGCTGGAAGACAATTGGCTGAACGTATTGGCGGTCGATTATTCCAAAGCATCCGGTTTAAATGAGGAACACAACGGAATCAGCGGTGATTATTCGCAAATTGTCGAGGTTACGACCGGTTCGGGAACTGTTATCAAAAAACTATCTTTGTCCGGGAAGACAGATATAGGAGTCGGCAGCACGGCTAAACTTACCTGTTATGCGTCGATTCCTTCCAATAATTGGTATGATATAGACGCAAAATGTGCGATAACATCCGGACTTACTTGGTCTTCAAGCGATACCTCCGTGGCTAAAGTAAGCAGCAGCGGCAAAGTAAGCATGGTCAGCAAAGGCAGTGCGAAAATTACTGCAAAGGCAGGTAAATTCAGCACCTCATGTACGGTAACCTCCAAAGGTGTTCCCGCAAAGGTTACGGGATTAAATGCATTGTCCTTTGACAAACGTATCAGAATCAACTGGGATAAGATCGGCGATGTTGATGGTTATGAAATATACGCCATGTACAGTGACGGCAGCAAATATAAAACATATTCCACAACCAAGAATTATTGTTATTTCACAAATCTGACTAATAATTCGGAATACAGTTTTAAAGTCAGGGCATATAACGGAGGCGGAAGCAGTAAAAAATACGGATCCTACAGTTCTGTAGTTTCGGCAACTCCTTCTGCTGATTCTGTAAAAAATCTTAAGGCCGCATCGTATGATCAGCGGATAAAACTGACTTGGGATTCTGTAGATAGTGCAGATGGATATTATATCTATGCGATGTACAGTGACGGCAGCAAATATAAAACATATAAGACAGAGAAAACGAGCTGCAATTTTAATAATCTGGTCAACGGTAAAAAATATCAGTTTAAAATAAGAGTCTATAAACTGGATTCCAATGGTGTAAGGGGATATGGCGATTATTGCAAAGCCGTTTCAGCAACTCCGCGCATGGATGCAGTAGACGGTCTCAAAGCGTTGGCATTTAATAAGAAGGTACGGATCGACTGGAGCGCTTCAGAAAAAGCGGACGGATATTATATAAATGTTGTATATAGTGACGGATCGAAATATAAGAATTACAGCACAGTAAAAACTTATTGCAATTTTACTGATCTGAGCAATAACACAACCTATAAATTCAGAGTCCGGGCTTATACAGTAAACTCGAAAGGCAGCAAAGTTTACGGCAAATACTGTAGCTACAAATCAGCGACACCTTATAATGATACTGTGAACAATCTGCGGGCCGAAGGCATGACCAACAAGATAAGACTTAGCTGGGATACGGTTGATAAAGCGGATGGTTATAATATCTATGCAATGTTCAGTGATGGGAGCAAGTACAAAACATATAATACGAGCAAGACCAGCTGTAATTTCAATAATCTTAAATCAGGCAAGACATATAAGTTTAAGATCAGAGAATACAAACTGGATGGCAAAGGAATCAAAGTATATGGAACATACGGCAAAACTGTTAAGGCGACTGCAAAATAATCAAACGATCATGATAAAAACAGCTATTTAGGGAAATAAAATATGCGATTATTCTAAATATTGATGTAATATTCACAAGTATCAGGAGGAAAAAAGTATTCAGTCAAGAATACTTCAAGGTTAGAGATGATAGCGCATTCCTTTTGACTGCTCCAAAAGATCGCCGAAGCTATATCCTTCGATCAATATAATCCGATCAAAATAAACGGAGCATGAAAAGAATGCAGCAGTATTAATCCATTTAAGCGATGGGGGAGTCAGGAATATGTATCGAATAGTTGATAAGCAGGTTTTAGGTCCGGTAGTTAAGCTGCTGGAAATCGAGGCGCCGGAAGTGGCCCGCAAGGCAAAAGCCGGACAGTTTGTGATAATACGTCTGGATGAAGAAGGCGAACGTGTGCCGCTTACAGTCGCTGATCTTGATCTGGAAAAGGGTACTGTTACGGTCATTATTCAGGAATTAGGATATTCCTCCCGTAAACTGGGCCTTTTGGAAACAGGAGATTATGTAGCTGACTTTGTCGGACCATTGGGACAGCCGTCCGTTATTAAAAAATACGGAACAGTTGTCGTTACCGGCGGCGGTTTAGGTATTGCTCCCTGTTATCCGATAGCTAAAGCCATGAAAGAAGCAGGAAATCGTGTTATTTCCATCATAGGCTTTCGTAATAAGGATCTTGTTTTCTGGGAAGATAAACTTCGGGAAGCAAGCACCGAACTATTGATAACCACCGATGACGGTTCTTATGTGCGCAAAGGTTTCGGGACTCATGTGCTTCAGGAGCTTATTGATGCAGGTGAAAAGATAGATCTGGTCATTGCTATCGGTCCTATGCCGATGATGCAGGCGACCTGTGAATTGACAAGGCCTTATAAAATACCTACACGTATAAGCATGAATTCGATTATGGTAGATGGTACGGGAATGTGCGGTGCCTGTCGTGTTACAGTAGACGGTGAAACGAAATTTGCCTGCTGTGACGGTCCGGAATTTGACGGCCATTTGATTGACTTTGCTGAACAACGTCGCCGTGGAGCAATGTATCGTGACAAAGAAGCTATTGCCAACGAAAAATTTGAGCATGAAGCCCACGGCGGATGCGGAGGTGGATGTCATAATGAATAATCAGAACAAACAGCCGATGCCGGTACAGGATGCAAAGGAAAGAATTAAAAACTTTAACGAGGTTGCGTTAGGTTATAGCGCGGAAACAGCCTTGATAGAGGCACAGCGCTGTCTTGACTGCAAAAAAGCTCCCTGTATGCAGGGATGTCCTGTAGAAGTAAATATTCCTGCTTTTATCCGTGAGATCAAAGAAGGCAATTTTGACGCAGCTATCCATTCTATCAAAGAAAAGAACTCACTGCCGGCGATTTGCGGCAGAGTATGCCCTCAGGAAACTCAGTGTGAACAATACTGCGTTCGCGGCAAACAGGGTGAGCCTGTTGCTATCGGACGTTTGGAACGTTTCGTTGCAGATTATGAGCTCAATCAGAAAGCAGATCAGGGATCAGACAATACCGATGCTGCAGATAAAGATAGTGCGTCTGCTGGACGAAAAGTCGCAGTAATAGGTTCCGGCCCCGCCGGCCTGACCTGTGCGGCTGATCTTGCTAAAAAAGGATACGATGTTACAATTTTCGAAAGCCTGCACGCTGCAGGAGGAGTGCTGATATATGGTATTCCTGAATTCCGTCTGCCTAAAGCTATAGTTAAACAGGAGATCGCAAATCTGCAGCAGCTGGGTGTAAAGATCAAGACCAACTCAGTTATAGGACGGCTTTATACCGTAGATGAATTATTGGAGGAAGAAGGTTTCGAAGCTGTATTCCTGGGAACAGGAGCGGGCCTGCCTCGCTTTATGGGTATCCCTGGTGAAAATCTGTGCGGCGTCTATTCAGCCAACGAATTTTTGACCCGCAGCAATTTAATGAAGGGTTATCTGTTCCCTGAATATGCTACTCCTATCAAAGTCGGAGCCAAAGTTGCTGTATGCGGTGCCGGTAATGTAGCGATGGATGCAGCCAGAACGGCTTTGCGTCTGGGAGCTGAAGAGGTTACCATAGTTTATCGCCGCAGCCGTGCCGAAGCTCCGGCGAGAATCGAAGAAATTGCTCATGCTGAGGAAGAAGGAGTCCGGTTTGCTTTCCTGACTTGTCCGACGGAATTGATCGGAGATGAAAACGGTTGGATCAAGCAGATGAAATGTCTCAGATATGAACTTGGCGAGAGTGATGCATCGGGCCGCCGCAGGCCGGTTGCTATTGAAGGTTCAGAGTTTATTATGGATATAGATACTTTGGTTATGGCGATCGGTACAGGAGCGAATCCTCTTGTAGGTTCCACAACTAAAGATCTTGAATTAAACAAGAAGGGCTATATCGTGGCTGACGAAACAACAGGCGCAACTTCACGTCCGGGCGTTTATGCCGGCGGTGATATCGTTACAGGCGCGGCAACTGTTATTCTGGCTATGGGTGCCGGGAAACAGTCAGCTAAAGCAATTGATGAATATCTTCAACAGAAATAAGAATGACAAGCTTTAAGATTATTCGTTATTTTGGTTTGTGCGTTTATATTCATTCATGACCCAACGGCAGGCAGCTGAGATGAAAGCTGGTTAAGGACAGCAGTTCAGCTGCCTGTTCTGGCATATAGAAATAACAGATAATAAGCTGGAGAGGTATGGCAATGGGCAGGATCTGGAGCGTGCAGGAGCTCACAATTTATATTAAAAAGCTGATAACCGGTGATAAACAGATGACCGGTATCTGGGTACGGGGAGAATTGTCCAACTGCAAACTGCATCACACAGGTCATATCTATCTTACTTTGAAAGATGATAATGCTTCCGTTAAGGGAGTGATGTTTCGTTCACGTGCACAGTCTCTTCGTTTCCGTCCGGAAAACGGAATGTCTGTATTGATTCGTGGATATATTGACGTATATGAAAGGGACGGAGCTTACCAGCTTTATATTGAGGAAATGCAGCCGGATGGAGTAGGCGCTTTGTATATGGCCTTCGAACAATTAAGAAAACGTCTGGAAAAGGCCGGATTGTTTGCGGAAGAACGCAAACGTCTTATCCCGTCCTTCCCGCGTAAGATATGCGTTGTTGCGGCTTTAGGCAGTGCTGCGCTTCGTGATATTATGTCTATCATCGAACGCCGCTATTCAACTGTGCATATAGTGATCATACCCAGTTCAGTCCAGGGAGAAAATGCTCCCGATCAATTGGTATGGGCGCTGCAGGCAGCCAATAAAGTAAAAGATGCCGAGGTGATCATAGTTGCCCGCGGCGGCGGATCTATGGAAGATTTATGGGCTTTTAATACGGAAAAAGTCGCTTTAGCGATAGCACGTTCCGAGTTGCCGGTGATCTCAGCTGTTGGGCATGAAACTGATTTTACTATTGCTGATTATGTGGCAGATCTGCGGGCAGCTACTCCGTCAGCCGCAGCTGAGCTTGTGCTTCCCAGAAAGGCAGATCTGAGGATACAGCTCAGACAATTCAACGATCGTCTTTTAAATTCCGTTCGGAGCCAGATAAAAAGAAAACAGCAGGAACTGCAGATTTTACAGCAGAAGCGTATTTTTTCAGATCCGAAACGTGAATTGATAGACCGGCGTCAGCAGGAAAAAGAATGGTTGATGGATAAACTGGAAAGATCAGCTGAGTCCAAACTGAATGGCTGTAAACAGAATTTTATTTTTTTAAGCAGCAGGCTGCAGTCATTGAGCCCGTTGGCAACTTTGGAACGCGGTTATGGTATTTGTCAAAAGAACGACGGGAACGTAGTTACTACGGCAAGTCAGATATCAGAAGGCGATTTGATCTCTGTCAGGTTAAAAGACGGAAAGATTAAGTGTACGGTTAATGATGTTGAAATGGATCGATAAACAAAATGTGGAATATATATTTTCAGGACCAACGGAAATAATATTACATATACAGGTTGGAGGAAAGTATAATGGCAGAAATTCTGGACGGTAAAAAGATCGCTGCAATAATAAAAGCAGAAGTAGCAGCCGGGGTGAATGCTCTTAAACAACAGGGATTATTGCCGCATTTGGCTGTGGTTTTGGCAGGAGATGATCCGGCTTCAGAAGTATACGCGCGTTCAAAAGAAAAAGTATGCGCCAAACTTGGAATAGAATTCAGCCTCTTCAAATATAATACGCAAATAAGTGAGAATGAGCTTTTGCATGTGATCGATCAACTGAATGCAGATGCAAATATCCACGGGATAATGATCGAATTGCCTCTGCCTCCGCAGATCGATAAGCGGTGCGTGCTTAACAGGATCGATCCTATAAAAGATGTTGACGGTATGCAGCTGGAAAATAAGGGAAGACTTTTTGCCGGAGCGCCCGGACTGTTTCCGGCAACCCCTCAGTCCTGTATAGAAATTCTGAAGCGTTCAGGTGTAGAGATCTCCGGCCGTCATGTGGTGGTAGTCGGCAGAGGGGAGGCAGTGGGCAAACCATTGATCCCGCTGCTGCTGCAGGAAAATGCTACTGTAACCGTTTGTCATTCCCGGACGATTGACTTGCCGCGATTTACAAAACAGGCTGATATTTTAATATCTGCGGTAGGCAAAGCGAAAATGATCACTGCAGAAATGATAAAGCCTGAAGCTGTGATAGTTGATGCCGGAATCAATGAATGCGAGGAAGGCATATGCGGGGATGTTGATTTTGCTGCAGTCAGCGAAAAAGCAGGGATGATTTCTCCGGTTCCGGGCGGTGTAGGGGCTTTGACGACAGCGCTGCTTATGATGAACTTACTGAAAGGGATCCGGATGCAGCGGCCTGAAATACTGCTGCAATTATAACCTATCTCATAGAAATATTATAATAAAAGGCGGGGCTGAAATGACAAACGAAAATAGTATATTACAATTGTCTATGAACGATTTTTTGGAAAGATCAGCATCTTCATCCCCTACTCCGGGCGGCGGAAGCATTGCGGCTGTTCAGGGATGTTTGGGAGCAAGCATGATCTCTATGGTGGCTAATCTGACTTTGGATAATAAAAAGTATCAACAGTTCCGTGCGTCGGCTGAAGCTCATCAGAGGCGTGCCCTGGAGTGCCTGTCTGAATTCAAACGATTAACAGAAGCTGATATAGCTGTTTTCGAGAAATATATGCAAGTGCTGCGTCTGCCTAAAGAAACTGAAGAACAAAAAGCAGAACGATCAGCCAAACTTCAGCAGATGGCTTATGAAGCGGCAAGTATTCCGCTGCAGATAGCGGAGACCGCATGCTCAATGTTGAAGACAGCATGTGAACTTGCCGAATACGGCAATAAAAGTGCGATAAGCGATGTGGGGGTCGCTGCTTATGCACTGTCCGCGTCTGTCGACAGTGCTTTGCTGAGCGTGCAGATCAACCTTAAGACCATTCGTGATGAAAGCATTATCAAAAGCTTGCAGCAGAAAACAGATGAACTGCATAAAACAGCAGAATTATTCAAACAGAAAACGGTTGCTGCAGTAGAACAGCGCATTGGCTGACTTGATAATTGTTTTCCGATAAAGTTAATGCAGCGATAATATGATCTGTTAGCTGAACCGGCTAAATATGGGAGAATCGTTATGGCAAAAAAGAAAACATCATTTGAAGAAGCAATAGCCGAGCTGGAGAAAATCGTTGATCAGCTTGAACAGGGAGAGATGGGATTAGCTGATTCATTAAAGCTGTTTGAGCAGGGTGTCAATATGTCACGGATATGCAATGAACATCTGGAAAAGGCTGAAAAAAAGATCGAATATCTTCTGAATCCGGAATTGTCAGAAAATGAGCTGGCTCAATTGCCGAAGGATCAGATCATTTCACTCGACTCAAATATTTCAGATAACGACGAGGACATTTTTTCTGAAGCACATCCGGTTGATGAGGAAAGCGAGCTGTGGCCAAGTGACTAATGGATCCTTTGCTGATTTTATGAAACAGCAGGCACGATTGATAGAAACAGAATTGGAACAGATCATTCCGTCAGCAGACACTTATCCGCCTGTGATCTATAAGGCCATGCGATACAGTCTGCTCGCAGGCGGGAAAAGATTACGCCCTCTTCTGGTTCAATGGTCTGCCCGGGCAGTGGGAGGCGATCCGCATAAAGTCCTGCCGGCGGCCTGTGCTATAGAAATGATTCATACCTACTCTCTGATACATGATGATCTGCCGGCTCTAGATAATGATGATTACAGGCGCGGACGTCTTAGCTGTCATAAGGCCTTTGATGAGGCAACGGCAATTCTGGCAGGGGATGCTTTGCTGACCGAAGCTTTTCATATTCTTGCCTGCAACGGTTCAAAAAACGGACTTGAGTCTGAAGCTTTAGTCAGGGTGATTGGTGAATTAGCCGGCTTAGCCGGTACTGACGGGATGATCGGCGGACAAGTTGTTGATATAGAATCCGAAGGGTGTGAAGTCGATACCGATACAATGCGCTATATGCATGAACATAAAACAGGTGCTTTGCTCAAGGCGGCTGTAAGAACAGGAGCGATACTGCAGGGAGCTGGAGATGCGCAGCTGTCTGATCTAAGTGAATATGCAGAACAGTTGGGACTTGCTTTTCAGATCACAGATGATATTCTGGATATTACAGGTACAACCGAACAGCTTGGCAAAGTCGTCGGCAGTGACGAAAAAAACAGCAAAGCTACCTATCCTAAATTTTACGGATTAGATAAATCGCGTGAGCTGGCCGTTGAAGCGACAAAATGCGCGGTGGCAGCTTTGGCCGGCTTCGGCGAAGAGGCTGAGCCTTTAAGGCAATTGGCACTGTATTTACTTGACAGAAGCAACTGAATAAAAAAGTAAACGGACAGTCGGTTCAGGCTGTCCGTTTACTGTGTGATATAAAAAAATCAGCGGTTATTGATGAAATTAATTCTTGATTAATATTAAATTAGTATATTATAAGTATGGAATATGACTGCTATCTGAAAAAGGTTGTTTTAAATAAAATAATATGATATAATAATCAACTGAATATATTATTATATGGGGATAGATCTTGGCAAAATCGTTTGACCTAAATAAAAAGACTACATTCTTAACAGATG
>JAZPYJ010000088.1:0-3273 GCA_045544075.1 Thermoanaerobacteraceae bacterium
ACCATGGTACTGGAGTGGAGTAATGCGGAAACAGGAGTCGGCGCAACCATTGCACCCAACAGCCATGTCTGGAACGGGAACTGAGCGGATTTGGTGAATCCGGTCAGAGCCAGGCAGGCAACTACCGTCAGCATCAATGCACTAGGAGCAGACATGCTGACTACATCCTGTAAGGACATGCTGGCATTCTGCAAGTAGAAGATAATGATAGCAGCCACGAAAGAGCAGCCACCGATTGAGTTCATCCACAAAGCTCTGGTCGCATTATGCAGAGCGAGCGGAGTTCTGTCATGCCCGATAAGGCGATAGGAACACATCGTGGTGACTTCCCAGAAGAAATAGAGCCATAATAAATTGTTGGAGAAAACCAGTGCATTCATAACACCCAGGAATAAAACCAGAAAGAAGAAGAATACCGGTTGTCTGGATTTCTGACCTGCATTATGATGAGCTTCATAATCATCCATATAGCGGAGACCGAATATACAGATCAAGCCACCGACTAAAGAAATGATGCAGGACATAATCAGAGATAAGTAATCACCATAAAATACCGGTGCCACTTCTGCATGAGCACCAAGAATAAATTCGAACCAGATCAGCGGAATTGCCTGAACTAAAGTCAGAACAAGAACCAAAATACTTTTGCGTTTGATACCAATGTAGAAGAAGTAAAGCAAAAGTGCGTAGTCAAGTACTAAAATGATGGTATCCCAGCTGAGACCTCCTAAGGAACCTGGAGTGTATTCGAATGGTCCGTTGAATAACAAAATAAATGAGCAACATGTAATGGCAAGTACTGTTGCGATGACCACTATACGTCTTACCAGGCCACTGGGGAGTAAACGACAAATAAACGCTGAGATAATTGGCAATAAAATACAAACTGCAACTAACTGTCCAATTGTCAAACTGTACACCCCCTAAAATAAGAATAAAAACTGTACTGCAAAAATCCTGTCTGGCTTAAATCCGACAACCACCTCCTCAATTTGCTGGTGCGTAAATAAATAATGAATAATTCCGCAACACACAAAAAGTTTACAATAAAGCCTAGTTAATTATTTTGTAAAACCAACAATATATTGTATTGTTTCTGCAATCAGATTTATCGAAGCAAAAAAAAAGATGTCTTATGCTTCTCTGAATGCCAAAACCATCCAAACTCTATTAACTAATTATAAAGCGAAATCAGTCACCTTGTCAACACAAAATCAATGTATACTTGTTAAAGAACGAAAAAAATAATAAATACACAAAGCAAACAATTGATTGATATACTGAAAAATACATAATTACCAGAAAAAACAATTTCCCGAATGCCTGATCAGTCATCCGCCGATCAGGCATTCATAATGGAAACGTTCTTCGTTTTTCGATCATTGAAGCTGTTCTCTTACCAGTTCTGCAGTTTTGGCTAAAGCGGCATTCAACTGATCCGGTTTTTTTCCGCCGGCCTGAGCCATATCAGGTCTGCCGCCGCCTCCGCCGCCGGCTGTTTTGGCTATCTCTTTGATCAGCTTACCGGCATGCAGTCCCCTGGAAAGCAGATCCTTGCTTACGCAACTGACAAAATTAACTTTGTCATCCATAACAGCACCTAAAACTACTACCCCGCTGCCCAGCTTATCCTTGAAAATATCTGCATTTTCTCTCAATGCCTCGATATCAGCAGCCTGTACCTCGATCGACAATACTTTGACACCTTGGATATCCTGGACCTGATTCAATTGATCAGCCGCCTCATATTTTGCAACATTACGGCGCAGCTGTTCAAGTTCTTTAGTCATTTCTTTGACCGATTTCACCAAACTGTCTACTTTTTTTACGACTTCAGCAGGCTGGACCTTGACCAGATCGGTTATCTGATCAAATTCTGATTCTCTGGCCTGGAAGTATTTCAATGCTGCTTCACCGGTCAGAGCTTCGATACGGCGAACACCTGATCCGATACTGCTTTCACCTAATATTTTGCACAATCCGGCCTCAGCAGTTGAATTCAGATGTGTGCCGCCGCATAATTCCAGACTGAAATCTCCCATGCTGACCATTCGCACGATATGACCGTATTTCTCACCGAACAGAGCCATAGCTCCGGCAGCTTTCGCTTCTTCCACAGTCGTTTCCTTCGTCACGACCGGAAGATTTGCATGGATCTGCTCATTAACAATATCCTCGACCTTTTGCAGATCCTCCGCGGATATCGCAGCGTAATGACTGAAATCAAAACGCAGTCTGTCCGGTTCAACCAGCGAACCTGCCTGATTGACATGATCGCCCAATACCTGTTTAAGTGCTTTATGCAGCAGATGAGTTGCCGAGTGATTGCGGGCGATGGACATCCGGCGGTGTTTATCTACTTCAATCTTAACATTATCACCTATATTTAATCGTCCGCTGACAACAGATCCATAATGAACAATAAAATTCTCGACCGGTTTGACAACATTAATGATCTGTATCTCACATTTTTCATTATATATCTTTCCGAAATCAGCAACCTGTCCCCCTTGTTCAGCATAACAAGGAGTGACCGGAACGATAATCTCAACCTCCTGCCCTTCGCTGACGGAATCGACCATTTTATTATCTGTAAGCAGCGCCAATATCTTCGTCTCACCATTCAGCTGCTGATAACCGATAAAATCAGTCGTGCCGAACTCATCTTTCAGCTGTTTATACAGTTCATCTTTTTCCGATAAATACTCTGTTTCCTGACGGGCACTGCGTGCTCTTTCCCGCTGCATCTCCATTTCCGAATTAAATGCAGCTTCATCAACGTTCAAACCCTGTTCATCTGCAATCTCTTTTGTCAGCTCCAGCGGAAATCCGTAAGTATCATAAAGCCGGAAAGCGTCTGCTCCGCTGATGATTCTCTGCTCACGGACTTCGGGCTGCTGAATAATATCATTCAGCAGAGCTATCCCCTGCTCCAGAGTTTCACTGAACCTCTGCTCTTCAGTAGCGATTATCTGCTTGATACGTTCCTGATTTGCCACTAATTCCGGATAGGCATCTCCCATCTGACCGATTATTTCGTCAACGATTCTGGTCAGGAATGCTTCCTTCATGCCGAGGACTCTGCCGAAACGAACCGCCCTGCGCAGGAGACGCCGAATAACATAGCCCCGTCCTTCATTGGAAGGCAGTGCTCCGTCATTGATCGCGAAGATTATCGCCCGGCAGTGGTCAGCAATGACCTTTAAAGCTGTATCAGTCTTATGATCTTTGCCGTAACTTGTCCCTACGAGATCAGCAGTAAATCTCATAATA
>JAZPYJ010000089.1:0-2239 GCA_045544075.1 Thermoanaerobacteraceae bacterium
AAAGGACTCGTCAGATCGAAGATTTCTGTAAACAGCAGCAAATATCACTAATGACTCTGTTCTGTCTTTTAATAAGAACACAAAGTACAAAAGCCAACCATGGTGAAGCAGATGCATCTTATAATATGACCAACAGCAACCGGGCAACACTTACAGAAAAACGTACCAGCGGGATGACATTGAATACCTACGTCGCCCGTAATGTTATCAAGCCTGAAACTACAGCAGCCAACGCTCTGCAGCAATTAAATGACACTTTTGCTCAATTTTATCATCATCATAACTTAAGCGGATTATATATTTTGGGTATTATAGAGAAATTATATCACAAAAAGCAGATGGAAGCTTGGTATCCCGGCACGATCAGTTATGTTCCGTTCATGCTGGAATTGTCTGATGAATGGAAGTTTGATCTGGATTGGATATCGGCACAAACTTTGGCCTCACCTCTATTTTTTGGTATGATCCATGATTTAAGAGGTCATAATCTTGACCTATATATAGAATATCTGACCGAATATGCAACCCGGCAGGAAGTTGAATGGATCGCCGAAAATTTCCAAAAAATGATCGATATGATTTTATCTGATCCTAATGTTACCATCCAATATATACTTGACAACCTGGATGATTTCCAACAGTAAAGTTTATCAACATTCAAAATACTTTTATTAAGGGACTTAATAATAAAATTAAGTCCCTATTTATTTTGATGTTTTGTTTTATCAAAATATCCCTTTTCCCTGGTTTCAATTCCTATTGACTTTTGTTGTCATAATAATTAAAATTATATTATATAATCAATTATGAACAAAGTGCAGCAAGGAGGTCCTTCTATGCATATAACATTTATCGGCGCAGCGCATGAAGTAACCGGCTCCTGTACTCTGCTGGAAGCTGCCGGCAAACGCATTTTGATCGATTGCGGTCTCGAACAAGGTCCTGATATTTATGAAAACTGTGATTTTCCTTTAACACCCGGTGAGATCGATGCGATTTGTTTGACTCACGCTCATATCGATCATTCCGGAAAACTTCCCTATCTGGTTGCCAATGGCTTTACCGGACCTATTCACTCCACAGGTGCTACCAATCAGCTATGCAATATAATGCTTCGTGATTCAGCTCATATTCAGGAATTTGAAGCTCAATGGCGCAACCGAAAAGCAAAGAGAGCTGCTCGCGAACAATATGTCCCTCTGTATACAATGGCTGACGTTGAAAAGACATTGCCCCTTTTTCAGCCTCATCATTACGATGAAGAAGTAAATATATTTGACTCAATCACTATCCGTTTCACTGATAACGGTCATCTTTTGGGATCATCCAATATTTTATTTACAATTAATGAAAACGGAATTGAAAAAACTATTCTCTTCTCGGGAGATATAGGCAATAATGAACGTCCGCTTCTCCGCAACCCGCAGATCCCGCCCAAAGCAGAATATGTTGTGATTGAATCGACTTACGGGGACCGTAATCATGGCCCCAGGCCTGAATACATTGATCAGCTCATAGATATACTGCAGGATACATTCCGGCGCGGCGGCAACTTGGTAATTCCCTCTTTCGCTGTCGGTCGCACGCAGGAATTGCTGTATCTGATTCATGAAATAAAAAATCAGCATCTTCTGCCTGAATTTGAAGATTTCCCCGTAGTTGTTGACAGTCCGTTAGCTGTTGAAGCAACTCAGATATACAATTCCGAGATGGCTGAATATTGTGACGAGGATACGGTCAATCAATTAAAGCAAGGCGTCAACCCTATTATGTTCTCCAATCTGCAGACCAGTCAGACTACCGAAGAATCGATTGCCATCAATACCGATCCGACCCCTAAAGTGATTATTTCCGCTTCCGGTATGTGTGAAGCAGGAAGGATCCGTCATCATCTGAAGCACAATTTATGGCGTCCTGAATGTACAGTACTTTTTGTCGGCTTCCAGGTATTCGGAACTGTAGGGCGCAAGCTGCTTGACGGAGCTGATAGTATACGTCTGTTCGGTGAAGATATAGCAGTTAAAGCCCGAATAGCTCAAATAGACGGGTTCAGCAGCCATGCAGACCGTGATTCCCTTCTGCAATGGCTGGGACATGTCGAATGCAGACAAGTCTTTGTCAATCATGGAGAAGATGAAGTATGCGAAAGCTTTGCTCAATTGGCAGAACAGACATACCACTGTTCAGCAGCTTCACCTTTCAGCGGAGATGTATATGATCTGGCTACAGGAGAATGCAT
>JAZPYJ010000090.1:0-6165 GCA_045544075.1 Thermoanaerobacteraceae bacterium
CGCCCAGCCATCTTTGATTGACATAATACATGCCGCATCTTTCAGCTTCTTCTTTAACAGCATCCTGAGCTTGTTTTTTAGTACCGACAAAAAGTACGGTTCCTCCGTCCAGAGCTATATCACGAACGAATGAATAAGCTGTTTCCACCATCTTTACTGTCTTCTGAAGATCAATAATATAGATTCCATTACGATCGGTAAAAATGTACTGTGCCATTTTCGGATTCCAGCGACGGGTTTGATGTCCGAAATGAACACCGGCCTCCAACAACTGTTTCATCGAAATAACAGACATATTTACACCTCCTCTCACGGTTTGGACCTCCGTTTTATTCAACTTCTGTCAGTTCCTCTTGGGCACCTCTGACAGAATCCTAAAACGTGTGTTTTACAACCTGAAGTATTTTATCACAAACAGATCGAATATGCAACATTTTTTATTATTTTTTTGTTCGATTATTTATAAAATATAACGGCTAAGATCACGATCCTGAATAATACTGCTTAGCTTGCGCTGCACATATTTTTTATCTATATTAACCTGAGCTGTTCCGCTTCCTGCTACCTCATAGGATAGATCCTCAAGCAATTTCTCCATGATAGTGTGCAGCCGGCGGGCACCTATGTTTTCGTTCTGTTCGTTTACTGCGAATGCTATCTCTGATATTTCCAGCAAAGCCTCATCAGTAAAACTGACCTCCATACCGTCAACAGCAAGAAGAGCGGTATATTGTTTCAAAAGAGAATTCTTGGGTTCAACAAGTATCTGACATAAATCTTCACGGGATAAGCTCTGAAGTTCAACTCTGATCGGAAATCTGCCCTGCAGCTCGGGGATCAGGTCTGACGGCTTGGCTACATGAAATGCTCCGGCAGCTATGAATAAAATATAATCGGTTTTTACGGGACCGTATTTTGTTATGATCGTTGATCCTTCCACGATAGGAAGAATATCCCGCTGGACCCCTCCTCTGGAAACATCAGCTCCGCCTGTATTCTCACGAACCGCAATCTTATCTATCTCATCCAAGAAAACTATTCCGTTCTCTTCAACATTGCGGATTGCGATGGTAGTTACTTCATCCATATCGATCAGCTTCTGGGCTTCCTGCTGAATTATATATTTGCGCGCCTCTTTAATAGGAAGACGTCTTTTTTTCTTTTTCGGCATCATACTGTTCATCAGATCCTGCATATTGACACCGGAATTATCACCGATAGAAAAGATCTCCATCAGAGGCTGACTGCTTTCTTCTGTTTCGATCTCAATGATCTCATCCTCCATTTTGCCGGAAGCCAACCGTTCTGCCAGGATAGATCTCTCATATCTTACCTGATTTGCTCGACGATTATATTCATCGCTGCTCATGCTGCTTTCCTGTTTATTATGTCCTAATAAAACATCAAGCGGGTTGCGGTTTGAGCCTGGTTTCACCGGCATAGGCGCTATTATTTCCACTATTCGTTCATCCGCCATTTTATTTGCCTGATCTTCCACGCTTTCCATTTTGGTCTGTTTTACCATTCTGATCGATGTTTCTACCAGATCACGGATCATAGACTCCACATCACGTCCCACATATCCGACTTCGGTAAATTTAGTTGCCTCAACTTTAATAAAAGGAGCCCGGACCAATTTTGCCAGCCGGCGGGCGATTTCTGTTTTGCCCACGCCTGTCGGGCCGATCATTAAAATGTTTTTGGGAACGATTTCCTCTTTCATCTCCTGAGGAAGCTGCCGACGGCGATAACGATTGCGCAAAGCTATCGCAACTGATTTTTTCGCTTCCTCCTGCCCGATTATATACTTGTCAAGCTCCTGAACAATTTGTCTCGGGGTCAATTCATGAGTGCTGTTCACCGGTATCAAATCATTCATTTATCGTCCCCTCCGTTCAATTCTTCAATAGTAATATGGTCATTGGTATATACACATATCGAGGATGCAATTTTTAATGCCTCCTGCACAATTTCTTTCGGCATCATATCCGAATGTCGTACAAGTGCAGTCGCCGCTGCAAAAGCATATGAACCGCCTGAACCTATTGCCAGAACATTTTCATCCGGTTCTATAACCTCCCCGTTTCCGGAAATAAGCAGCAGATTTTCAGTATCTGCAACCAGAAGCATAGCCTCCAGCCTCTGCAACATTTTATCTTTGCGCCAATCCTGCGCCAGTTCGACCGCTGCTCTTTGCAGATTGCCCTGATACTGCTCAAGCTTGCTCTCAAATAAGCTGAATAACGTAAAGGCATCTGCAACTGATCCGGCAAATCCGGCCAGGACTTTCCCCTGATACAATCTTCTGATTTTTTTCGCGCCGTGTTTCATTATAGTTGTTTCGCCGAAGGTGACCTGTCCGTCTCCTCCTATAGCTACACCATTGTTTCCTTTTACCGCTACAACAGTCGTTCCTTTGAACATACTGATCAACTCCTTGCTGATTCTGAATATTTCGGCTTATCATCTTATTCATTGCCGTGCAGGAATAATCTGTTAGTATAATAAATAATTTTTCTAAAATCAGCCTTAACTGATCATATGTTTTTCAAACTCATCCAGAGACTGCAGAGCTCGCTCCGACATAGCAAGCTTATGCTCTTTTTTATTGCGGATTCTTTTTTTCAACGGAGGGAGTATTCCGAAATTTGCATTCATTGGCTGAAACTTACTGCCCGTTTTATTTGTTATATATGCGGTCAAAGCTCCTCCGATCGTTGTTTCAGGCCATATCAGCAGCGGTTTATCCTGCAGCAAACGTGCGGCATTAATACCGGCCTGCAATCCGGAGATGGTTGATTCCAGATATCCTTCAACACCGGAAAGCTGTCCGGCTATAAAAATTTTTTCGTTTCTTATAATCTGCCATGTTGGTTTCAATACTCTGGGGGCATCTATATAAATATTGCGGTGCATTACCCCGTATCTTATATATTCTGCATTTTCCAATCCCGGTATCATTCCAAATACTCGCTTTTGCTCTCCCCAGCGGAGATTTGTCTGAAACCCGACCAGATTGAACAGACTTCCGGATGCATCATCCTGCCGCAACTGAACCACAGCATAAGGCATATATCCTGTTTTAGGATCTTTCAGGCCGACCGGTTTGAGCGGCCCAAAGCGCAAAGTATCATAACCGCGGGCAGCAAGCACCTCTACCGGCATACATCCTTCAAAATGCTTTTCTTTTTCAAATTCTTTCAGCGGATAACGCTCCGCCGCGATCAGCGCATGGTAAAACTCAGAGTATTCATCTTCATTAAGAGGACAATTGAGGTAAGCCGCGTCACCCTTCTCATATCGCGAAGCTCTGAAAATCTTATCCTGATCAAGTGATTCCAGGGTAACGATTGGAGCAGCTGCATCATAAAAATACAAAAAGCCGCCGATCATTTTTTGCAGTTGTTCACATAATTTTTCAGAGGTTAATGGTCCGCTGGCCACCAAAACAGGGCTGTCTGGCAATTCGCAGATCTCTTCTCTGATCAAATTTATTTTGGGTTCATTGCAGATGGCATCAGTTACTAATAAAGAAAACCTTTTCCGATCAACAGCCAAAGCTCCTCCAGCAGGAACAGCTGCCTGATCAGCGCAGCGCATGATCAGTGAATCCTGACGCCGTAATTCCTCTTTCAACAGACCAGAAGCATTATCCAAAGATGCTGCTTTTAACGAATTGCTGCATACCAGTTCGGCCAGCAATTCTGTTTTATGAGCCGGGGTATGCTGAAACGGACGCATTTCATACAGATTTACATTTATGCCTCTTTGCGCTGCCTGCCAGGCTGCCTCTGAGCCCGCCAGACCTCCTCCGATTACTGTTAATTCTTTCAATTCTTTGCTCATCCCATCATTATAATAATAATCATTCTTCTTCACTGTCAGCACTTCGCTGATAATTGCAGCTTTCATTGCTGCATTTATAAATCAATTTCTTATTTTTCCCTTTTACTTCCATCAGGATCGAATCGCATTGAGGGCATTTATGAGCAGTTGGCTTATGCCAAAGTGTATAAGTACATTCAGGATAATTACTGCACCCATAGAATGCCCTGCCTTTTTTACTGCGCCTAAGAACAATCTCTCCGCTGCACTCAGGGCAGCTTATACCGGTTTGCTCAAGTAGCGGTTTTGTGAAACGGCATTCCGGAAAAGCAGGACAGGCAAGGAACTTGCCGAAACGACCCATCTTGACAACAAGATTGCGGCCGCAAACCTCACATTTTTCATCAGATACCTGATCTTCAATCTTTATTTTGCTGATCTCCTTTTCCGCTTTATCCAAATCTGCAGCAAATGGTTTATAAAACGCACTGATAGTGTCTGTCCAATTGGTTTTTCCCTCGGCAATATCGTCAAGCTGATGCTCCATGTCAGCTGTAAAGCCTATGTCCAGTATTTTCGGAAAATACTCTTTCAGCATTTCATTGATCGTAATTCCCAACTCTGTCGGGCAAAACAGTTTTTTATCTCTGACTACATATCTTCTCTGAAGAATTATTTCCACAATAGGAGCATAAGTACTGGGACGGCCGATGCCTTTCTCCTCAAGATATTTGATCAGTGTTGCATCTGAATATCTGGGGGGCGGCTGGGTGAAATGTTGTTTTGGCTGCAGCTCCACGATAGTAAGCGGATCATTAACTGATACATAAGGCAAAAAATGCGAATCTATTATATTTTTATCTTCTTTACTTCCATAATCCTTATATACCAGCATAAATCCGGGGAATTTCATCACTGCATCATTTGCACGAAATTTATAATCACCTGCTGAAATATCCAGTATCGTTTCATCTGAAATCATCGGGCTCATTTGAGAAGACACGAAACGTTTCCAAATCAATTGGTACATCCTGTATTGATCACGTGTCAGAAATTCTTTGATATTATCCGGCTGAAGATTAACCGACGTAGGTCTTATAGCTTCATGGGCATCCTGCACAGAGGCCTTTTTGTTATTCCTTTTTGTACTGCCGGCATTGACATATTTTTTCCCGTATTCGTTTATGATAAACTCAGCCGCTTCTTGTCTGGCTGAATCGGATATCCGGGTCGAGTCAGTACGTATATAAGTGATCAGGCCAAGAGTTCCCTGTTTGCCCAGATCGATACCTTCATATAACTGTTGGATTATCATCATGGTTTTGCGAGGTGTATAATTCAAATGTTTATACGCTTCCTGCTGCAATGTGCTGGTCGTAAATGGAGGAGCCGGATATCTTTTCTTTTCTTTATGATTTATATCGGCTACTTTTGACTGCTGATTTCTGATATCAGCGACTGTTTTCTCCGCCTGCTGCTTATTCTTTATATCAATAGCTTTATCTTTATATTTCATAAGCTTGGCTTCTATATGATTTGCCTTCTCAGAAACATCGCAGGCAGCAGAACAAAAGATGCCATTAACAGACCAATATTCTTCAGGCTTGAATTGTAATATTTCTTCTTCCCTATCACATATGATTTTCAGAGCCACTGATTGAACACGGCCGGCACTGAGACCCTTACTAACTTTTTTCCATAAAAGAGGGCTAAGCTTGTAACCTACCAGACGATCCAGCACCCGGCGTGCCTGTTGAGCATCGACCATAGAATTGTTGACAGACCTTGGATTTTTTACTGCTGTTTTAACTGCGTCTTTTGTGATCTCATGAAATTCTACACGGCACTTATCCTGCTGATCGAGGTTAAGTACATTTTGTAAATGCCACGAAATAGCCTCCCCTTCACGATCGGGGTCCGTTGCCAGTAATACTCTATCCGATTTTTTTACCAAAGACCTCAATTCTTTTACAATATCGCCTTTGCCTCTGATAGTTATATATCTGGGTGCAAAATTATTTTCAACATCAACGCCCAGTTGACTTTTGGGGAGATCACGTACATGCCCCATCGTTGCTTTTACTGTATAATTCCTGCCCAGGAATTTGCTGATCGTTTTTGCTTTCGTCGGAGATTCGACGATAAGCAGTGTTTTATTAGCCACTATAACACCTCTTCATCAGTTACTTTGAAAATAATCAAAATGACCTAAATCTTAACAGCAGTCATATATATTTCACCAGGCATATTAATTATAAGGCCCTTTAATTCCATATAAAGCAGAATTCCGTTGAGTTCTGCGATACTTAATCCGCTTAACATCATGAGTTTATCTATAGT
>JAZPYJ010000091.1:0-3752 GCA_045544075.1 Thermoanaerobacteraceae bacterium
GATCCGACTTATAGGCGATATGGACAGCGTATCGGACAGCACATTGCTCTGCGGAGCGGAAATAGTCGTACATGCTTATGTCGACGGCAGGGCTCCCGGGCTGGAACGTTTAGCCGGACTGAAACTGAATCCGGTGATATACTGCTCCAAAGGAACAAGCGAGGATATAGCCATGCTGCTGGCCTACCATCATAAAGCAAAGCTGATAGTTGCTGTGGGTACCCATTCCAACATGGTCGATTTTCTGGAAAAAGGACGCAAGGGAATGGCGAGTACCTTCCTGGTACGGCTGAAAGTAGGATCTATGCTGATAGACGCTAAAGGAGTCAGTCAGCTGTATGGGCAAAGAACACGGGCAAGACATTATTTCTGGCTGATTTTTGCTGCATTGGTGCCTTTATTGGCGATCGTTATGGTTTCTCCCGTTACTCGCAAACTGATAGAAATGCTGTTGAATAATTTCAGGATAATTATAAATTATTAGTGAGGATAAAATATGATTATTGATATGAAATATCATGTTGCTACGATCGTCGGTATTTTTCTGGCTTTGGGGATCGGAATTATGATCGGCGGAGTCATCGGCAATAATCAAAGTCTTAATGATTTGATCAACGAGCAGCAGGCAGAGTTGTATGATCGATTAGACGAGCATGTTAATACATTGACTGAGGAAAACAACGAACTCAGCAACGAGATAAATTCATTACAAAGCGTTTTGGAACTTCATAAGCAATATGAAAACATGGTTTATCCGCAGTTAGTCGCCGGCAGGCTGGAGTACAGGAACATTGCTGTTATTTCCACTGACAGCGCTTTTGATATCGAATTTCTTGCCAATGAACTGGATAAGGCATCCGGCAATGTTGTCTCTTCCACATTGATCAAGGAACAACTGACGGAAGTGAGTGAAGAACAAAAGAGCGAAATTATCGATATTCTGGAATCGTCGGGTTACGATATAGAAGAATCAGATAACGACAATACATGGCTGCAGGTCTTAAGCAAAGCTCTGATCGATGCGCTGCTGCAGAATGATAATAAAGAACTTATCTCCTATCTGATCAATGAAAGTCTGTTAAGCACTACAGGTGATTACGGCACGGAGATAGATACTGTCATACTGGTCGGCGGAACAGAGGAAGAAGCAAGAGCAGAGTTCGTCGACGAGATCGATCTGACTATCATTGACGCATTGCTGGATAATGGCCTGACAGTATGCGGTGTGGAAAGAAACGATTGTAAAGTGTCTTATATCCCGAACTACCAGAAAAAGAATATTACAACAGTAGACAACGCAGACACAGTCATCGGTGAGACTGCACTGGTGATAGCTCTGGCTGATGGCATAGAAGGAAATTATGGCATCAAATCGACTTCCAGGATGATGCTGCCGGAAGAATGATCATAATCAGTCGAACATTATGAAGCAAATCAAGAAAAGGAGCAGTGCGCATAATGCCTAAAATGTGGGCGATAGTACCGGCGTTCAATGAAGCTGAGAGGATCACTGCTACTATCAGCAGTCTGATCCAGATAAAAGACCTTGCCGTTATGGTGGTGGACGATGGGTCGGCTGATAATACTTCAGAACTGGCCAGGGAAGCAGGCGCCAATATGGTCCTGACCCTGCCGGTCAACCGCGGCAAAGGCAATGCATTGAATCAGGGAGTCGGACAGCTTCCGGAAAATGCGGAAATCGTTGCTTTTATCGATGCCGATCTTGGTAAATGCGCATCGGAAGCTGAAAAATTGCTGATGCCCGTGGCTGAGGGAAAGGCTGACATGACTATCGGAATCTTCCCTAAAGCAACCAAAAAAGGAGGCTTTGGACTGGTTAAAAGACTAGCCCGCTGCAGTGTAAAACTTTTGGGCGGGGTCGAAGTAACCGCTCCTTTATCAGGACAGAGGGCATTGAACCGCAAAGCTTTATCGGCAGTTTTTCCTTTGGAAGAAGGTTACGGTATAGAAGTGGGCCTGACAATCGACGCAGGGCGCAAAGGACTGCGTATTCATGAAGTGCCGGTCCAAATGACTCATAATGAAACAGGCAGGGATCTGGCCGGCTTTAAGCATAGAGGCAAACAATTTCGGGAGATCCTCGCAACTGACTGGCACAAGTTATGGCATCGCCGTTGAACTGAGCAAATGATCCTGAATCAATACTGTTTTTCTGATCAGGCAGTAATAACCGGAAAAGAAGGTGAACGATATTGCGTCTTACGATAGTTCTAATGCTGCTGGCAGCTTTGTTTACTATACTCTGCTATCCGCTGTATATGTATCTGTTTAAACGCAGCGATTTGGTGCGCCCGAACTATCGCGGTGAGATGATCCCGTTGGGTATTGGAGTTATCTTTTCGGATATGTGGCTGCTGATCCTGATAATCTGCTGGATATTTTTTGACCCGGAACGCATTTTCCTCATCGAAGGATTCATCCTGTGGGGTATAATGCTGATCATGACTGTATTGGGATTTATCGATGATTTTCGCGGAAATACCGAGATAAAAGGATTAAGGAATCATTTTCGTCAGATGCTCAAAGGGCATGTTACTACCGGAGCAGCCAAAGCCATTGGAGGAGCTGTTGTATCAGTGGTTATCGCCTGGTATTTCAGCGCTGATATTTTACAGTTTATAATAAATTTTATAGTTGCTGTTTTATCTATCAATTATGTGAATTTGCTCGATCTGCGTCCGGGACGGGCCGGCAAGGGATTTCTCATCTATGCTTTGCTGATCGTACTCTTTGGCATCGGCAAGCCTCAGACTGCTTATTTGTGTATCATTGCGGTCATTGTTCTGGTTCATTTGTACTATGATCTGCGGGCCAGAGTCATGATGGGGGATGCAGGCTCCAATTGCCTGGGAGCAGCGCTTGGTTTTACTGCTGTTGCTGTGATGCCGACAGCGGTAAAGATTATTATGGCTGTTTTGCTGATAGCATTTCATTGGCTGACCGAAAAATATTCTTTAAGTGAAATAATAAGCCGTAATAAGCTGCTCGATGCCTTTGATAAATTAGGACGCAGCAGTTAATAATTAAAAATCGATAAAGAGGGTGTCCGCATGATCAGAATCAGGAAAGCAATAATAAAAAAAATAATCCGGCAGGACGACACCGTCGATGAAGCCTGGGTAGATCTGGAAGGCAAAGAGCAAAAAGTGATCAATTACCGCCGGATGAGCGGGCCTCTTCATGAAGGAGATGAAGTACTGCTCAATACGACAGCTGTTTATAAAAAACTGGGGACCGGCGGTGCTCATTTCGTTATAGCGAATCTGAACATGGAAACCATGGATGTTCCTGAGCCGGGTCATATAATGAAGATGCGCTATACTCCCCAGCAAGTCAAATGTTTGGCTGTGGAAGAAGAGGACAGTCCGTTCCATGATGTTTTTGATGATTCATATGGCCTGGATAATATGCCGGTGGTTATCGCTGAGCTTCACAGCATGCTGCCTGCAATCGCGGTGGCGATCAGACAAAAATGCCCGGAAGCAAAAATCATTTACCTGATGACTGACGGCGGAGCGCTTCCTATAAGCTACAGCCGTATTGTAAAACAGCTGAAGCAGGAAAAAATACTGGATGAAACTGTAACGATCGGACATGCGTTTGGCGGAGATTATGAAGCGATCAACATTTACAGCGGTCTGCTGGCTGCCAAAGAGGCGGCCGGAGCTGATGTGGTGATCAAGTCGGATCGTAGCCATGTCGTTCTGTGAGCCAAGGAGTTGCAAAGCTGT
>JAZPYJ010000092.1:0-8812 GCA_045544075.1 Thermoanaerobacteraceae bacterium
TCCTTGATCGAATCCATATATTCGCTTTCTTCTTTGCTGGGAATGGTGTCATCATAACGCAGATTGCACAGCCCGCCGTTTTTTTCGGCAAGACCAAAATTCAGGCATATTGATTTGGCGTGGCCTATATGCAGGTAACCATTAGGCTCAGGCGGAAAACGGGTATGTACTTTCTTGTTCAGGCCCGCCGCTTTTTCTTCGTTGATAATATTCTGAATAAAATTGACAGATTGAACTTTTGTTTCCGCCGCTGTTTCTGCGGCTGTTTCTGTTTTGATATCTTCTGTCATTTCTTCTCCAACCTTTCTGTATGATTATTATTTATTATCCGTTTTATCAATTGTTTTATTCGATATAATGCTTTTTGCTTTACGCGGAGGAGCAGGACCGAAATACTGATAATAATTCACTTCCAGACCTCCGTTGTACAGTTTGCGCCGCTTATCCGCCGGCCTTCCCATTGCTTTTTCCAGGCCCCGATATGATGTCAGGATATACTTTGACCATGTTTCATATTGACCAAAAACCTGAGCCATATCTTTATACAGTGTTTTTATCTCCTCCCGCTCATTTAAACGTTCTCCGTATGGAGGATTGCAGATTATTACACCATATTTTTTTGAGCTGCGCCATTGTTTGACATCTATTTTCTGAAAATGGATCTTATTCTCCACATCAGCCTCTCTGGCGTTGCGACGGGCAATTTTCAGAACCCGGTCATCGCAGTCAGTTCCTATTATCTCCAGCTTCTGATCCAATCTGGCCAGATCATGAGTTTCTGCCCTGGCCTCGCGCCAGATCTGCCGCGGGATCACCGGCCATTTTTCACAGGCAAAAGTACGATTTATGCCGGGGGCAATGTTCATGCCCAATAAGGCAGCCTCAATAGGAATAGTTCCTGAACCGCAAAACGGGTCGGCAAGCATACGTTCAGGCTTCCATACAGTAAGCTGAAGCAATCCGGCAGCCATTGTTTCCTTTAACGGTGCCGTGCCGATGAGGCTTCTGTATCCCCTTTTATGTAATCCTTCACCGCTGCTGTCTATCGTCAGGGTAGCGATATCGTGCAGCACAGATATTTCTATTTTATACACAGGACCGTTTTCTTCGAACCAGTCACGATGATAATGCTGCTGCAGACTGTCCGCAACAGCTTTTTTTACAATAGCCTGACAGTCGGATACACTCATCAGTTTGGAACGGACCGCCTTTCCCTCTACCGGAAAAGCAGCATTGACCGGGAGCCAATCCGCCCATGGAAGCGCTTTGGCCCTCTCAAACAATTCATTAAAGCTCAGTGCCGGAAATTCACCTATTAATATTCTGACCCTATCGGCAGTGCGCAGCCACAAATTGCAGCGGGCGATAGCTGAAAGGTCTGCCCGGAAAATCACCTTTCCGTTTTCCACTGTCAGGTCATCATAACCTAAAGCCCGAACCTCACGCGCAACTACAGCCTCCATACCGAATGTCGCTGTCGCTATTAAAGTAATCTTTTGCATAAAGCTCCCCTTAATAAAACTTTTACAGAAGTCTTCAGTCCAGTTCATCCAGAGTCAGGTTGAAACTGGACACAAAATGTTCCAGAAAATAGTCAACTTCCGCCAAACCGTATTTTTTCAGTTCATTGCGTATGCTTTGTTCAGCCCGGACAAATTCCTGATTGCCGGCTTTGATCTCTTCCAGACATTTAAGATAAGCGCTGAGCTTATCCGCCGCTTTTACCAGTCTATACTCTTCTTTGTCCATCTCTTCAGAGATCAGCAGTTCCCTATAGGAAGGCTGCAGCTCAGAAGGCAGCATCTGCAGCAGTTTATCGGCGGCAACATGTTCTATTTTATCGTATGCCTCTTTGATCTCCGGATTGAAATATTTGATCGGTGTTGCCAGATCACCGGTTATCACTTCTGAAACATCATGGTAAACTGCCAGCGCCATAATGTGCTCGGCATCCACTGTACCGCCGAATATTTCCCGCCTGACAAGCGCCAGGCAATGAGCGATCATCGCTACCTGCAGGCTATGTTCCTGAATGTTTTCCGGCTGTACACTGCGCATCAGTCCCCAGCGCTGAATATATTTCATTCTGGCCATGTAAGCAAAAAAATGATTCATTACTGTCACCTTCAAGTTTATATAACTTGTAAATTTTCAACACTCTTTGCTTTTTATCCTGCATGAAAACAGGTCATTTTATCAGTTTACGTTGTGCTGCCGGCTTTTTTCAAATAAATGCGATACAAGGGAAGCCAGTATTTGTTGAAACAAGGTTCCGATCATCACCGGAAACATAACCTCACCGGGAAAATACTGAACGGCGATCACTGCTCCTGTACTTATGTTGCGCATTCCGCCGTTGATAGTAAGAGCCATTCTGTCTCCGTGCGAAAGCCTTAAAACTCCGGATGCCAGCCAGCCCATAACATAACCGCAGATCGCCAGCACAAGGATCGTCACAGTTATTTTTAATAAGATCCAGTCAAGCTGTTTAACAAAAGGCGCCATTTTGGTAGAATTCAAAGTAACCAGTAAAATCATCGCCATTTTGCTGTAAGGTGCGAGAACAGGAGCTAAAGTTTTTTCCACTCTTCCTCTGGTGTATTGGTTGATCAGCATGGCCAGAAACGCCGGCAGCGCGATCATCAGCAGCAATTCCTTCATCATCAGGAAACCGTCTACGGCAACTGTCGAATGCAGGAGAAGCTTAAAAGTCAGCGGAATCGAAAACGGCGTCAGAAAAGTATCCAGCAGTATGATAGCCAGAGTAAGAACAGCATTGCCGTAATAAGCACTGACCCACATCAGGCTGGTTACCCCTGTAGGTACGATGAATTCCAATACAATGCCGGTAATAATATTACTGTTGCCGGCATAAAAAATATTCCCCACGGAATAAGCCAACAGCGGCATAAAAACATGGAGCACTAAAAGAGCCGTCAAGATAGGCAGCGGATGCTGCATTACTTTGCCCAGATCACCGAAATCCGAACGCAGACTTCCCTCGAAAGTCATAAAAGCAAACAGCCAGGGGACCAGCCATATCCAGCCCCCCAGCCACGGATCAAGCATTATTCCTGCTGCCAGACAGCTCGGAGTAATCAAAGGCATCCAGCGCATCGTAAATCGGTTAAACCTGTCCAGAATCTTCACTTTGTAAATCTCCGTCAGAAGTCTTTGCTCCGTGTTTCAGCCAAATATGTTCTTCCCGCTCCAAACGCGCCTGCCAGAAATCTTCCGCCTCAACGTTCTGCAAAGCAGATAAAAACTTGCTTTCCACATCAGGGTAAAGTTCTTTCAATCTGCACAGAAGCTGTTTCATTTCTTCCCTTTTCGTCTTCCCGTCTGCCGGACAATTATTGACCAGCTGCGGAAGTTGTTCGAGATCTGCCAGAGAAGACAACGTTGCCTCAGGTATATAAATAAGAGGCCGGATTAAAGTCAATCCTTTGCGGTCCAGATAGCTTTTGGGCGGAAAAGTCCCCAGCTTGCCGGTATATATCAGATTGAGCAGCAGCGTCTCGATCGCGTCATCAAGGTGATGTCCCAGCGCGATCTTATTGCAGCCCAGTTCCAATGCCGCATTGTTCAATGCTCCTTTGCGCATCTTACTGCACAGTGAGCAGGGATTGTTTTCTGCTCTTCCTTTGAAGATTATCGCGCCTATTTGTGTCGGCTGAACGTGCAAAACTATTTTGTTATCGCTGCAGAAATCTGCCAACGATGACGTATCCGTCCCCAGCCCCAGATCAACATGGATAGCCCGCAGGTCAAAATTCAAAGCACTGCGCTGCCGCAGCAGGTTAAGGATATACAGTAGCGCTATGCTGTCCTTGCCCGATACGCCCACCGCGATCCTGTCGCCATCAGCAATCATTTTATAATCACCGATAGCTTTTTTCACCTTGCTGAAAAACCATTTATTATAGCACTTGTTGTAAGCCACGACTTATATTCCCAAAATCTTTTCGATTTCTTGCTGCAATTCTGTTTTTTCGCACACCAGAGTATGACGCACAGGTTTCTCATCCAGTCCGGCCAAAGCTCTGTGAACCGGTTGACCGGTTATCCTGCTCAATTCATCCAGCATGGCAAATTCATCTTTATCCTTCAGCGCTTCCTCTCCGGCAACCGCTTTAAGGACGCTCGCGTTAAATTTGAACGGATTTGCAGTTGAATCAATGACCGTGATTGTTTTGTCTCCGCTTTCAGCTGCATATCGTTTATATACGCTTACGCCAACAGCAGTATGAGTATCCAGTGTATAACCGTTCTCATCAAACACATTTTTAATAGTTGCCAGGGTTTCTTCCTCAGTTGCAAATGCTCCGATCATTATGTCGGAAATCAGTTTCTTGTATTTTTCGCCGATATCAAAATACCCCTGACTGTTCAGCTGCTTCATCCATTCCGTGACCTGTGCTCCGTCATGGCCGCATATCTCGCACAAAAACCGCTCCAGATTGCTGGAGATAAGGATATCCATGGAAGGACTCATAGTCTTTTTGAATTCACGCCTTTTATCATAAACACCTGTCCGGAAAAAGTCGGTCAGGATCTTATTCTCATTGGAAGCACAAATGAAGCGGGCGACCGGAAGCCCCATTTTATAGGCATACCATCCTGCCAGGATGTTGCCGAAATTCCCGGTAGGGACCACAAAATTGATCTTTTCACCAAGCGTGATCTTTCCTTTTTGTACCAGCTGCAGATAAGCCGAAAAATAATAGACTATCTGCGGCAGAAGCCGTCCCCAATTGATGGAATTTGCTGAAGAAAACTCATAACCCAGTTCTGCAAGCTGTTTATTAAACTGCTGATCAGCAAAAATAGCCTTTACCGCAGTCTGACAGTCATCAAAATTACCGCGAACGGCAGCTACATAAGTGTTATCCCCGTCGGTAGTACTCATCTGGAGCTCCTGCACCTTGCTTACTCCCTGATAAGGATAAAAGACGATGATCTTGATTCCCGGTACGTTTTTGAATCCTTCCAGAGCAGCCTTGCCTGTATCGCCGGATGTGGCAACAAGGATAACTGTCTCCTTGTCTGCTCCGAGTTTTTCCTTGGCTTTGACCAGAAAATAAGGCATTATCTGAAGAGCCACGTCTTTAAACGCTGCTGTCGGTCCGTACCATAGTTCCAGAATATAAGTGTTGTCTCCGATCTGCTTCAGAGGCGTAATGGCCGGAGCAGAAAAATTATCTTCGTTATAGGCATTATCGATACAATACCGTATTTCCTCCTCGGTATAATCCGGCAGATACATCGCAAATATCCTGGCAGCCGTTTGCTGATAAGTACAGCCTGCCATCTCAAAGATGTCTTGTTTGCTGACCTGCGGAATCTCTTCCGGTATAAAAAGCCCTCCTGCCGGGACCATGCCCAGTTTAATGGCCTGAGCAGCTGATACCCGTTCGTAGTTATCTCTGGTACTGATATACATAATGCTGAACTTCCTCCTATTCACCGCAGAAATATTTTTTCTTGCCACGCCTGATTACCAATATCTTTCCTTCCAGCAAATCATTTCTTTGAATCACACGGTTTTCATCATTCTCTATTTCCCCGTTTACGCTTATCGCTTTATTTTTCAGAAATTCCCGCGCTTCCCGCTTGGAGGAACAGATTTTATTATCAACCAGAATATTAAGCAGGGTATCCTCGTGGAATTCAAAGTGCGGCACTCCCTTTAACCCTGCCTGCAAGTCTCGGACACTGATCTCCTTTATCTTGCCGCTGAATAAGTTTTCACTGGTCCGCACCGCTTTTTCGTACTCCTCTTCCCCATGCAGATCAGCGATGATCTCATGGGCCAGAGCTTTATGCGCCTTGCGCAAATGCGGCTCCTTCTCATTGCTGACAGCCAGCTCCTCGATCTCCTCCCGGCTCAGGAAAGTAAATCGTTTAAGATATGTGATTACCATACTGTCTTCGGAGTTGATCAGATACTGGTATAATTCATACGGGCTGGTCTTTTCCTTGTCCAGCCAGACAGCATTGCCTTCAGACTTGCCGAATTTTACTCCGTTGGAATCGGTTACCAGAGGCATCGTCATAGCATAGACCTCATCGCCGGTAGTGCGTCTTATCAATTCTATTCCCGTTGTAATATTGCCCCATTGATCCGAACCTGCTACCTGCAGATCAACTCCGTAATTCTCGTGCAGATATTTAAAATCCATAGCCTGAAGCAGCATATATGAAAATTCAGCGTAAGATACTCCCGTCGACATCTGCCGTTTGATAATATCTTTATCCAGCATATAATTAATATTGATATATTTGCCGTAGTCACGAAGAAAACTGATTATGGATATATCTCTGGTCCAGTCATAATTATTAACGACCTGAAAACCGAAAATCTTATCGATCTGTTCTTTTAAACGTTCGCAGTTGTTTTTTATAACATCGAAATCGGCTTTTTTGCGTTCAATGCCTTTAGGATCGCCGATCAGACCTGTTGCCATCCCAACCAGTAAAATCGGATGATGCCCTGCCTGCTGTAAACGGCGGCAGATCAGAAAAGAGGAATAATGTCCGATATGCAGGCTGTCTGCAGTCGGATCGGTACCGATATAAAATGTAAGACTGCTGTTATTTAATTTGTCTATAAGTTCCGGACTGCTGATGTCCTGTATCAGTCCGCGCCATTGTAAGTCTTCATACAAATTCATCTTTTAAACCACCCTTCCTGTGCTGCCGCTTCGGGCAGCATCCATCAAAGCAGCCGCAACAGTTAATTATAGCTCATTATCATATATAACATATAATTATTTCAGTGTCAATCGAAAAACATACCAAAGGAAAAGAGCTTCCCCTGTCGGGAAAGCTCTTTTTAAAGTCTTTGTTTCAAAAACTTTTCGGATTATTCATCCTTGCTGAACATATCGATGCCAACAAAGCATACCGGGCATTTCCAATCATCCGGAAGATCTTCGAATGCGGTGCCGGGAGCGATGCCGTGTTCAGGATCTCCTACTGCAGGATCGTATTCATAACCGCATACTGTGCAGATATATTTACTCATATTTTCACCTCCTTCGATAACCTCAGGCTTTTCTTCTTCTTTGTTACGAGCAGAAATAACAGCTGCTATTTTTTGCAGATCAGCAAGCTGATTTTCTTTAATAGCTGATTTAATAGACAGAGTCTCCTCAATTATATTAACATCCATGCCATTAAGGATTTCCCTCATATGTTTTCCGGACATCGCCGCCCAGGTGCCGTTCTCTATAATTGCAACGGTACGGTTCTTCAGGCTGTGAGCTTTAAGATCAAGCAGGAACGTCTCCATTTTCGGGTAGAGACCGCCGTTGTAGGTCGTCGCAGCCAGGATTATCTTACTGCAGCGAAAAGCATCACTTACCAGATAAGATACATCTGTTTTGGAAACATCATATACCCGGATATCTTTCTCTCCAGCTTCAGCCAACTCGGCTGCCAGAATATCCACTACATTCTGAGTATCACCGTAGACAGAAGAATAAGCTATCATAACCGCATCTTCTTCCGGTTCATAGCGGCTCCAGATGTCATATTTTCCGATCAGGTATCCCAGATCACTGCGCCAGATTGGCCCATGCAGCGGACAGATGATCCTGATATCCAGCCCGGCTGCTTTTTTAAGAACTGCCTGGACCTGCGGTCCGTATTTTCCGACGATATTGGTATAATAACGACGGGCATCATCCAGCCAGTCACGGTCAAAATAAATCTCATCATTGAAAATGTTCCCGTTCAGCGCACCGAAAGTTCCGAAAGCGTCAGCAGAGAATAATACTCCGTTGGTTTTATCAAAAGTAAACATAGCTTCCGGCCAATGCACCATCGGAGCCATTACAAATGATAATTCATGTTTGCCGGTGTTCAGGGAGTCGCCTTCCTTCACCACCATAGCGCGGGAATCAATATCAAAAGTAAAGAATTGCTTGATCATCTGAATGGTCTTGGCGTTGCCCACCACAGTCACGTCAGGATAGCGCAGCACAAGATCCTGTAAAGTAGCACAGTGGTCAGGTTCCATATGGTTTACTACTACATAATCCAGCTTGCGTCCGTCCAGCAGCGCTGCAAGATTCTCAAACAGCTGACGTCCGACGGCATAGTCTACTGTATCAAACAGAACCGTTTTTTCATCAATAAGCAAATATGAGTTATACGAAACTCCATTTGGAACAGGAAACAAATTCTCGAATAACTCTATCCGGCGATCGCTGGCACCCACCCAAAATAAATCATCACAAACTTTTCTGGTGCACTGCATATTGTTACCTCCCGCTTTCTTTTTTGATAACTTTCATTAATCACTATTATTTATAATTATAAAGCGTATCAGATAAAAGGTCAATAGTTTTCTTCGTATTATTCTGTTAACGCTCCTTTTACGGCATTGTGTTTTTCTTTTCAATATGCTATATTATTAAATGAAGAAATTAATCGTTCCACGGAGGTCGTACCATGCAAATTTCATCCATGTTCCAGCCCGGTAAAACTGTTTTTTCCGTTGAAGTATTCCCTCCTAAAAAAAATAGCTCCCCGGAGTACATTCAATCGATTTATTCCGCTATTGACGAAATACAAAAGCTCCGTCCTGCTTTTATCAGTGTTACCTACGGAGCAGGCGGCAATCCGGCTGATGAATCTACCTGCCGGATAGCTACTACCATCAAAGAAAAATACAATATCGAACCGCTGGCTCATCTGACCTGCCTGAATTCCAGCAAAAGCGATGTCGTCGCTGTCCTTAAGAGTTTCAAAGCTCATAACATAAATAATATAAAGTCGGATCGTAGCCATGTCGTTCTGTGAGCCA
>JAZPYJ010000093.1:0-3102 GCA_045544075.1 Thermoanaerobacteraceae bacterium
AGAGATCGCAAAACAGCAGATCGAAGCTGAAGAAATCCGAATCAGAGAGCTCAGGGCCGCATGCGAAAAGAAAGGTCTTGACTTCGATACGGAAAATCAGAAGTATCTTGATAAAAAAGCTAAAAAGGATGCCAAAAAGGCAGCTAAGAAAGCGAAGAAACAGTAAAACCTTAAATCAGATTCTCTCCCTTTAAATCTTTATCTTTTAGAAAGCGGCAGCCGGCGGTTCCATAAAAGGAACGCCGGCTGCTGCTGTTTAATGTCTGTGGATATAGTCGATATAACGTAAATTTAACAATAATCTGTTTTATCGGTATGGTAAAATGTTTATAGATACTTTATGTAACAATTTAAATACCTTGCGGGCATTCCTGCTTGCGAGACAGTTGAATCGGCGGCGGCCGGAGGTGTCATATGAAAAAATATAGTTTCTGGCAGAAACTCCGTTACTGGTTCGATAATCTCATGTCTAAAGGAACTGCTTCCCTTCTTCTGCTGCTCGCTGTGATCACCACACTGGTGGTCATCACCGGCGGCCTGCTTACCGTTGTACTTGGCGGAGCAGACGGGAGCGGAGACGCTTCTCCCGGCTCCTCAATATGGTTTACGCTGATGCACACCATAAGCACCGGCGTACTTACCAAAGAAGAAGGTACCGTTCCATACCTGGCGGTCATGACAATAGTGACTCTGACAGGTATGTTTATTACAAGCTTCTTGATCGGTACTATTTCAAACGGCATCAAAGATAAAGTGACCTCTCTGCAGCGCGGGAGATCCCGTGTGATAGAAACAGGCCATACGATCGTGATAGGTTTTGACGAAAATATTATAAGCATCCTTGAAGAACTGGTGATGGCCAATGAAAACACGCAGGGCGCCGTCGTTGTTGTCATGGCAGAAAAAGATAAAGTCAGTATGGAGGAGATCATAAAGGACCGCCTGCCGGATACAGGAAACCTGCGCATCGTGTGCCGCAGCGGTCAGCCTGACAGCCTGACAGATTTAAAGATCTGCTCACCGGACACCTGCAGATCGATCATCGTCAACCTCAATGACGATGCCATGACATTAAAGACCATTCTGGTATGTGAAAGTCTTCTGGATGAATGCGGCAACAGTCAGGCTTATATCACAGCAACGATTCGTGACAGGGAAGTTCTGCATCCGTCCAGAATAGCCGGTGGTGAACGGTCGGAGATTCTGAATTTCCAGAAGACAATGGCACGCCTGATGATCCAGTCAGGCCGCCATCCCGGTATGTCTGAGATTTTTTCAGAACTTCTCAGCTTCCGGGGCAATGAGATATATGTGGGAACTTTTGACGAAGCCGCCGGTCTTAAGATCAGTGACATCAATCTGAGCCTGAAAGATGCCACTGCCATCGGGGTGCTCGAAGCAGGTCAGTCCCTTTTTTCGCATAATCCGGACTATGTACTGCAGAAAGGTGACCAGCTGATCTGGATCGCGGAGGATGATCATCCTCTGCAGCTGCAGGAGTACGCAAAGGCAGATGCCGGTGCTTTCTCCCATGAGCCTGACGCTGCGGAAGAGCCGCATACCATTCTCGTTCTCGGCGGCAGCGATCTGATGAAGCAGTTCCTGATCGAGGAAGATACCTTCGCTCCGTCAGGATCACGGGTCATCATTGCAGCAGAACCCGGCAGAATCGATGCCGATAACATTCCTGATCCGTCTGCATTTGAAAACATTACAGTGGATCTTCGCGAATGCGGCATCTTAAAGCGCAGCGTTCTGGAAAAACTTGTGGGGGAAAATCCTTCATGCATCATACTTATGTCAGACACCGGGCTTGAGGCAGAAGAAGCTGACGCCCGTACGCTCATGCTGCAGCTGCTGCTGACGGATATCGCAAAGGAGATCGGAGCTGAACTTCCGCTGATCATTGAAATGAACACCAGGCGCAACCAGCTCCTTTCCCAGCGCATGCGTGCAACCGATTTCGTGATAGGCAGCAGTATTACAGCCAAAATGATGGCCCAGATATCCGAACACCGCAGTAAAAAGGACATTCTCAATGACCTGATATCCAGTGACGGATCGGCGATCTATATGAAACCTGTTACCCGATACATACAACCCGGATCGGCAGTGGACTTTTATACTCTTGGCGCATCTGCTGCCCGCTATAAAGAAATTGCCATAGGCTATAAGAAAAACAGCGAAGGCGGGAACTTTACCATAGTTATTAATCCCGGCGGACGTGAAAAAATGACCTTCAGCGGCAGTGACGATCTGATCGTAATTGCGGACGGGTCCGAAAATTGCTGACATGTTCTGAACCAACTGTTCATCATCCGGTCTCCTTTATCGGAAGGAGACCCTGCTGGTCAGGTTTGACAGAAGAGGAGACGGCTTAAAAAACAGATCCCGGATCAGCTTTATATGCCTTCAAAAAAACAGGGGAAGGAACCAGTAACCGGTTCCTTCCCCTGTACCTTATGTTTATTTCCTTCTCTTAATCCAGATAATTCCATTCGGACGGATCTGTCCATCCTCTTACACCCAGATACTTTTCAAGATGCAGCTTTTCAGCCTGCTCCCTGGTCATTTTTGCTTCGGACAGCTTTGCGAATGCGCCGGTATCCGATACACCGAAACGATCCTGAGGCCTGAGCTGGTTCAGCATAGGCTCACCTGCCTCAAAGCGCCGGGCATTTTCCTTGATGATATCAATGGTACGTCTTGCCCGGTCAGGTACCTGGGGCGTCGTATGAGGCGTTATATAAACCGCAGGCATCCTCCAGAGGGGATGATCCGAAGGAAGGGGATCTTCCTCGATCACATCCAGGCCGGCGCCCCCGATTTCACCGGTTTCCAGAGCCTTTGTAAGAGCAGTCGTATCTACAATGCCGCCCCGGGACATGTTGACCAGGAAGGCATCCTTCTTCATCTTTTTAAAGGCTGCCTCATCAAACATGTGATATGTCTCATCCGTAAGAGCCAGAGTCAATACGATAAAATCACAGTTCTCCAGAATATAGTCAGGAGTGCCGCCCTCGATCCCGATATATTTCCCCTTCAGATAATCATATCCTTTGATGGGAAACTTATCGTAGGCATAAATGTCCATACCGAATG
>JAZPYJ010000094.1:0-8712 GCA_045544075.1 Thermoanaerobacteraceae bacterium
CTCGGCATTCAACTGAGGGGGATTGTTTTTTAATAAGGCAGTTATAACAGAGGTAATAGTAATGCCGAAAGATATTGTTTCAGACATAATTAAGATCGATAATAATAATTTGCCAAAACATATTGCGATTATCATGGACGGTAATGGCCGTTGGGCTCAAAGAAAAGGAATGGCAAGGACCAACGGACATGTTGCCGGTGCTGAAGCTCTGAGAAAAACAGTTCGTAATTGCATGGAGATCGGCATACCTATCTTAACTGTTTATGCCTTTTCCACAGAGAATTGGAAAAGACCTTCAGAAGAAGTCAATTTCCTGATGAATCTGTTAGTAAGACAGGTTAAAGCTGAATTGCAGGAAATATTAGATAATTCGATAAAAATTCAGGTTTTCGGTGATGTTGATAGATTGCCGTTGCTTGCCCGTCAGGCTGTCAAATATGCATGTGAAAAAAGTGCGGGCAATGATAGATTTTTGCTTAATATAGCTTTGAATTACGGCGGCAGGGCAGAAATAACCCGGGCTTTTAAGCTGCTGTTTGACGAGCTGACGGCTAATGACGGAGATTCTGCTGATATTGATGAACAGATGATCGGTGATCATTTGTACACAGCAGGTCTGCCTGATCCGGATTTATTGATCAGAACAGGCGGCAATATGCGCATCAGCAATTATCTTTTATGGCAATTGGCTTATACTGAAATTTGGATCACTGAAAAATATTGGCCTGATTTTAATAAAGAAGATTTGTTGCAGGCAATTTCTGATTATCAAAGCCGGGACCGTCGTTATGGCGGTTTCAACACGGCTGAATAACGCGGAGTGAAATAATGCTTAAAACTAGAATATTAACTGCAATAATTGGGATACCGCTTCTTATTTTCACTTTTTATTATGGAAGCTGGGTTTTTTTATTAACTGTTACTTTGATCGCTCTGATGATGAATTATGAACTGAGTAATATGCTGGCGATGTCACAGATTAAATATTATTTCAAAACGACCTCTGCCTTCATCATCCTGTTGATGCTCAATGCCTTCTTTGCGAATGGAGACGGGCTCGGGCTTTTGATGGCAGCTATGATAATTTTTATTTTCGCATTATTGGCTGTCAAATATCCGGATATTGCTTTGCAGGATTGTTTTGCTTCTGTAAGCGGGGTCTGCTATATAGGTTTAATGATGAGCTATCTGATACAGATCCGGGAATTTAATCAGGGTTTTATTTTTATATTGTTTCTTTTTATTTGTATATGGTGTTCGGATTCAGGAGCTTATTTTTCAGGCAAAGCATTTGGAAAACATCCTTTAGCGCCTAAAGTCAGTCCTAAAAAAACGATCGAGGGTCTTCTGGGAGGATTATTGTTTTCTATTATCTGCGGAGTGGCCTTTTATTATATTATAGATATAACTTCGTTGATTAATTTTATTGTCATCAGTGTTTTGATGTCTCTTGTCGGAGTAATAGGCGATTTGGCAGAATCAGCCATCAAAAGGTATCTTCATGTGAAAGACAGCGGTAATCTGATACCCGGTCACGGAGGATTCATGGATCGTTTTGACAGCGTAGTTTTTAATGCTCCGCTTTTGTATTATTGCTTATTATTTATTGTTTGATCGTTTTTGAAAATGAGGTGTGATTATGTTTTCTGCCAAAAAACTTGCTGTTTTGGGATCGACCGGCTCCATCGGGCGTCAAACACTTGAAGTTGTTTCCGAGCAGCGTGATAAATATCAGGTAACAGTCCTGACGGCAGGATGTAATATAGATTTATTGAGCCGACAGATCGTCGAATACAGACCTCTGGCTGTCTGCATAAAGAATCAGGCTGATCTGCCTCATCTTAAAGAATTGCTTCATGAACTGATCAATGATAATTATATGCCTGAGCTTTATTATGGCATTGAAGGCATGCAGCAGTTGGTTAAGTCTGAAGATGTTGATCTTGTACTATTGGCGGTATCCGGCTCAGCAGGGTTATTGCCGGCTCTTGCGGCATTACGCGCAGGAAAACAACTGGCATTAGCCAATAAAGAAACACTTGTTTCCGCCGGCAGGCTGGTAATGAGTACTGCCGAACAGATGGGAATCGAAATATTGCCTGTAGATAGTGAACACTCAGCGATCTTTCAATGCCTGCAGGCGCAATGCAAACCCAAAATAAAAAAAATATGGCTAACAGCTTCAGGCGGACCTTTTATAAATTATACGGAAAATGAATTATCTAAGGTCACAGCCGCCCAGGCTCTGCGTCATCCCACATGGAGCATGGGAAGAAAAATAACTATAGATTCTGCGTCATTAATGAACAAAGGAATGGAAGTAATAGAAGCAAAATGGTTATTTAATGTATCTTTGGATCAGATTAAAATACTTATCCATCCTGAGAGCATAATACACTCAATGGTGGAATTTGAAGATAATGCCGTATTAGCACAGATGGGTAATCCGGATATTCGGATCCCTATCCAGTATGCTTTATCATATCCGGAACGCTTGCTGAACAGCATTCAGCCGGTCGATTTTTATGAATTGGGACAGCTGAATTTCAGCCGTCCAGATCTGAAAAGATTTCCCTGTCTTAAACTTGCCATCGATGCGGCTGAGGCAGGAGGTACTTATCCGGCTGCGATGAATGCAGCTAATGAGATAGCGGTCCGGGAGTTTCTGAGCGGCAATATCGGCTTTACTGATCTGGCGATATTAGTCAGAAGAGTGCTCGATAAACATCAGTCGCTGGATGAAATGCAGTTGGAAAATATTCTGCAGGCAGATACCTGGGCCAGAATCACAACTGAGGAAATGCTCGGACAGATCTAGTTTTTTGTTTTATTTAAAATTCAGAAAGGAAAGCTGCAATGAAGATATTAATATCTTTACTTGTACTGGGAGTCTTAATATTTATACATGAATTCGGACATTTCATAATTGCCAAGCTCACAGGAGTAAAAGTGGACGATTTCAGTATAGGTTTCGGCCCTAAAATTCTGGGCTTTAAGCGCGGTGAAACTGAATATAACTGGCGTGTGCTGCCATTTGGCGGATATTGTCTGATGGCCGGAATGGATGCATCTGATGAAGAAGCCTGTCAGAGTAAGAATGCTTTTGTAAATAAAACTGTTGCACAGAGAATGGCTGTTATAAGCGCAGGACCTTTGATGAATTTTTTACTTGCTATTCTTCTTTTTGCTGCTGTTTTTTTGTTTTATGGTGTAACTACAGGAGCTACGGCGGAAATAGGTGCGGTAGCTGATGGAAAACCGGCCGCTGAGGCCGGACTTCAGTCCGGTGACATAGTTAAAGCGATCGACGGTAAAGAGATCTCTGACTGGACAACAATGGTGGAGATCATTCATGCCAATCCGGAGGTAAGTTTACAGTTTACAGTTGAGCGGGACGGAGAATCTTTTATTACTGAAATAATACCCTATGAAGATGAGACCGGTCAGGGTATGATAGGCATAGAGGCCGGGACAGTAATTACTGAAAAGGAGGATCCTTGGACAGCACTTAAACACGGTGTTGAATACACCGGAGAGCTGACAATGATGATAATCACTTATCTGGGCAGGATGATTACCGGACAGGCGGCTGTTGATCTCGGCGGGCCGGTAATGATCGTTTCGGAAATAGGCAAAGCGGCTTCTTTTGGTTGGGCTTCAATAGCACAATTGGCTGCATATCTCAGTATAAATCTCGGACTGTTGAATTTGCTGCCGATTCCTGCTCTGGACGGGAGCCGTCTGATCTTTCTGGGAATTGAAGGGATCAAAGGCAGTCCGGTTAATCCTCAGAAAGAAAACATAGTTAATTTTGCCGGATTTGTTTTCCTGATGCTTTTAATGATTTTAGTTACCTATCATGATATAATCAGCTTACTGTAAACAGGAGTTATAAATGCGCAGAAAAAGTAAAATGATCAAAATAGGTAATGTAGCTGTCGGCGGCGGAGCGCCGGTCACAGTACAATCTATGACTAATACAGATACAAGGAATATTTCCGCTACGGTCGCTCAGATCAGCAAACTGGAAAAGGCAGGATGTGAGATAATCCGCTGTGCTGTGCCGGATCAGCAGGCGGCTGAAGCTTTAGCTGATATTAAAAAACAGATCACCATCCCCTTAATAGCGGATATTCATTTTGATTACCGGTTAGCGTTGATATCTTTACAATCAGGGGTGGATGCTTTGCGGCTGAATCCCGGTAATATCGGCAGCCAAGCCAATGTCAGAACGGTTGCTGATGCTGCAAATGACAGGAAAATACCGATAAGGATTGGTGTAAATAGCGGATCATTGCCTAAGGATATTCTGCGCCGTTATAATGGTCCTTGTGCTGAGGCAATGGTGGAAAGTGCCCAACGGCATATAGATATTCTGGAAAAAGAAGGATTTGACAATATAAAAATATCATTAAAAGCTTCTGATGTTAATCTGATGATTGAAGCATACCGAATGATCGCAGAACGCAACGATTACCCTCTGCATTTGGGTGTTACGGAAGCAGGTACTCTAAAAAGAGGACTGATCAAATCTGCTATCGGAATAGGTGTATTACTGCAGGAAGGAATAGGCGATACTCTCAGAGTTTCTTTGACGGCCGATCCTCTACAGGAGGTAATAGCTGGATGGCAGATATTGCAGGCGCTTGGTCTGCGCTGGCGGGGGATCGATCTTATCTCGTGTCCAACCTGCGGCCGATGTCAGATTGATCTGATAAGCCTGGCTGAGCAGGTGGAAAATGGTCTGTCCGAAATCGGTCAGCCGTTAAAAGTGGCTGTAATGGGATGTGCAGTGAACGGGCCGGGTGAAGCAAGAGAAGCTGATATAGGCATTGCCGGCGGCAAAGGTGAAGGATTGCTGTTCCGCAAAGGTGAAGTTATCCGCAAGGTTCCTGAAAATCAATTAGTAGGATCATTATTGGAGGAAGCAATGCGAATGATCGATCAATATGATAAAAAATGATTTTTTCAAGTATAACTTTTATTTATAAAAACAGGAGGTTATTATGAAAAGCAGTCAGATGTTAATACCTACACTAAGAGAAGTACCGGCGGAGGCAGAAGTGATCAGTCATATTTTGCTGGTCAGAGCCGGTTTTATAAGAAAATCAACCACCGGAGTATATACATATTTGCCGATGGCGCAAAGAGTTCTGACGAAAATCAAGGCCATAGTCAAAGAAGAAATGGATAAGAAAGGTGGTCAGGAGCTGCTGCTGCCGGTCATTCAACCGGCTGAATTATGGCAGGAGTCAGGACGCTGGGATGTTTATGGACCCGAATTATTCAGATTGAAAGACCGGCATGACAGAGATTTTTGTTTAGGCCCTACACATGAGGAGATCATAACGGATCTGGCAAGATCTGAAATCAGATCCTATAAGCAAATGCCGATGCTGTTATATCAGATCCAGAATAAATATCGCGATGAAAGACGTCCGCGCTTTGGCCTTATGCGCGGCAGAGAGTTTATAATGAAAGATCTCTATTCATTCGATTGCGATCAGGAAGGGCTGGATATCAGTTATCAGAAAATGTATGATGCTTATACGGCAGTATTTAGTCGCTGCGGTCTTGCATTTCGTCCTGTTAATGCTGATTCAGGCCAGATCGGAGGAAAGGGAAGCCATGAGTTTATGGTGCTTGCTGATTCCGGAGAGGCTGAAATTGTTTATTGCAGCGAATGTGATTATGCTGCTAATGTCGAACAGGCTGAGGCTGTATATGATGATGTTCCGGTCAATAAGGAGTTATTGCCGGTCGAAGAGGTTATTACCGAGGGATATAAAACTGTTGAAGCAGTTATGAATTATTTGAAGATCAAGCCTCAGCAGATCATCAAAACATTATTTTATAATACTGATAACGGTTTGATCGCCGTATTAGTCAGAGGTGATCGCGAAGTCAACGAGATCAAATTATTCAATTGTCTGGACAGTCTGACTCTTGAAATGGCCGGTGAGGAAGATGTATTGCAAAATGTCGGCTGCCAGACCGGCTATGTCGGACCGGTAGGCCTTAATGAAAAGATCAAGATCTATGCTGATCTGGAGGTTCCCGGTATGATTAATGCTATCTGCGGAGCCAATAAAGCTGATTATCACCTTAAAAATGTAAATGCCGGCCGGGATTTCCGTATTGACAGCCTGCTTGATCTGCGTATGGTCAAGGCAGGAGAACCATGTCCTAAATGCGGAGCTCCTTTATGTTCGGCCCGTGGTATAGAAGTAGGTCAGGTGTTTAAACTCGGAACCAAATACAGCGAAGCTTTGGGTGCCAATTATCTGGATGAAAACGGGAAGAGCAAGCCTATATTTATGGGATGCTATGGAATAGGGGCCAGCCGTACGATGGCTGCTGCAGTTTAGCAGAATTATGATGAGACCGGTATTATATGGCCTGTAGCAATTGCTCCGTTCCATGTGGTAATAGTACCGGTCAGTACCAAGGACGAAGAACAAATGAAACTGGCTTATAAATTACATGATATGCTGGAATCTGAAAATATAGAAGTCATGCTGGATGATCGAAAAGAACGGCCGGGTGTAAAATTCAAAGATGCTGATCTTATTGGATATCCTTTGCGAATTACTTTGGGAGCAAAATCCGCCCAGGCCGGAGAGGTAGAGATCAAGATCCGCCGCAGCGGTGAAATTATTTTATGTCCGGCTTCCGAGACAGTAAACACTGTGCAAAGTTTATTAGGCGAATTATAGAATTGAAAGAGGAGGGCATCCGCTATGATGATACTGGCGGATTTAGGACTGAGCGATAACGGTATTGATGAAAGAGAATTGTGGTTATATCAGGCCGAAATAATCAATGTAATAGTTAATAATAAAGAAAACAGATGGCAGCTGAATATTTGGCTGCCACCTGAATTAATAGGCCGGCATGGCCTTAGTGAAAGTGAACAAGCTGCAGCCCTGCAAATAATTGCAGAAAAAATAGCAGTAAAAAATAAGCTGGACAGTGTCAGCCTGCAGTTTACTTCCCCTGACAGAGATTTTATTCAAAAAAATGATCAGCTGGCTATGGAAATGTATGAAAATCAATCGGTAAAGGACAGAAAAGATAAACGGCCGGCTGTTATTTATGGTGATCAGATACCTGATTCTGTTAAAATTACACCTATGTGTGAAATCAATGATGAAGAAAAGCGTGTTTGCATTGCCGGCAAAATATTTCAAAGTGAAATGACAGTTTTAAAATCAGGCCGCAGTATTCTTTCTTTTTCAGTGACTGATTTTACTGATTCTCTGGAGGTCAAGCTTTTCTTGGAAGAGGATGACCCTATCCTTGGATATAATCTTCTGGAAAAGAATAACTGGGTCAAAATACGCGGTGCTGTCAAAATTGATAAGTATTCACAGGAATTGACCATGCAGCCCAGAGATATAAATGATTATATTCCTGATATACGTCAGGATGATTTTCCCGAGAAAAGGATCGAACTTCATGCTCATACCAATATGAGTACTATGGATGCCATTCCGTCTGCTACTGATCTTATAAAACAGGCAGCAGCATGGGGACATAAGGCTATTGCCATAACTGATCACGGGAATGTTCAGTCTTTTCCTGAGGCATTTTCAGCAGGAAAAAAGAATAACATAAAAATAATCTATGGCATAGAAGCATATCTGCTTGATGATATGGCTTCATTGGTAAGCGGTGAACAATGCGCAGGCAATAATCAGAATGAACTTTTGTCTGACCTTGATTATGTCGTCTTTGACATTGAAACTACAGGCTTGTCCCCGCTTCATGATAAGATCATAGAGATAGGCGCAGTAAAATATTCAGGCGGTCAGGCGATAGAAACATTCAGCACTTTTGTTAATCCGGAACGTCCGATCAGTGCTGAAATCACAGAATTAACAGGCATCAGCAACGAAATGGTAGCAGATGCACCATTACCCGATGCTGTTCTTCGTGATTTTCAATCTTTTATTGAAGACTGTATTCTTGTAGCCCATAATGCGAACTTTGATTGCGGTTTTATCCGGCATAATTTCAAAAAACTATTAAATATTCCTTTAAAAAATAAATCTCTGGACACTTTGCAATTGGCTCGTGTTTTACTTCCTGATCTGAAAAATCACAAACTTGGCACCTTAACGGATGCCCTGGAAATCAAATTGGAGCATCACCACCGTGCTTTGGATGATGCTCAGGCAACCTGTGATATTTTTGCTGTATTTCTGCGTATGCTGCATGAATTAAATATTGATACTCTGAGTCAGGTCAGCAGCATGAAATACTCCGTAAACCTGGATCGGTTAAAAACAAGTCATGCGGTCATATTGGTCAAGAATCTTGTAGGCTTGGAAAACCTGTATCGTTTGGTAAGCGCTTCGCATTTGAAATATTTTTATCGGCATGCCCGTATACCCAAAAGTTTATTATCGGAAATGAGAGAAGGCTTGCTTATTGGTTCAGCCTGTGAGTCGGGACAACTGTACAGAGCAATTCTTGAGAACCAATCAGATGAAAAAATTGAAGAGATCGCTTCTTTTTATGATTATCTGGAAATAATGCCTCTGGCTAATAATTATTTTTTAATATCCAACGGAACAGTTCAGGATATTGAAGAATTGCGCAATATTAACAGGCGCATTGTTGAACTGGGCAAAAAGATCAATAAACCGGTCGTGGCTACAGGCGATCTCCATTACCTGGAGAAACAGGATGATATATACCGCCGCATTT
>JAZPYJ010000095.1:0-10560 GCA_045544075.1 Thermoanaerobacteraceae bacterium
CCAAGGAGTTGCAAAGCTGTATTGTCTTCCTAAGACCGCTTGGCCTCCGACTTATAGCGGATGACACGGCCCTTCTGCCCGGATAAGAAATTCACTCCAAAGGCCGCGCCCGCTGAGACACCTACGATACCGTCAAAAGAAATACCGTGATCAAGAAAACTATCCAGAACGCCGGCGGTATACATGCCGCGCATGGCGCCGCCTTCCAGAACCAAACCGCATTTCATCAGCGTTAAAATCCTCCCGTCCCCATATCTGTATTTTTTTGTTCATGCGCACGCAATCGAAGACACCGCTTTTTATTATTTTATTATCTGCCTGCTCATAGCCGAGCTTATGATAGAAATCCACGGCTTCTGTTCTGCTTTCGATGATTATCTCATTATATCCCGATTCGCTAATCCATTTTTCCGCTTCCAGGATCACCTTTCTGCCCAATCCCCGGCCTCTGTATTCCGGCAGGACAACGACTCTGCCTATCATTGCCTTATCCTGATCCAGTTCATAAAAGCGACAGGTGGCAACAGGATATCCGGCATCTGTCAGAACTATATACTTCGTTCCTTCTCCGTCATGCTCATCGAATTCCTCGCGCAGAGAAATATGATGCTGACGGTTCATTCCCTGTATGCGGACTGAATAGGCTCCTGCTCTCTGCCATTCTGCTTCAGCCCGCATTACTATTATTTCATTATCCATTGTTTATTATCCTCCGCTGTCCGGATCATCCCTGTCCGGTTATATCCTTTTGCTTCTTGACATAATTACCGAACCGTGCCTGCCAAAAAAGTTTTTACAGCTGTCCTGTATTCTTCCTCGTGATAAGCCCAGCCTTCCGCGTGACCGCAATCGTCAAAGGTTATGATCTGTTTATTTTCACTGTTATATGCGTTGAATAACTCCACTCCCATGATAAACGGCGTGATCTCATCTTTTTTACAGTTGAAGATCAATAAGGGAACATCTTTATTGTTATCACCGGCCTGATTTTTCCGGCTTTGAATTATATATCTTCCGTCCGCTTCTTTATAAGTGAATCCCAGCTCCAGTTTGTTCATTATATTTCCTGCCCGGATCATATAGCTCACCGGAATTCCGCTTTGAGCGATAGTTTCATCATTATTCATTACCAGCCGCAGCTCATCCTCCATATTGCTTATCGGACAATCAAGTATCAGAAAATCCGTCACGGCTGTGATGCCGAGCTCCGGATCACAAGCCCCCGCAACTGCTGTAGCTCCGCCAAAAGACGTTCCCCATATCCCCATCTTTTTCCCCGGGGCATATTCCTTTACAGCTTTGACCGCGTCAAGCAGATCATACTTTTCCAGATAACCGAAGGTAGTATGCAGGGCATGATTCTCCCCCGAGCTTCTCTGATCATAACAAAGAACATTATATCCGTTTTCCAGGAACACCTGAGCAGCCGGATAGATCGTCATTCTGTTCCCGCCCAGTCCGTGGATCATGATCACAGTGTCATTATCCATACTGCCGTTCTTTTCATGATAAATATAATCAGCCGGTATTACGTGTCCGTCATATGTTGAATCGAGCTCTATCTTTTTTATGGGATATCTCCGGGTAAATTCCCCGTAATCCAGATGATAGCTGTCATAAACATTGTACGGTACTTCGATCTCATCCACGGCATATGACAGCTGTGTTGAGCTTTTCACCACCTGATCTCCGATAAATGCAGTTATTCCTATAATAGCCGATATAACGACAGAGCATATTATTGCCGAGATTTTCAGAACTCTGGCTCCGGACATTTTACCCTCCGACACAAGTCACTTTGATATCGATCACTGCAGCATATACCGGGACAAGCTAATTTTCCTTAACTCTCTTGCCTGTCATGTGCTCAATGCTTAAGTCCAATACCTCAGCTCTCGCAGCATCTTTTTTTATGTCATCTTCCACCATTTCTTCGGTCGGGAAATATTTTCTCCCCAGCAGTCTGAGAAATTCGATCCTCTCGGCATCATCTTCAATCACTCTGATGCGTCCGAATACTACTACGCTGATAAAATGATACCACCAGTCATCTTTTTCCTGAACGCCTTCATTCAATACACAGAACGAGACTTTATCATGCCTGTTGACAGCATCCAGCTTATGTCCGGACTTAGCACTATGAAAATAGATATGTCCGTTGCTGTAAACATAATCCAGCGGGACAGTATAAGGATAATCTTCATCCCCGAGCACTGCCAGAACTCCCCGCTTTGCATTGATCAGGATATCAATGCATTCCTCGTCCGATATCTGCTGTTTGCTTCTTCTCATTGCTCTGAACATTTCTTCGGTCTCCTTCATATAAACGGCCGCAGTTCAGGATCATCCGCCGCAATATACAGCGATCGCAGCAGATGCAAATTCCGCCGTGCCTTCTCCGGCAGCCGCATTGATGTTTTGGGTGAACTCTCCTCCGCAGCCATACATTTTTCCCAATCCCGCAAGGACCTGATCGGAACAGTTATAAAAATGTTCTGAAATGAACTCCTGCAGTTTTTTTACCAGTTGCTGCGCTTCATCTGAATCAGGGGCATGATCTTTAATAGTACCGAAATCAATAAATACTCCCATCAATCTGTCCAGCAGATCCTGCTTTTCTCCCGGCGTCCTGCCGCTGTCTTTTACTTCAAACTCCTTATATTCAGGCGTCTGACCCCAGGATGCCTTAGCCCGCGCCGAATATTCTTCAAGTTTAGATGAATCGAATGCCGAAAAATCCAAAGTTGTCACTCCTTTGAGTTTTATTCTGCGGGCCAGGCCGATCAGCTCATCGATATGTTCCTTTTTCAGCAATAACAGTTCGATCTGTTGTTCCAGTGCTTTATCATTATCGAAACAGGGATCATTAATTATCTGTTTTATTTCCTTGAGCGGAAATTCAAGCTCCCGGAACAGCAGGATCTGCTGCAGCTTTTCCAGATCTGCGTCAGCATATAAGCGGTAACCTGCCGCACTGTGTTCCGAAGGACACAGCAGACCAATCTTATCATAATACTGCAGCGCGCGAACACTTACGCCGGTCAGTTCGCTGACCTCATGAACTTTTCTCATCTGACATCCCTCCCCGCATACACCCATTATAAACTATGACGCTGCGTCAGAGTCAATGCCTGTTTTATGCTTTTTTAGCATCCCATATCATAATAAATTCTTCTTCATTTTCGGCAGCTATTCTGAATCCGACTCTTTCATACATCCTTACCGCATAATTCGCTTTCTGAACAGCAAGCGAAGCTCTCCGGAATCCCTGTTCTTTAAGCAGCCGCAGCATGCTCAGCATCAGCTGCGTTCCGATCCCCTGCCCGCGGTATTCCCGATACAGAGATATGGCGAAGGATGGAGTATCGTCATCTACATGCCCGTAATCATTCATGATCCTGGTCCATACTGCTCCGATCACTCTGCCCGAAACTTCAGCCACCAGACAGTTGTCTCCCTTTTTTTCGCCGAAACCATCCGTATAAACACGCAATTCAGGTCTTTCAACGATGCTTTTATCCGGCGGAGCAATTCCCTCCGGAATGAAGATCGCCTCAAATAAAAATTCTTTGAGCAGATCCATTTCATCTTCCCGCAGTTTACGGATCAGGTATTCCATATATTATCACCCTTCACTGCCATGCATCCGACCTACAGATAAAAGCTAGTTTTTTTCCATGCCGCAGGGCCACGTCTCTTTCGCCGCCAGAATATCATTCATTACATTATTATAGAAAGAATAGCCGCCGGAAAAATTATAGCTGTCATACCCGTTTTGGGAAAGGATACGGCAGGCTATGTAACTGCGGAGGCCGCTCTGACATATCACATAAACCGGTCTGCCGGCAGGTATCTCATCCAGCCGGGAACGAAGTTCGTCCAGCGGGATGTTGATAAATCCTTCCGCATGACCGCGGTCAAATTCCGGGCTCGTTCTCGTATCCAGCAATGTAACGTTTCCATCATGCGGCAGGTCTGCCAAAGAGTTGAAATGGATCTGCTTTACCAGACCGTCAAAAATATTTTCAAACATGAAGCCGGCCATGTTCACCGGATCTTTCGCCGAAGAGAACGGCGGAGCGTAAGCCAGATCAAGTTCTTTCAGTTCGGGGCCGGTCAATCCCGCATGGATAGCTGTTGCCAGCACATCGATCCGTTTATCGACTCCTTCATATCCTATGATCTGCGCGCCTATCAGCTTTTGGGTCCCCTTTTCGCAAATTACCTTCATCACCATAGATCTGGCTCCCGGATAATATGAAGCATGTGACGCAGGGGAAAGAACGATCTTCTCAATTTCTGTGCCGGCTTTATTCGCCGTTTTCTCATTGATGCCGGTCATAGCGACTGTCATATCAAAAAGCTTGATCACCGATGAGCCCATGGAACCGCTGAACCGACTCTCTTTGCCGCAGATATTGTCTGCAGCAATGCGTCCCTGTTTATTAGCGGGCCCGGCCAGAGAAATCAGCGCGTCCTGACTCGTAACAAAATGCTTCACCTGAACTGCGTCTCCGACGGCATAAACGTCCGGCGCCGATGTTTCCATTTTATCGTTGACTGCGATGCTGTCTTTGATACCGAGCTTCAGACCGGCATTTTTTGCCAGAATCGTATCAGGCGTTACGCCAATCGATAAAATGACCATATCCGATTCAAGCGGGCAGTCATCTTTCAAAAGAGTTTTTATTCCTGCTCCGTCCGTCTCAAAACCGACAACGGAACTGCCGAATCTCAGCGCGACTCCCTTGCTGCGCAGTTTCGCATGAACCAGCGAAGCCATGTCACTGTCCAGCGGAGTTAAAAGCTGTGAAGGCCGCTGGGCTATAGTTACCTGAAGCCCAAGCTCACAAAGATTTTCCGCCATTTCGATGCCGATATACCCTCCTCCGGCGATCACAGCGGATTTCGGCCTTTTTTCTTCAACATATTTACGGATCCGCAGTGTATCCTCAACCGTCCGCAAAGAGAACACTCCCTCGAGATCTACACCGGACATCTGAGGTATAGTAGGTCTTGCTCCCGGTGAAAGGATCAGCTTATCATAGCTCTCAGTATATTCTTCCCCGCTGTCCAGCTTGCGGACAGTAATAGTTTTCCCCGCTGTATCGATAGCTGTTGCCTCATTGCGTACCCGGACCTCGATACGAAAACGTGTCCAGAATCTTTCCGGCGTCTGCAGGGTCAATTTATCCTGTTCTTCGATCACGCCGCCCACATAGTAAGGCAAACCGCAGTTCGCGTAGGAAATAAAACCCGATCGCTCCAGAATAATGATCTGCGCGTTTTCATCCAGTCTGCGCAGTCTCGCGGCAGCGGAAGCTCCGCCTGCCACGCCGCCGATTATTATAACTTTCATCGCGCTACCTCTCGATCTTTCCGGCGTATTTATTGATCCCGCCTATGTTTTTTACTGATGAATAACCCCGCCTCTTCAGCTCTTCCGCAGCCCGTGAACTTCTGGCTCCGCTAAGACAATACGTGAAAACAGGAGTATCTTCGTCCGGAACAACAAGCCCGGCCTTGCCCAGATCCTGAACCGGAACACTTATGCTGCCGGGGATATGGCCCTCACGATACTCTTCCGCCGAACGCACATCGATCAGCACAGCGTCTTGTGTTTTTTTCCATTCAGCAATGCCCTCATTTATATCAGGCGTTTTAAAAAGATCCATCAGGCCCATCTGTTTTCCTCCTTACAATTATAAAGATCTTTATCTCACAAAATTGGTGAAAACTTTGCGGACGGCAGCCGGCTGTTCAATACCTGCCTTTTTGCCTGCTTCTATACATTTCAGCAGCCAGGCCATATTTCTGCCCAGCACGCGCATGATCTGCACACCTTCCTCATCCGACTTTACGTCCTCCGCTGAAGAACCATGTACCATATTCCAGTAACGGGAGGAAACAACAGGCATCTCGGCATAAGTGAAATATTTATTTAAAGAATCCAGCGTCGCTGACGTTCCGGCACGTCTGGCAGAAGCTATCGCCGCTGCCGGCTTAAGCCGCAGATCAGCTTCAGCGACCGAAAACAATCTGTCAAGGACTGCCGTGATCTCACCGCTTGCCCCTGCGAAATAAACAGGTGAACCCACTACCAGGCCGTCTGATTCCTTCATTTTTTCATGCACTTCGCTGACTGCAGCATTTATATTGCCGTTGACAGCATCTTTCCCGACGTGAAGGATCTCCGTTTCTATACCCGCTTCATTCAGCGCTCCGGCAACCTCGGACAGCGCGGTGAACGTACAGCCGTTCGCCCTTCTGCTTCCATTTAAAAGTAAGACTTTCATTGCGCATTCTCCTTTCGATTTCAGCCAAATGCCCTCCCTTTGATCAACAATGAGCGCGATCTGTTATCTGCCTGTCTTTATCATCTTTAAAAACTTTTTATCATTTAATTGTTCATTGGTCAGAAAATCTCCGTTATAAAACATAGCGTAAGTCGTACACGGGCTCGGCGCGGCCTGAGCCTGTTCCTTGGTCTCAAGACGGATCGCCCTGAACGGAATGCCGTTTTTTCTCGCAGTCTGTTCAACGATCGGAACATACTTGCCATTGAAAGGGCACTGGTTAGTGTAATATAGAACATAGCCCTGATCATCAATATGCGGATGCCTTGCTGCCTGAGTAAAATGCGGAACGGCGGCCTTGTCATCAAAAGGCAGGTACATCAGATCGATGCCGGCGTCAGATGTTTCAGCCACCTTAAATCCTTTATGCAGCAAGTATTTGGGATCTGATAAAAACGGTTTCTTTTTTGCAGAGGAAAGAACGCACAGTCCCGACCTCCCCTGCTCTTTGGAATCTCTTATGCATTCGTTCAGCAGATCATTTGAATATCCATGCCCTTTGAATGATCCTGATACCCACAGGCAATCGATATACATATAGTTTTCAGCGACAACAGGTATCCAGGCATTTTCTGCGGGAATATATTCTATAAAGCATTTTCCTCTCTCCGTGCTTTTCAGAAAAACAAGTCCGTCATCAAAACATTTTTTCATCCATTCTTTCTTGGACGTGACCTGAACATCTTTATTGCCGGAAATCGCGCAGCAGATATGCTCCTGATCGATGTTTTCTCTGGTAACTCTTATATATTGCATATCGCATCTTTCCTTTATTTCAGATTTTCTTCCGCAAAACATACCGGCTCACGATACACGCGAGCCGGATGTCTGCAGGAGCAGCACTCTCAATGGCCTTTGTGCTTCTCTTTTCGTTTCTGCTGTTTTAAATCGAATCTTTTCTGTTTTTCTGCTTCCTTCTGTTCCCTGCGCAGACTTTTGCGTTCAGTTTTTATTTCCTCACGCTGCATCGCCAGCAGCCGCTGTGACTTTGTCCCCGGGCCGTGATCTTTCACCTGTTTCCCGGCCTCACGCTGTCTGCGCTTGGAGTTGTGCACAGTTCGTTTCGATTCGGTCTCAACAGCCGGACCAAACCTGAGATCGCTGTAATGCTTAAGGACGAATTCCCATACTTCATGATCTTTCGGTTCAGAACCGAATGTGACCTTGCACACCGATACCTTACCGTCATAAACATGTTCAAAAACTCCTACCCAGAAAGGTCCTTCAAAAAATACAGTCAGTTTCCCGCTGGTTTCGTCCATAACTATCCCTCCTCTTTGGTGTTATGAACAAAGAACGGACAACCCGGGAGGGGCAGGTTACTTACCCTGTCATTAAGACAGGACGGCCGGGCTACCTACCGGCTCTGGCACATCCCGCAGCAGGACGTGCGTTGCGTTTTTATCTTTGTTATCAATCCGCAGTAAGCAATAATGCTCAGCACATGCTCATCTGCAAAATCATTTGTCAAATAATTTCTTAAGATTTTCTTCAAACGGCGGATATATGATCCCCTGTTCTGTTACGATCCCTGTCAAAAGATCATGATCGGTAATATCGAAGGACGGATTGCAGCATTTTACCTCCGGCAGAGCCATCGGTTCACGATACCACATTTCCCTTATCTCAGCCGGATCTCTTTCTTCAATACGGATATCCTCTCCTGTCGCCGCATCAAAATCGATGGTAGATGACGGTCCCAGCGTATAGAAAGGGATCCCGTAATACTTTGCCAGGATCGCTACACCGGAGGTGCCGATCTTATTAGCAAAGTCACCATTCGCCGCGATCCTGTCACATCCCACGAATACAGCCTGGATCAATCCCTGTTTCATGACGAACGACGCCATGTTGTCGCAGATCAGCGTTGTATCGATGCCTGCTTTCTGCAGTTCGTAGGATGTCAGTCTTGCTCCCTGAAGAAGAGGTCTCGTCTCATCACAATACACACGAAAATGAATTCCCTTCTCTTCGCCCAGAAAGATCGGTGCTGTCGCACTGCCGTATCCAAGACATGCCAAAGCACCTGCATTACAGTGGGTCAATATTCCTTCGCCGTCTTTAACGAGCGTAAGCCCGTATTCAGCTATCTTTCTGGTCATCTCCGTATTTTCTTCATCGATGTCCCGTGCTTCTTTCATCAGGATCTCCGCCAGTTCGGACACATTTTTCTCCCGATTAGCCTCTGCCGCTCTGATCATTCTCTTCACAGCCCAGGAAAGGTTGACTGCAGTCGGTCTGGAACTTTTCAGATATCCGGCCTGTCTTCTGAGTTCCGACAAAAACTCTTCTTTTTCCATACTGATATTCTTACCGGCAAGCACTGCCAGTGAATATCCGGCAAACACTCCGATTGCAGGCGCTCCTCTGACCTGCAGCAGGTTGATGGCCTTCCAGCATTCTTTCTCATCGTCCAGTTCGATCCATATCTGTCTGTTGGGCAGCTGTGTCTGATCCAGTATCCTGACCTTTGTTCCGTCTGCTGACAACTGTACTGCCTTTTCCGTATCTTTCATCCGCCCGTCCTCATTTCTGCCCATAATGATTCAGCGCAAAATCTCTCATCCATTTTATACTCTCCGGATCTATTCCGATCGGTTTCCCTATGCTGAGTGCCATCCTGTAAATTGAAGCAGATGTTTCCAGAACAGACGCGACTTTAAAACATTCTTTCAGATCTTTTCCGACACAGACAGTACCATGATTTGCCAGCAGGCAAGCCTGAACATTCCCGATCGCACGGACCGCGTTTTCCGCAAGTTCGATCGAGCCAGGCAATGCATAATCAGCTACTTTGACCACGCCTCCGATCGCCTGAGCCATCTCGTCCGTCACGACCGGAATCTCCTGCCGAAGCACACCGAATACTGTTGATTCCAGCGGATGCGTATGCAAAATCGCATCTACGTCGTTTCTTGCCTGATATATGAGAATATGCATCATTTTCTCTATGCTCGGCCGTCGCTTTCCCTGACAGATGCTGCCGTCATCATATAATATGACAACATCTTCCGGTTCCAGTGTGTCGTAAGCCATACCGGACGGCGTTATATAGATCAGGCCTGTCCGGGGATCACGAACGCTTATATTTCCCCATGTTTCGATGGTCAGGCCCTTATCCTGCATAAACTTTCCGGCTTTAAGCAAATCTTCTGTTATTCCGTGATCATTTTTATTATCCATAAAACAAGTATAAACCCTTCGATGATTAAAATCAATGTAAAAATAAGACCCGCATGTTCAGCCTGCTCTTCGTCCGAAATCTCTCAAAAAGATCTCCCGCGCCGAAAACCGAACCGGCGGAATAAATGAATACGTTCGTACTCTGCACAAATGTTTGGAAAACAGATCATTTTACCGTCAGAATAAAAAACTCCCCGCTGTCTTTTGTCGCAGCGAGGAGTTTTGATCTGCTTAATTTTATCTGATCATTCGAACAGATCCGCCAGAACATCCTGATTGGTCTCAAAAACATCCAGAACATATCTGTCCCAATGTCGTGCGTCCGCTTCAGAACTTCCGAACACATAATCTTCCTGTCCGTAATCGATTACATCGAATCCCGGAATTGATTTGCTGGCACCGGCAGTGCGGTAAGCAGCAGCATCGGCAAGTGAGAAGCTGGCTCCGGCTTCGCTGTCATAGCTTACCCAGCCGGAGATATCCGTTCCGCTTGCTTCGGTCTCGGTGCCGTTTTCAGTCTGTCCGCTCGGTTCGGCTTTTGTGATTTCCTTAGCACCGTCAACATGCTCTCCGTACATCATATCAACGTACAGGGGCAGTGAATCACCGAATATCTCTGAAGGAACATGTCCTCCGTTCCATTGCCATTCTATCTCGGCATCAGTACCCGCACTTAACCAGGCGATCTGAAGATTCAGAGAGTTGAACATAGAGATATCTCCTTCAGAAGCGCCCATCAATATGCGTGTCCATGTCGGGTCGTTCGTGCCTTCCTGACCGATATAATTCGTCGGGTCATAGAGTTCAACGATATTTTTGCCGTATTCATCTCCTGCTTCTACTTCTTCGATATCAGCCTTATATGCAGCAAGCATTTCATCGAATGAGGAGTAATTTGCAGAGTTCGTGGAACTGCTGGCAGATTGCGTCGTTCCGGCATCAGGCGTACCCACTTCTTCTGTGCTGCCGGAATCGCTGCTGCTCATATCAGGAGGACCTCCTGAACTATCTCCGGCAGATC
>JAZPYJ010000096.1:0-4989 GCA_045544075.1 Thermoanaerobacteraceae bacterium
AACCGCTCTGATCTCCGGATGGTAAGCCAAAACGGCACTTACCCAATATCCTCCCCAGCTGTGTCCGAAGAGGACGATTGGAAGATCAGGGATATCGTTATTGGATTCAACAAAAGAAATCGCGTGTTCAAGATCCGTCACGCCCTGCGGAACTCCGCCCAGACCGTCGCCATCGCTCTTATCCATTGCGGTTGCATCATAAGCAAAAACATAATATCCGTTACGGGCAAAATAATCGGCACAATCCATATAAGAATTATGTCCGCCGCCGCCAAATCCGTGAGCAATGATCACTATTCCGTGCTGATCATCTCCTGAGCTGTACAGATAACCTGCAAGCATTTGTCCTCTGTCAGACGGGAAGGAATACTCAACACATTCCAGCCCGTCGAAGTCCCCGGCACGAAGCATCAGAGGTTCATAACTGTCTGCGCTTATATTAAAATTATCATTGTATATTTTTACGCAGAATGCCCACCATCCGATGATCATCAAAAGGATGAGACTTAAAAGAATAATAAGAGCGATCTTCTTTTTTGATTTTGCCTTCCGGATAGCCGTTGCGCATACGCCCCCAAGTAATTATTCGGTTTCCGATATCTGCCGCAGCTGCTCCAGATAGGGCCTGACGAATTCCGACCTGCGTTTGCCGAGAATCCGGAAGATCTCCGGCGCTTCCATCCTTACCTTGTCATCTGTATCGTGCAGAAGCACAGGAACTGCATCCTGCACGGACTGAGGATATACGTGTCCCATTTCACCGAGCAGCCAGAGCGCCTTTGCCTGTATCTTTACGGATTCATGAGTGAGGCAGGAATTTACAGGGCTGACCGTTCTATATATTACTGATCTCGCTGATAAAATCCGCCATAAAGATATCTCTTGTTTTATCGTCAACCTCAAGCAGCGAGAGATATGGATTCAGGTCTTCAAGCTCCACCAGGAGGAGTCTGCCGTCCTTTGCTCTGCAGGCGTCTACTCTCTGAATACCTTTATCGATCGTGTTCCAGTCAATAAACATCTTTGCGAAAGATATATCTTCTTCAGAGCAATTATATTGTTTTAATTTCCATCTCTTAGTCTTATCGGGTGCGTAAAGTGCATATTCAAACTTATCGTTGATAAAATAGAAGGAGACCTCGTAATCAAAATCTATTTCCGGCTGAAAGAGAAATCTGCCTCCGGTCAGTCTGCGATGCGCAAGCTCTTCTCTTGTTACAAATTCAAGCCCGATGGAATCCGCCCCGTCTTTCGGCTTTATTACATATCGCTCTGTTTCAGGCAGTATATCAAGGCAGTCCTCAGAATCAACTGTCGGAATTACGGGATAGTTTTTCTGCGTTAAATCAAGCAGGTATTGCTTGCCCTGCATATCCGCTTTACCAGTAAAGGTATTAAATGTTTTGAGTCCTTTTTCTTTTACACGCTTTACAAATGAATTGTATGTATCCTTATAGCCGATAACACTGCCCGTGTTTCTGAAAACAATAAGGTCTGCCGTGTCTTCAAAAGCTTCAGCACATACAGGGTGGCACAGCACGACATCAAAGTTTTCTTTAAGTCTGTCTGTTATATAAATGTCTTCTTCGCTGTATATTCTCCCTTTTGCCTGATAACTCAGGTCAGTGAGATATAGGATTCTTTTTCTCTTCATATCTTCTGTGGCTTCCGCAAATAAAAATACGGTTAACTTCCTTTCATAGCGGTATCTCTACAAATTGCGATTTGTCATCGTAAGCAGAATAAAAAAATCTATAATATCCGGCATTTCATCGGTCCCGTCATTTCTTGCTGCAGCAAGAAATTCAATGATCAGACTCAGACAGGCAGGGCCGTCTCTGTCACAAATTACCGGAACAGTTCCGCTCCAAGTATAAATGCTTTTCTGCATTCCTCCGGGAATACGGTCTCGTGCCTTTTGTATTTGGCTTCGGCATTAAAATACCATGGCCAGTCTGTCTTGCTGTAATCCTTCAGCTGCTGCGTATCACCGCTGACAAAAACCTCCGCAGGTCCCACAAATGTGCTGAGCGTCTTCTGATAATTCCGAAGCAGTCCCTGATACCCGTTATCCGGCGCGTTGCTGGTCATGATCAGAAGAACAGGTATCATGTGTTCATTACAGCACATCGGATCCATACTGTAGGTGAGGTTCTGGAAAATCAGCCTCTCATATAACGCTCTGAAGGAAGCCGTCATCTCACTGAGATAATTCGGAGATCCGATGATAAGGCCGTCCGCATCTCTTATAGCATCCAAAACCGGTGTGAGTCCATCTCTGCAGATACAATGTCCTTTGAACTTTTCTTTTTTACATCCAAAGCAGGAAATACAGCCCGTATATTTTTCAAGACGGAACAGGTCAAACCTCTCGACAGAGGCACCTGCGGATTCCGCCCCTTTAGACGCTTCTGTTATGAGCGTCTCTGTATTCCATCCCATGCGCGGTCCTGCATTTACCGCTATGACTCTTCTACTCATTTTCCTGCACTCCTTCCGGTTTTTTCTTTATCTCCATGCCTGTTCTGATCAGCTCCATCTTGTTCACTGTGTCGTCCTCCTTCTGCCGTTATTCGTTTGACTTGATGATGTCCGCGACTGTCACATGCTCGTTGCGGAACTGCGTGGTCCCTGCCTCTTTCGGCAGACGGATCGCATGCTGCGGGCAGTTATGCAGGCAGGCATTTTCTCCATCTTTTTGCTCCGTCCGATCTTACTCGTCCGCCGCAAAATCATAAGTTTCCGTGATCTTCGCGTTCCCTTCCGTATCTTCATAGACGATAACCACGGAATAGTGCGGTCCGGCTTCCGGAGATACCGCCGTTATCTCGCAAAGGATGGAATAGTTCATCCCGGAAACCACCTGCGTCGCCAGCAGCGCGACAGGGGTATATTCGGCTCCGTCCAGGTTTCCGGCTGCCTTTTCCAGCGTTGCTTTCGCCTCTTCGGTCACGACGGGTGATTCCGTCTCGGTCCAGCCGCCGGTAATGCCTCCTTCCGGTACGGCAGGAGCTTTAGCTTCTGAATCCAGGATCTCCGCGATCTCCGCTTTGCCCTGCAGATCCTCATAGATGATCACGACAGAATAAGCTGCCTCCGCGTCCGGAACGACAGGCGTGATCCTGCAGAGCACGGCATGATTGGTCCCTGAGACTGTCTGACTGCCGATGTAAGCGACCGGATCGTACTCAGCGCCCAGCATTCCCTCCGTCGCCTGTTCCAGCAGGCTTTTCACCTCATTGGTAACGACGGGTGATCCCGCTATGCTCCAGCCGCCCGACTCATGCGTTTCTTCAACTTTGTTCTGACCACAGGCCGCCAGTGAGCATACCATGACCCCCGCAAACAAAAGCGCAAGAAGTTTTTTCATCACGTTCATCCTCCTTTTTTGTCCGATCATATCATACTTTTAATAAAAAAGCATTCCTATTTCAAAGGCCGCTCATACCGGCCCGTCAGGCGGCCCTTTTATGGAGCAGCCAGGAATAAACGAACGGCACTATCACGATCAGCGCGGCGATAGCGATCAGCACCTCCGCCGTCATCGTTCCGGTCAGCGTCAGCAGTATCGTGATGATCCCGCCGCCTGTCCAGATATATCCGCCCAGGCGATGCGTTTTGTTCCAGTTCGTTTCATCGGCCAGCGTCCAGGGGAGCCTGATGCCTACCGTGTAGTTCTGCCTTGCCTTGGGCAGATAATTGCCGATAATTATCAGCACCAATCCGACCATCAGTCCGGCCGCAAATGAAATATCCACCTCATATCCCAGATTGTAAGGATACATCGTCGCGGCCGCGAACAGGGAAACGACCGGAACGATCCACAGGATGATCCTGAACATTTTCCGGTTTATATTCTGCTTCTTCGGATCGTGGGTCGTGACAAATACGGCGAACCAGTGGATCAGCAGGCACACGACAGGCAGTCCGAACACAGCAACTGCCTTGCTGCTGAATCCGTTCGCGACATTGTCAGTATCGAAATGCGTCGCCATCGTGTCCGGCAGCTGATCCCACAGGATAATGCCGATAAGGACCGGCAGGAGCGTTACTATGCTCGTTATGATCACAGTCCTTTTATTCTCCTTAAACATCCGCATCGCCTCCTTTAAGTGATGATATCCAGAGCATTACTTCCTCCAGAACGGAAGTGTTGAGCTGATAGTAGATGAAGTTCTTCTCCCTGCTTTCGAAAATAAGGTCTGCCTGCCTGAGGATCTTCAGATGATAGGATATCGTCGCGCCCGTCATATCGAAGTGAGAGCCGATATCCCCGGCTGAAAGCGGCCCTTTCTTCAGCAGTTCGAGTATCTGCCGCCTCACCGGATCTGATAACGCTTTGAATGTTTCGGCAAATGCCATGTCCGATCCCCCCGCCGACCGAGATATTTAGAAATATTTCTAAATAGATTATACCCTATGATGCGCGTCTTTGTCAATGGCTATTTAGAATTTTTTCTAAATAGCCATCGTCATATACGTCATAAACATCTTTTCAGGAAAAAACACCGCGAACCGCTGAAAAGAGGCCATGCTCTTGCGGCACGGCCTCTTTTTTTGATGCTATCAGGTTCTGTTGTGTTCTGTTTCGCCGCGGCCGCCGCGAACTGACCGGCCGCTTCACCGCTAATACTCGTAATACCCCTTGTACTTCTTGCCGTAGTACTTGTTGTAGTAGCCGCTGCCCTTGCGGCGGTCGACCTTGTTCAGGATCACGCCGAGGATCGGGCAGCCCGAGGTCTTCAGCTGAGCCGCGACGTCCTGCACCAGACGGTATTTGACCTCGCCGGACTCGACCACGATCATGGCTCCGTCGCACAGCGGCGCGACGATAGCGGCGTCGACGACCATGCCCAGCGGCGGGCAGTCCAGGATGACGTAATCGAACGCGTTCCTGGCCGAGGAGATCATATGCTTCATCTTCTGCGTGGAGAGAAGCTCGGTCGGATTGGGCGGCACCGTGCAGCTGAAGATGATGGACAGGCCGTG
>JAZPYJ010000097.1:0-8216 GCA_045544075.1 Thermoanaerobacteraceae bacterium
TAATGCTCAAGCCAATAATAAATCGTATAAATAAGATAATCGGCATGGTTTGAAATGATCTGTCAAACCATGCCGATTGTTTTTGTTTTATAGCAGTTTTGTTGATCCCAAAGCTATTGGATATTAAAACATCGGAACAACTGATCCGCTGTAAGTTTCATTGATGAAATCACGAACAGCATCGGACTGCATGGCTTTTACCAAAGCAAGAACGGCTTCGTTGTTCTCGTTTCCTTCTTTAACTACAAGAACGTTAGCGAAGGTTTTAGCCGCTTCAGAATCAGCGTCTTCAGAAGCAAGTGCATCTTTGGCAGGATTCAGTCCGGCCTGGAGAGCAAAGTTGGAATTGATAACCGAGAGATTTACTTCTTCTATAACTTCCGGCAGCATAGCAGCTTCCATTTCCTTGATCTCAATGTTTTTCGGATTAGATGTTATATCGTTTTGAGTAGCATTCAGCCCGGCAGCGGCGTCAATTTCGATAATACCCTGAGCAGCAAGCAGCTGAAGTGCACGTGCTTCGTTGGTAGCATCATTAGGAACAGCGATAACAGCACCGTCCGGAATCTCATCGAGAGATTTGGTGATGCCGGCGTAGATTCCCATCGGTTCGTAGTGAATAGGAGCAACAGCAACAAGATGAGTTCCGTTTTCAGCGTTAAACTGCTCTAAATACGGAGTGTGCTGGAAGAAGTTAACATCTTCGTCGCCTTCTTCAACGGCGGTATTCGGTACGACATAGTCACCGTATTCGGTAACTACAAGGTCGATACCCTGTTCAGCCAGTACATCTTTGACCTGAGCCAGCATTTCAGCGTGCGGGGTCGGGGATGCTGCAACTTTCAGAGTTACAGTTTCCGCCGGAGCACTGCTCTGACTGTCGCTGGAACCGCAGGCGCAAAGAGTAAGGGCCATGACCAAAGCAATGATGAGCGCTAATACTTTTTTCTGATTCATTTCTTTTCCTCCCTCATTTGAATTTTATTTATCTCAGACGCTTGTCCGTTTTGGCGGACAGCCAGCTGAAAACTGATTGTATGATCTGTACCAGGATGATTATCAGGATAACTGTTGCGATCATCATAGACGGTACCTTGCGTTGATAGCCATAACGTATTGCCAGGTCACCAAGGCCTCCGGATCCTACACAGCCGGCAATAGCCGTGTAAGCGAGGATTGTAATAATGGAAATAGATGCGCCGAGAATTAATGATGGTTTGGCCTCCGGCAGATATACTTTTTTTACGATCTGAGGAATAGATGCACCCATGGACTGGGCTGCCTCTACAACACCGGCATCGACTTCGGCCAAAGATGTTTCCACCATGCGGGCGATAAAAGGTGCAGCTGAAACGACCAGCGGAACGATGGCACCGCGCACCCCGATTTTAGTGCCGACGATGAGCTTGGTAAAGTCCATTATAGCAATCATCAGAATGATAAACGGCAATGAGCGGCCTACATTGATTATCCATCCCAGGACGGAATTAAGAACCCGTTTGGGCCAAATACCGTGCGGTGCGGTAACACTCAGCAAAACGCCGAGCGGGAGACCGAGCAGATATGCAAATATTGTCGAAACAAAGGTCATTACCAAAGTATCTCGGGTGCCGATAATAAGCAGATTACCGTACTGAGCCCAAAAGGCAGATAAGGATTCGATCATTTGCCCGGCACCTCCTCAACAGTGATATTAGGCTGGGCCTCAATGTAACGGATAGCTTTCACTGCTTCCATCTCATCATCGGGAAGCCCCAGTAGCATAGTTCCGTAAGCACAGCCATCGATATTACGGGTATCTGCTCCCAGAATGTTTACTTTTACACCGCAGTCGATAGCGAGAGAAGCGATCAGAGGTTCATAAGATGATCCGCCGTTAAAGGCTATACGAATTACTTTGGCACAAGGTACTTTTTCGATCTGCACACCGTTGGGATAAACCAGTTTGCGGCCTATCTCAGTCTGAGGATTGGAAAAAATGTCTGCAACATTGCCCTGTTCAGCTACCGAGCCGCCGTCCAAAATCGCAACCTGGTGACAGATCTCTTCAATAACACTCATTTGGTGAGTGATAACTACGACTGTAACTCCAAGCTTTTGGTTCAATTCTTTAAGCAGTTCCAGAATCGATAGGGTGGTAGTGGGATCCAAAGCAGAAGTAGCTTCATCGCAAAGCAGAACTTTCGGATTGGTAGCCAGAGCCCGGGCAATAGCAACACGCTGCTTTTGCCCGCCGGAAAGCTGTGCAGGATAGGAATCTTCTTTATCTTCAAGTGAAACGATTTTCAACAGTTCACGGGCCCGGGCAACAGCGTCCTCCCGTTTTGTACCGATCAACTCGAGAGGAAAACAAATATTATCCAAAGCGGTGCGCTGCATAAGCAGATTAAAATGCTGAAAGATCATGCTGATAGATTGACGGGCAGTACGCAGCTGTTTATTGGTAAGCTTGGTCATATCCTGTCCGTTTACAATGACCGATCCTGTCGTCGGGCGTTCCAATAGATTAAGGCATCTGACCAGCGTAGATTTTCCGGCACCGGAAAGACCGATAATACCGAAGATCTCGCCTTCCTGAACCTCAAGGTTAATATCTGTTAAAGCGTCTACGGCATTGGCTCCTTCACCAAATGTCTTATTAAGATGAATAATTTTAATTATAGGTTCGCTCACAGAATTAGCTCCTTTTTATATACCGATAACAAAATAAAATACGTCCCTGACGTTGACCGGGGACGATGAGATTACAGTTTAAAGGCAGAACGATATATTGCGCCACGATCCCTTACTTAAATTAATTTAAACTATTTCGGTAATTATGTCAAGATGATTTTGTAATTGCCTTGAGTTTTCAAAGCATTTATGAAAGAAAATAAACTGATTATGGTTGACTTTTCTCCGGAAATCTGTTTTAATTGATTCAGTAATTCTGATCAGAGGAAAATAGTAATTGTCTGCGGTCAGCTCAGAGAGCCGGAAGTGGTGCGAACCGGTGTGCTGCGGGCGATGATGGCGTTCCTGTCGGCATATTAAAATGCCCTGTGAGGAATACTGTTGAAAGCGGGCTGTTCAGCGATCGTTTTTCAATGATTTGCTATGGCCAATCAGGGTGGAACCGCGGGTCAAATCTCGTCCCTGGCTGTTTAGCCGGGAACGGGATTATTTTTTAGCAAATATATTATAGACTGGGAGTGAAACGAAGTGTATTTTCAGGAAATGATCCTTACGCTGAATAAATTCTGGTCAGATCAGAAATGCATCATTCAGCAGCCTTACGATATGGAAAAAGGTGCAGGAACAATGAATCCAGCTACTTTTTTACGTTCGCTGGGCAAAGAACCGTGGAGGGTCGCATATGTAGAGCCTTCACGCCGTCCGACTGACGGCCGTTATGGTGAAAATCCCAATCGTCTGCAGCATTATTATCAATATCAGGTAATTCTAAAGCCTAATCCTGAAGACACTCAGGAGTTGTATCTGGCCAGTCTGGCGGCATTAGGCATTGATCACAAATTGCATGATATTCGTTTTGTAGAGGATAACTGGGAATCGCCGACCCTCGGTGCCTGGGGATTAGGCTGGGAAGTGTGGCTGGACGGTATGGAGGTAAGCCAATTCACATATTTCCAACAATGCGGAGGTATCGACTGCAAACCTGTCTGTGCTGAAATAACATACGGATTGGAACGTCTGGCAATGTTTATCCAGAATAAAAACAATGTATATGACATCGATTGGGTAGAAGGCATTACCTATGGCGATGTACATTTGCAGGGTGAGATAGAGCATTCGAAATACAATTTCGAGTATGCCGATACCGAGATGCTGTTCAGCCTTTTTGATATGTATGAGAAAGAAGCATATGCAGTAGCAGAGACCGGATTGGTTCTGCCGGCATATGATTATGTGCTGAAATGCTCACACACATTTAATCTGCTGGACGCCCGGAGTGCAATAAGCGTGACCGAGAGGACCAGCTTTATAAACAGAGTCAGGAATATGGCCAAAGTTTGTGCCGAAAACTATGTTAAACAGCGCGAAGAACTTGGATGGCCGCTTTTGAAGGAGGGTGAATAATATGGCAGCAGATTTTTTACTGGAAATAGGGACAGAAGAAATCCCTGCCAGATTTATGGATCCGGCGCTGCAGCAGCTTCGTGATATAGCTGCCGCTGATCTGTCGGAAAAACGTATCGGCTATGATCAGATCAGAACCTACGGAACACCGCGCAGGCTGGCTTTGTATATCAGCCGTCTGGCTGACCGTCAGGAGGCAATGACCCGTGAAGTTAAAGGACCGGCTCTCAAGGCTGCTTATGATGATGAGGGCCAGCCAACTAAGGCTGCATTGGGATTTGCCCGCAGTCAGGGTATCGATGTCAAAGATTTTGTTGTACGGCAGGTTGGAAAAGCGGAGTATGTTTTCGCTGTTACTGAAGAAAAAGGCGAAGCTGTACCGGAATTGCTGGAAGAATTGTGTCCGGCATGGATCCGTGCTTTAAATTTTCCTAAACCTATGCGATGGGGAAATCATGAAATGCGATTTGCCCGTCCGATCCATTGGCTGGCAGCCTTGTATGGCAGTGAAGTTATTTCTTTCAAGCTGGAAGATCTGCATTCCGGAAGAACGACCAGAGGACATCGTTTTTTGGGCTCTCAAAGCATAGAGCTTTCTTCATCAGATGAATATGTGAGCAAACTGGAGGAGAACTATGTTATTGCTGATCCAGAAAAAAGACAATCTATGATCGAAGAGCAGATAGAAGCGATCGCATCTGAAAATCAGGCCGTGGTTGATGCTGATGCTGATCTGTTAAGGGAGATCACCTATTTGGTAGAATACCCGACCGCATTTGTCGGCAAGATCGATCCTTCTTTTTTGGAATTGCCTCGTGACGTAGTCATTACGCCTATGCGTGAGCATCAACGCTATTTTCCTTTGCTGACCAAAAGCGGAGAACTGCTGCCTAAATTCATTGCAGTGCGCAATGGTGACAGTTATGGCCTGGAAACAGTGGCACATGGCAATGAGCGGGTATTGACTGCAAGATTGAAAGACGCTCAGTTCTTTTATCAGGAGGATAACAAGCAGCCGCTGGCGGATTATGTTCCCAAGCTTAAGAGCGTAGTTTTTCAGGAAAAACTGGGGACTGTTTATGATAAAACAGAACGGATTTCTGCTTTGGCGCTTTATCTGGCGGTAATGCTGCAGGCAAAAAGTGAAGAAATGGATAATGTTAAACGGGCAGCGGAATTATGCAAAGCAGATTTAGTGACCAATATGGTCTATGAGTTCACCGAACTGCAGGGTATAATGGGACGTTATTATGCCCGCAACAGCGGTGAAAAAAATGCAGTATGTGAAGCTGTATTCGAACATTATTTACCGCGTTTTGCAGAAGATGAACTTCCGCAGACCATGGAAGGCTGTCTGCTGAGTATCGCTGATAAGATCGATACTATAGTCGGATGTTTTGCTATTGGCATACAGCCGACCGGAAGTCAGGATCCATATGCATTGAGACGTCAGGCTCTTGGCATATCCAATATAATAATGTCCAACAGCTTTGATCTGGATCTTTCTGAAGTGATCACCCGTGCTTATGAGATCTACAGCAGTCAGATCAGATTTGATCTTCCGCTTGCAGATGTACTGATATCGATCGAGAGCTTTTTCAAACAACGTCTTAAGGTAGCTTTTGCAGAGAAGGGACTTCGCTACGATGAGATCGATGCGGTTCTGGCTCTGCCGGGATTTAATATCAATGATATGCTTTTGAAAGGACAGGCGCTCTCTCAGTTCCGCAGCGGGGAAGACTTTGATAAGCTTACACAGGTATTTACAAGAGCTGATCATTTGGCGCAAAAAGCTGAAGTTGATACTATTAAGCCGCAGCTGCTGCAAAATGAGCAGGAACAGAAATTGTTTGCAGCATATTGTAAGACATATGAACAGGCTGAGAGTTTCATTAATGATAAAGATTTCTGCGGTTTCCTGCAAAGCTGTGCACGGCTGCAGCCTTTTGTAGATGATTTTTTTGATAATGTTATGGTCATGGACAAAGATGAAAATATCAAAAACAACAGGCTGGCTTTGTTGAAAAATGTGGTTGAACTGATGAGAAAAGTGGCTGATTTGTCACTCCTGCAATAAAAAAACGAAATAATTATGTGAAAATATTCAAAAATCAATTGTCAACTTTTTATCTAAGGTATATAATAAACATTAAATATAAGTGTAATACACTTATCCAATGTATCTAACTACATAAGGAGGATAATCATGGCAAGCAAAAAACTCGTTTATTTATTTAAAGAGGGCAATGCCGGTATGAAAGCATTGCTGGGCGGTAAAGGTGCCAATCTGGCTGAAATGACGAACATTGGTTTGAGAGTTCCCCCCGGAATGACTATTACTACCGAGGCATGCAACGAATATTCGGCGACAGGACAATTCCCGGCCGGTCTTGAAGATCAGGTAAAAGCTGATCTGGCAGTCGTGGAAAATGAATTAGAAAAAAAATTCGGTGATGTGGATAATCCGTTGTTGTTCTCAGTTCGTTCGGGTGCAGCGATTTCTATGCCTGGCATGATGGATACCATCCTTAATTTGGGATTAAATGATGAGACTGTTAAAGGCTTAGCTAAAGCTACAAGTAATGACAGATTTGCTTTTGACTGCTATCGCCGTTTCATTCAGATGTTTGGTGAAGTTGTACAGGGCGTGGATCATGATAAATTTGAAGAGATCCTTGAGGCTGTGAAATCTGAACAAGGATGCAAATTTGACCATGAATTAACACCGGCTTCACTGGAAAAAGTGATCGCGGAATATAAAAAGCTCATCGAGAAAGAAGTCGGACAAGCTTTCCCGCAGGAACCGATCGAGCAATTATTCATGGCGATCAAAGCCGTGTTCTCATCCTGGAACAATGACCGTGCAATTGTCTATCGTAAGCTGAACAAGATACCGGATGATCTTGGCACGGCAGTTAATATTCAGTCCATGGTTTACGGAAATATGGGTAATGATTGCGGTACAGGCGTTGCTTTTACACGTAATCCTTCTACCGGTGAAAAAGCTAACTACGGTGAATATCTGATAAATGCTCAGGGTGAAGATGTTGTTGCCGGCATCCGTACTCCGCAGCCTATAACCAAGCTGAAAGAAGAAATGCCGGAAATTTATGAAGAATTCCTGCGCAATTGTGAGATCCTTGAACAGCATTATCGTGATATGCAGGATATCGAATTTACTATCGAACGCGGCAAATTATATATGCTGCAGTGCCGCAGCGGCAAAAGAACCGCCAGTGCAGCAATACGCGCTGCAGTGGAAATGGTAGACGAAGGCCTGATTACTAAAGAAGAAGCTATTATGAGAGTACAGCCGGAACAACTGGATCAGCTTCTTCACAGCCGTATTGATCCATCGGCTGAACTTGATCCTATCGCCAAAGGTCTTCCTGCCTCTCCGGGTGCAGCTGTCGGCAAGATCGTATTTACTGCAGATGAAGCGGAAAAACGCGGAAATGACGGCGAAAAAGTAATATTGGTAAGAACTGAAACAACGCCTGATGATATTCACGGAATAGTTAAAGCTCAGGGCGTCCTCACCAGCCGCGGCGGTATGACCTCCCATGCTGCCGTTGTAGCCAGAGGCATGGGCAAACCATGCGTATGCGGCTGCGAGGCTCTGCGTATCGATTACAAGGATCAGACTGTAGGCATTGGCGATTTAGTGCTCAAGGCTGACGATGTGGTTACGATTGACGGCGGAACCGGTCAGGTTATGAAGGGTGAGGTTCCGATGATAGATCCTGGCATCTCTGATCATTTCCAGATTATTCTTGAATGGGCTGATGAGATCAGAGTACTCGGTGTTATGGCTAATGCCGATACTCCCGAAGATGCAGCAAAATCACGCGAATTTGGTGCAGACGGAATCGGATTGGTAAGGACCGAGCATATGTTTATGGCTCAGGAAAGACTGCCGAGAGTTCAGGAAATGATCCTGGCTGAAAATGTTGAACAGCGTGAAGCTGCTTTGGCAAAATTGCTTCCATTCCAACAGGAAGACTTCTATGGGATCCTTAAAGCCATGGACGGCTTAAATGTTATTATTCGTCTTCTGGATCCTCCTCTTCATGAGTTCCTGCCGAATGCTGAGTCATTAGTGCTGGATATTCAGAAAATGGAATTGACCGGCGGAGATC
>JAZPYJ010000098.1:0-3558 GCA_045544075.1 Thermoanaerobacteraceae bacterium
CAGAACGCATATAACAACCTGCTTACGGTAAAAGCCCATTCCGGAAACGGGATCGTCAGCGTGGCGGGAACTTTATTCGGCGCGGAAGATATGCGCATAGTCGCGGTCAACGATTTCAGCGTAGACGTCCGCCCCTGCGGCGATATGCTGATAATCCCGCATGTGGACAGACCTAATCTGGTAGGCAAAGTCGGCAGCGCGCTGGGCAATAACGGAATAAATATCTCAAGCATGCAGGTCGGACGGCATAATACAGCAGGTGAAGCGATCATGATCATCAATACCGACGGCAGCGTTGAGCAGGCAGTTATCGATGAGATCGCAGCGATCGACGGAGTTCTGGCTGTAAACAATGCAAATCTTTAATTAATATATAAAAGAGGTCGAAGGCAATGCTTGATTTGAAATTTGTGCGCAACAACATCGATGAAGTAAAAGAAGGTCTTGCCAAACGCGGAAAAAAGATTACGCTGGACAAGTTCCTGCAATTGGATGAGATGCGCCGTTCCACACTGGTGAAAGTCGAAGATCTGAAGAATAAACGCAACCGCGTCTCTGAAGAGATCGGCAAGCTGAAGAAAAGCGGCCAGGACGCTCAGGAAAAAGTTCTGGAAATGCGCTCGGTCTCACAGATAATCAAGGATCTGGATGCCAAAGTACGGGAAGTCGATGAGGAATTGAGGGCAACCTTATTATCCATCCCCAATCTGCCCAACAAAGACGTACCGTTCGGTGCCGACGACAGCGAAAACGTGGAGATCAGACGCTGGGGAGAACCCAGAAAGTTCGATTTTGAGCCGCTGGCACATTGGGATATAGGCACGAACTATGACATCCTGGATTTTGAAAGAGCAGCAAAGGTATCAGGTGCCCGCTTCACTTTTTATAAAGGAGCAGGAGCGCGTTTGGAAAGAGCGGTCTTCAACTTTATGATGGATCTGCATGCGGATAAACAAGGCTATACCGAACTGCTGCCGCCCTATCTGGTCAACCGCGACAGCATGACGGGAACGGGACAGCTGCCTAAATTCGAAAATGATATGTTCAAAGCGGACGAGTATTTTCTGATCCCTACGGCGGAAGTTCCGGTGACCAATTATTTTCGGGACGAGATCGTGGATTATAATATCCTGCCGGTAAAATTCACCGCTTTGAGCGCCTGTTTCCGGGAAGAAGCGGGAGCAGCGGGACGTGATACCCGGGGACTGATAAGACAGCATCAGTTCAATAAAGTCGAGCTGGTCAAATTCTGTCTGCCGGAAGAATCTTATAATGAACTGGAATCTCTGACCGCTGATGCGGAAGAAGTGCTGCAGATGCTTGGTCTTCCCTACCGGGTCGTTATCCTGTCCAGCGGAGATCTGGGATTCAGCTCAGCCAAAACTTATGATATAGAGGTCTGGCTGCCCAGCTACAATGATTATAAAGAGATATCTTCCTGCAGTAATTATGAAGATTATCAGGCGCGGCGGGCCAATATCCGCTTTAAACGGGAGAATAAAGGCAAGCCGGAATTGGTGCATACTTTGAACGGATCGGGCCTGGCGGTCGGACGTACTGTTGCCGCTATTCTGGAAAATTATCAGCAGGCGGACGGTTCGGTCGTGATCCCGGAAGTTTTGCGTCCGTATATGGGCGGCAAAGAAAAGATCGGTTAAAAACAGTTAAGGAAGTAAAAAATTTTCAAGTAATACGGCGGCTGAAACTTGACAATCAGCCGCCGTTATGGTATTATAAACTTCGTTCATTTAAAGGATAACATACTTCGGGGAGGGGTGTCCGAGCGGTTTAAGGAGGCGGTCTTGAAAACCGTTGAACTCTTACGGGTTCCGTGGGTTCGAATCCCACCCCTTCCGCCAACAAAAAAACATGGAGAGATGGCCGAGTGGTCGAAGGCGGTCGCCTGCTAAGCGATTATACGGACTTAAATCTGTATCAAGGGTTCAAATCCCTTTCTCTCCGCCATGCGCGCCCTTAGCTCAGTTGGATAGAGTGTTTGACTACGAATCAAAAGGCCGTGAGTTCGAGTCTCGCAGGGCGCGCCATTTTTTTAGCTGTCGGCGGAAATAATCGATAGCTATTATTTTTTGCGTCCGTAGCTCAGGGGATAGAGCAGCGGTTTCCTAAACCGTGTGCCGGAGGTTCGATTCCTCTCGGGCGCACCAGCAGGAAAAGGACTATGATCTGTCGGAATGATCACAGTCCTTTTTTTGTGCGGAAAGAGATCTTGTGTCAAAGAAAAATAAAAAAAAGCATACACAAAAGATAAACAACAATTTTTAATAAAGCACAAGCAGTGGATAATAAGCAAAAAAATAATAGAAGAAAAATTTATAAAACAGCCTGCAGCAAGGCTTTTTAGCGTTTATCACTTGACAAAACAGGATAAATAAGATAATATGATTGCAATATGAAAAACTTGCGAAATTGATTCAGAGGAACAATATGAGCGAAACAAGAACAGGATACAGAAGAAATATTAAAATCGTTAAAATGATCCTGATAGTTTCGTTATTAGGGCTGATTCTCTGCGGGGCATATATTTTTCATTATTATTATAATCAGAATGCGGTTGCTGAATTTTATGAACAATTGAAGTTAAAAAGACAGGCAGCTTCTCCGACAGAGGCATCACCGATCGATTTCGCCCAGTTTCAGGAAATAAATCCTGATATATATGCTTGGATCACCATTCCTGATACAAGCGTTGACTATCCGGTAGTTCAAAGAGCCGATGATGACAGATATTATCTTAATCACGCGGTGGACGGGTCCAAAGGATATCCGGGATCGATCTACACGGAGGATGCAAATAAAAAAGATTTTTCCGATTTTGATACGGTGATCTACGGACATAATATGAAAGATGATTCTATGTTCGGCATTCTTTATCGATATAAAGAAGAAGAATTCTTCAGTACTCATCGGGAATTGATCATCTATACCCAGACAAAAGTTCTGCATTACAACATTTTTGCTGTCTGCGATGCAGATAACAGACATATTTTAAATACCAATGATTTTTCTGCAGCTGCAGGCAGGAAAGCATATCTGAGGACTCTAAGGCAGTATGATTTTTATAACTGCAATCTGGGAACCCTTAATAATCTGACTGAAAAAGACCGTATCGTTACATTATCTACCTGTACCGACAGAAATAAAACACGATTGCTGGTTCTTGCGGTGCTGAAAGAAGAGAACAGGGCAGATAATTTAGTAGCATAGTTCGATAGTCCGAATACAAATTTTTCAGAAGGGAGGGAAATATAAAATTGACTAAAAAGACACTTATTATTTTGTTGACCCTGGCACTTTGTCTGTGCCTTGCTGGAGTTGCTTTTGCTGATACTGAAGTTGTTGTCGTTCCCGGCAGCGATGTACACGTTGATACCAATGACAACGGTACGAATCAGACGACGGTAGACGTAAATTTCGATGGAATAGAATCTGATTATGTTGATGTTGTTGTTGACAGTGACGCAATTTTAGGAGATGTTTTTGTTGCCGTTCAGGACGTTATTATTCCTAATAATTTCGTAACTGTGGAAACTACAGAAG
>JAZPYJ010000099.1:0-10702 GCA_045544075.1 Thermoanaerobacteraceae bacterium
AGCTGGCAGATCGATCTCATACCATACAGTTCTTCCGTTATCATTGCGATAAAAAGTTGTTTCCAGGCCACAGCCCAGCTGTGCTATCACTCCGTTTGGCTTGCGCTGCAGAAAATCTCCGATATAACGGTCCATATTAGCCGAACGAACTGCACTGGCCAGCAGTGTGTACTGCGACTGAGTGTTCTGCCCTTTAAGATCTTTAGGCAGCTGCTGTTTTATAGCCAGCGATTTTTCATCATGCAGAATGGAAGGATAATTCTCACTGGCATAAATACGTCCCAGCATAGGGACAAATAAGGTGTCTTCGATCGTACTCAATTCCGGCATTTAAAATCCTCCTTAGTCTTTTTGTGATCTCTTATATAATTTACAGCGGTAGACATGAATTATTTTTTCTTCACTCGTTCTTACCGTCATCCATAATTCCATTCCAAAAATTTTCTTCAGTGCTTTTATCGATCTGCAGCACCGCGCAGGCGTAGTGAAAAATCTGTCGCACCAGCTCATCCGTCCTTAATTTATCATCAGGATCCAACAGTTGAAAACCCTGGGTCATTTGGCTTATCCCGCCGCAGATAAAAGAAGCCGCTGAGGCAGGATCTTCGATTTCGGGAAGCCATTCTTTTATCATTTCGATCCAGACCGGGATCAGACGCTGAGTAACACGTTCCCTGATATCAAGATAAATCAACATATTGCTCAAAGTCTTATTATCTTCTGCAAAATGACCTGATCCGGTCAGAAACCTGACATATGTCTTAACAACTTTGCGCAGCAAAACTGTTTTATCTTCTCCGCTATGCGCCGCCTGCGTGATATCCCTCAGATAGGTATCTGCATACCTGTTCATCACTTCCTGATAAATAGCTTCCTTAGAGTCAAAATAGTAATAGAATACGCTTGGTGAAGACGCATCATCACCGACCAGGTCGAGAATATCTCTAATCGATGTGTTTTTGAAACCTTTGGCAAAAAACAGTGACTGCGCAGCATCTATAAAAACATCTTTTCGGATCTGAGGATCTTTTTTTATCCTCATTCTGCACCTCCTTATATAGAATAACGATCTATTAATAGAATATCATTCTATTAATGATTTGTCAACATATAAATAAAATGAGCACCGCGGCAAAAAAATCCCGCCCTCTTTCAGCTGATATGCCTGCTGTCTGATGACAATCAATGTTCACTGTCTTTTCTCAGGAAAGCGTATCAGTTTTCTCGATGACGGGAAATTCTTATTATCCTATTAAAATATCTTTATGAATTATATTATTCGGTTCAATTATTATGATCTTACATTTTGCTTCATTTCATCCTCACAAGCTCATATTGTCTGGTCCCCAAACCGATCTTTTCTCCATGTATCAGCTGTGTCTCCCATTCCGATTCAGGAGTTGTATTCTTAAAATGATCGTGATGATCGTGAAAATCTTTCCTGGCCATATTATCGCCCAGAACTGAATCAGTCAGAGGTTCAGCCTGAAGGCAGGCATCTGCGCAAGCCTGGTCGAGCGCTACGGGATCAAAAGAAGCGAACATGCCTATATCCGGCAATATAGGTGCATCGTTTTCCACGTGGCAATCGCAATACGGCGATACGTCTACGATCAGTGAAAGATGAAAGCACTCTCTTCCTTCCACTACTGCCTTGGTATACTCGGCCATTTTAGCATTCAGTACAGAAATCGCCTGATCCTGTGCAAAATCTATGGCACCGAAATTACATGCACCCAGACAGCGGCCGCAGCCGACACATGACTTCTCATCGACCTGCATATTGCCGCTGACCTTATCAAATATCAGGCCGTTATTGGCACATTGCTTCAGGCATTGACAGCAGCCGCGGCATAGTTCGGGATCTATCACCGGTTTGCCGCTGGCGTGCTGGTCGGTCTTGCCAGCCCTCGATCCGCAGCCCATTCCTATATTTTTGATAGCTCCTCCGAATCCCGTAAGCTCATGCCCTTTGAAATGATTCAGGCTGATAAAAACATCTGCGTCCATCACCGCCCGTCCGATCAAAGCTTCTTTGGTGTATTCGCAACCTGTAAGCGGCACTGCTATATCATCTGTTCCTTTCAGACCGTCAGCGATGATCACGGGACAGCCTGCAGTCAGCGGCGTAAATCCGTTCTGCCATGCGCATTCAAGATGCTCCAATGCATTTTTGCGTTGTCCCGGATACATAGTATTACAGTCGGTCAGAAAAGGTTTGCCTCCCATTTCCTTGACAAGATCCACTATTGCTCTGGCATAATTGGGACGCAGATAACTGATATTGCCCATCTCGCCGAAATGCATTTTAATGGCTACAAATTTTCCATCCATATCAATATCGCCGATTCCTGCTTCTTTGGCCAGCCGGGCTAATTTGGCCGGAAGATTCTCTCCCATGTACTGTGTTCGGAAATCGGTAAAATAAACTTTTGCTTTCTTCATAATTATTCTTCGTCCCCCCAAAAAAGATAATTACATGAAATTCATTAACGGTTCAGCCATTTATCTATCTCATCTTTGCTGACAGAAGCCTTGAATCGTCTTCCTTCTTTTATATGCGCACCTTTAGCGGAATCTTTCAGATACTGCTGCGCGTCGCCGATACCGCTGCTGCCCGACGTGCAGAAAGGAATGATCGTCTTGCCGCTAAGATCATAGCTTTCCAAAAAACTGTTGATAATGTGGGGCGCAGTATACCACCAAACGGGATAACCGACCATAACAGTATCGTAATCTTCCATATTATCCAGGGTCTCGGCTATCTCGACCCGACTGCTTTTGTCATTCATCTCCATGGTGCTGCGGCTGGATCTGTCCATCCAGTTCAGATCAGCGTTAGTATACGGAACCGCCGGTTTGATCTCAAACAGATCTGCTCCTGCTGCCTCCGATATTTTTTTTGCTACTCCTTCAGTTACGCCGCTCGCACTGAAATACGCCACCAATGTTTTAGCCATGATATTATCCTCCTTTATTTGTATTCGCTGTATCCATCACTGTAAACCTGATCTCCTGCCGATCCTTGTAAATATTTTTTGAGGAACCTGTACGTTAGGTCAAACACGTCAATTTTTTGATATTCTATTCCTGCCTCCAGCATTGCGGCCTGCTGTTTTTCGGTCACCATTGTGTAAGGATATATCCCGAACATAAAAGGGAAAAAAGCAAAAATAAACTCTGTCAGTTGCTCTTCACTCATCTCCGGCCTGAACTTTCGGACAGTCAGCCGAAGCTGCTCCATCACTGTACCGAAAGCTCGTTTGAATTCGGTCAGTCTCTCCCGGCGGCTGTTTTCCTCCATATCATACATATTCACCGAGAGCAGCTTAAGCATGCGCGGATGGGCAGCCACTGTTTCGGCAATGGCCCGCGCCAGCCAGTCCCCGGTCCGTCCTTTTCCGATCGATCCGACATTCGATCCCCGCAGCGCTTTTAGTTCAGACGCCCATATCTCGTATTCCCGCTGAAAAAGCGCAAGAAAGATCTCTTCCTTAGTCTCAAAATAATTGTAGATGGACGGTCGTGATATACTCGTAAGCAAACTGATTTCTTTTATGGTGATGTCCTTGAAATTCATGCTCTCGTACAATCTGGCACAGGCAGTAAGAATCTCATTATATCTTTCCTTTTTCAATCCATTGAAATCCTTAGGCATATCATTATTCTCCTGATCCAGGCAGCCCCCTATCTGCTTTTACTTGATATCATCATTTATCACTGACTCCATGTCAGCATTTAAATTATAGCATACTGCTGACACGGCGTCAACTGTTCTTCCGGATTATTGATCGTTCCTATATTTCAGAATATTTTTCATATTGATATCTTGCTGCAAACATGATAAGATGAAAATAAATATCATAAGACAGCTGGTGAGACATGTCATGAAAAGATTTACCGAAGATCAGAAAAGGCTGTTTGATCAAACCATGATAAACAGTTATCCCTGGTCTGATCCTGCGCGAATTATCGAAGCCGGTGAAAACCCGGAATTTATAACAGAACTGTACGAACAGAACCTTGAACATGCACGTCATGTTGAAAATGAAAGGCTGACCTACTGTGCAGGAACTTCTGCGCTGGTTATCGGCGGTCTGGCAGCGATCGGCGCTATTCAAAATAATTATATTAATCTTTTTATCAGTATTATCCTTCTCCTGATCTCTATCCTGTCCTATAAGCTGAACGAACGCTGGAGCAACGCTTTCGACCGTCATACCCTTTATGCCAAGGGCTGCTATTATATACTGCAGTGTAACACAGCACTCAAACATATAGTAAACCAAAAACGGAAGCAATTGCTGACAGAAGCCGGCAATGATGCTGAGATCGCAGCAATTCATCCCACCACTGAAATGCTGCAGGAATGGCAGAAAGAACGTTATCAGCTCTATCTGAACAGAATACCCAACGACAAGATAGCAAAAGATTGTAAAGATGATATAAAGACGATCGGTTTTTTCACACAAATGATAAAAAAAGAATTTTTTAAAGTCAAAGGAAGGAGTCCTTATGTTCAAGGTGATCCTGTAACACCTGAAGATCAGGACAATCTGTACCTTTCCACACTGCCGCTCTACTGCTTTGATATCAGCAATCCGATCAGCAAAAGAGGAAAGGTCGATCACCGCAAAACCAAAAGCTATTTCCGTCTTTATTATGCCCTTGTTATCTTAATGATGGCTATAATAACTGTCGGTCTGATCATCAAAGTATTGCCTTGGTAGAACACATTGATAATACTTAATCTGTTGTGCATAAAATATTGTAAGAAATAATTATAGAGGACGCAATTATGATAAAACTCATTGCTCTTGATCTTGACGATACTCTGCTGATGCCTGACTGCACCATACCTGACGAGGCTATCGATGTGCTGCGTGAGGCCGGATCGATGGGAGTGCGGACTGTTATCGCAACGGGACGGATCTTCCCGTCAGCCAGAATATATGCTGCGCAGATCAGCTCTGATTGCCCCATCATATGTTATAACGGCTCGCTGATCGCTGACTCCTCAGGAAATATTATCGCTGCCCGAATGCTTTCACCCGAACTAATGCACCGCGTTGCCGTTTTCTGTCGTGAGCACGGACTGTATCTGCAATTGTATAATTCCCGGCATCAGATAGTAATTGAAAAGGATTGCCCGGAATTTCGCATCGATCCTGACTCCAGGACAACAAACTTCATCGAGCTTGGTGATCTGACCGAAGCCGTTCTAGAGCCTTCCCCTAAGATGATGATCAATGCTCCCCGTGAACGTATAGCCCTGATCCAGCCCGAACTGGCTGCTGAATTCGGGAATGAGCTTTATATCGCAGGCTCTAAAGATTATCTGCTGGAAATGATGCCCAAAGGCGTTTCCAAGAAAAACACTCTGCAAGGTTTAGCAGATCACCTTGATATCAATAATTCAGAAGTAATGGTCTGCGGTGACAATACCAATGATATCGAGATGGCGGAATGGGCAGGCTGCGGCGTAGCTGTGGCCAACGCGGTTCCCCGCCTGAAAGAGATAGCGGATTACGTTGCTTCGGCCGAACGTTCCTACGGTGTGATCGAGGCAGTGCGTAAATTTGTCCTTCAATGATTTTACTCAAGATTATTATCCTAGAGGCATATGATAATGAACAGCAAACAAGAACATCGGCGTTCAAATCTGCACATCAACAGATCCGACTCTCCTCAAAAAAGAGAGACAGAAAGCGATCAACCGCAGCGACTGCAGAAATTTCTGGCAGCGGCAGGAGTTGCTTCACGTCGTTCCTGCGAACAAATGATCGCTGACGGGCGCGTAAAGGTTAACGGAATCGTTGTCACTCAGCAAGGCACCAAAGTACATTCCCGATCGGACGAGGTTCTGGTGGACGGTCACAAAATCACTGCGGTATCCAAATATTACTACTACCTGCTTAACAAGCCTTTGGGGGTTGTCTCCACAGCCAGCGACCCGCAGGGGCGCCCTACAGTAACATCTCTTATCACCGATTGCCCGACCAGACTTTATCCCGTAGGCCGTCTTGATATAGATACTAAAGGTCTGCTGCTTATGACCAACGATGGTGCACTTACCAATGCCCTGCTGCATCCCAGCCGCGAGATCGATAAAATCTATCGTGCACAGGTCAGTGCCCGTCCTACAGCACAGGCACTTCGGCAGCTGCGCAAAGGAATAATGCTGGAAGACGGGCCCACTCAGCCGGCTACAGTTACTATGAAGGAAGACACCAAAGGAGTGTGGCTTACTATTATTATTCACGAAGGCCGCAATCGTCAGGTGCGCCGAATGTGCGAAGCTGTCGGCTGTCCCGTGATCAAGCTGGAACGCATCGGCTTTGCTTTTCTGCGGCTTAGGAGACTGAAACCCGGTGATTACCGCAGTCTGACCCCTGACGAGATCAAACAGCTCAAGCAACTGGCAGGTAAATAATATCAGCCGGGCTTTTTTACGCGATTATTTCCTGCGCAATAAATATTTCAATAATCCTATCGGATAAACTCCGCTCCTCTATACAAAAAATGCCGGTCCATACGCCGAACAGGCCGACGCAGAGACCGACATCATTTTTCATATGTTGCACAAACCGGTTTATTTAACACTTAATAGCTCAACAGCATCCTCTAGGCAAGGGCAGCCAGTACATCAGCAAATACTTTCTTGATATCCTGAGCGCCATCGATATCCAGCAGCAGATTCTGTTTTTTATAATAGTCGATCAGCGGCTGTGTTTGTTTTTCGTAAACATCCAGACGGTTGCCTACTGTTTCCTCATTATCATCAGATCGCTGATAAAGCTCCCCGCCGCAGGCATCGCAAACGCCTTCCACTGCAGGTTTTTTAAACAGAACATGGTAACTGTTGCCGCAGCCGCGGCAAACACGCCGTCCCGTGAGACGATCCATCAGATCATCACGTTTCACATTGATATTTATAACACCGTCCAGTTTAATGCCCAGCTCGCTCAGGCAAACATCCAAAGCAGCTGCCTGATCCAATGTGCGCGGAAAACCATCCAGCAGGAATCCTTTCGCACAGTCAGGCTGAGCGATACGCTCTTTGACCAGTCCGACCACTATCTCGTCAGGCACCAGTTTGCCCTCATCCATGTATTGTTTCGCTTTAAGGCCCATTTCTGTTCCCTCTTTGATAGCTGAACGGAACATATCACCAGTAGATACATGCTGAATTGATAATTCCTTGAGCAGCATTTCCGCCTGAGTTCCTTTTCCGGCACCGGGTGGTCCCATGATCAATAAATTCATAAAATATGCCTCCTCTTTTGTTATAAAGCAAATAAACAAATTAATTATAACATATATCAGCAATAGAAAAAAGCAAATTAGAAAAAAATAATCACTGCGGCAAAAAAAACTTTGACCTGCACTATGCTTTCGGGTATACTGATTTTATAAGCAGCGGAGGTGAACGGAATGGAATGCATAGCTTTGGTAGGTGAAAGCGGCACCGGCAAAAGCCATCGTGCGCAAAAGGTCGCTTTTGAACAAAATATCGATCTGATAATTGATGATGGTCTGCTGATCAAAGGTACCAGTATCGTCGGCGGTATGTCTGCCAAAAAGCAGCATACAAAGCTCGGTGCGGTCAAGACCGCGATCTTCACCGAAGCTCATCATCGTGATGAAGCAATTGCTGTCATTAAGCAGCTTAATCCTCAGCGGGTGCTTATTCTGGGAACCTCGGAGGAAATGACCTGTTTGATCGCCAGCCGTCTGGAGCTTCCCAAGCCCTCAAGGATCATCAGCATCAATGAAATAGCATCCCGGGATGAGATCTCTAAAGCACAGTATGTAAGACACAGCTTAGGACAGCATGTCATCCCTGCTCCAACGCTGGAAGTTGAAAAAAAATGGCCTGATTTTATCGCTCAGCCGCTCAATCTTTTCATGTCCAAAGGCAATAAAGCTGACCAATTGGTCGAGCAATCAGTGACTCAGCCAACCTATACTCGTCACGGCAATCTGACTATCTCTCCGCACGCCGTTGAAGATATAGTCCGCATCACCCTCTCGTTTATCCGTGATATACATGATGTAGTTGATGTGAAGGTCATCAATGAAGTAATGGGAATGGATCTTATAATCTATCTGGAGCTGGAATACGACTCACAAATGAGGCAGATCGCTCAAAAAGCCCAACGCAGCATTCAAAATACGTTCGACTTCATGACCAATCTGCCTATAGAAAAAATAGATGTGATCATCAAAAAACTCTATCTTCCTGAAAATCTTCGTCTTCGTCACTGACTTTATGCGCCAACTGCTGAATAACATGCATTTCTTTATAAATCGACTGCATTTCATGATCAACCATGAAAATGGATTCAGCACATTTGCGCAGCCGCCGCCGCAGATCCTCGGTCATCTCACCTTCAGATTTATAACGAAGATGATGTTCCAGTGTCGCCCAGAAATCCATGGCGATCGTTCTGATCTGAATTTCCGCCTTTACGTATTCGGTACGGTCAGCCAGATAAACCGGTACTTCTACGATCAGATGCAAACTGCGATAGCCGTTCGGTTTGGGAAAATCTATATAATTACGTCTGGCCAGCAGATGAATATCGTCCTGACGAAGAAGCAGTTCGCTTACCCAACGCACATCATCCAGATAATTACAGATAACACGAACACCGGCAATATCATTAAGATTGCGGCAGGCTGATTCGATACTCAGTTCCTGATCGCGGCGCTCAAGTTTTTCCGCTATACTTCTGGCCGATTTCAGACGTGAATCGATATGATGGATCGGATTATGTGAATAGTGCAGGCTGAATTCTTCATCCAGAATTTCCAGCTTGGTTACTATTTCTTTCATAGCTGATTCATAAAGATGCATACGCACACGAAATTCATTGTTAAAATCAGTCAGAGGATCGGATACTGGTTTTCTATTGGTTGTTTTGGTTATTGTTCTCTTCATTTTTATCTTCTTCCACCGCGACCGCATTATCCATTATCATATCAATTACCTTTTCATAAAGCAGATAATACTCAATGGTATCACGTCCGTAGTATTCTTCAAAAGTCTGATTATAAACAGAAGTAAATTCCTCAGCCGTTTCAAAACCCATCTTCTGCAGATATTCTTCTACTTCCGCTGCATATTCATCATCTTTAATACTGATATTTTCAGCGGAAGCAATCGCTTCCACAATCAACTGCTCGCCGATGTCCTCGTAAGCCCAATCATTGATAGTATCGGTGGTAATATTGTAATTATCTTTAAGATACTCTTCACTGAATGTTTGACCGCTGTTTGATGCACTTTTTTTGTATTAATCAAGTGCATTCTGTACATAATCATTGATCAGAGAATCAGGATAATTATTTATATAGCAGTTGCTTATTACCTGAGACCAGAGTTCTTCTGCTTTGGCTTTTTCAGCAGCTGCAGCTTTATCTTTTTTCAGTTTATCCCAAAGATATTCGTCATATTCTTCGGTGGTTTTATATTTGCCGCTGCTGATGCGTTCGACGAATTCATCATCGTAGCTGGCGTTTTTGGTCTTTTTGATGAAATTGATCGTAACATCGAAATCCACTTTCTGTCCTGAGAGATCAGGATTTACAGTGTACGGATCTGGAAAAGACAAGTTGAGTTCTACTTTATCTCCCGGTTTTTTGCCGATCAGTCCACTCTCAAAACCTTCTATATATGTGTTTGAGCCAATGGTAAGATCAACACCGACTGCTGTAGCCTGTTCCAGCGCTTCACCATTTACATAACCGATATAATCGATATTTACTGTATCACCATCAGCTATCTTCTGATCAGTTATTTCAGTAATCTGAGGATTGGCTTCCACCAGCTGATCTATAGCAGTCTCATAATCATCATTGGTGACTTCGGCAGACTGCGGAACGTATTCCAGTCCTTTATATTCACCCAGTTCAACACAGTCGGAAGCATCGATCGTTTCAGCACCGCAGCCGCAGAGCATAAACCCTGCCAGCATAAGCAAAAGAATCGTCACAATACCGATCAGTTTTTTCAACCTCAGTCCCCCTTTGTTAGCTGTGTTCATTCAGCTGTCAGACATTCCTCCGGCAGTTTGTTTATATCCTAAATAAGTATACTTATCAACATTGAACAAATCAAGCGACAGCAGGTGAATGATTGCTGAAAATTAAGTATTTTACCGATATTAAGGATTTTTTCAAAATGATTCAGATTTTGGCAGTTCGGCTTCCCGGTTTATCTATCGGCAGACCTGCCGAACACAAAGGACATGCTTCCGGCTGATAGGCAGTTACCTCCATCTGCAGCAGAGAAGTATGAGGCACATCAAACTGAACTTTACCTCCGCTGCGATCAGCCAGTACCCCGATCCCTATGGGTTCAGCTCCGCAGCTTCTGACTATATCCAGCACTTCACGTACAGATCCGCCCGTGGTAATCACATCTTCCACCACCAGAACTTTCTCTCCGGGCTGCAGCTTAAATCCACGACGCAGCTGCATGATACCCTCCTTGCGTTCGGCGAAAATACTGCGCACATTAAGTGCACGGGCAGTTTCGTAAGCTACCAGAATGCCGCCCATAGCAGGTCCGATCACGGTATCGATCTGCCCGGTACTGAAACGTCTGGCCAGTTCAGCGCAAAGCCGGGCTGTATAATGAGGATATTGCAGGACCTGAGCGCACTGGATATAAGTCGGATCGTAGCCATGTCGTTCT
>JAZPYJ010000100.1:0-5174 GCA_045544075.1 Thermoanaerobacteraceae bacterium
CCGGCGCCGTTTTCTCCGATCAGTCCCATGATGCAGCCGCCGGGAAGAGTGAGATCTATATCAGATAAAGTAAAGCTGCCTCGCTGCTTGCATACGTTTTTAAGTTCCAGTGCGTTTGTCATGGCTATCAGTCCTCTCTCAGAATATGAAACATTTCCATAAGCTGTTCTTCTGTCAGATCACATGAATAAGAGAGCTGCCAGATCTTTTGCATATAGTCTTCGATCTTCTTAAGATTCTCTTCACGGAGCAGCTCCAGATTTCTGGGAGCTATGTAACTCCCTTTGGCCGGTATCGTGTAGATATAGCCTTCTTTTTCCAGCTCTTCGTAGGCCCGTTTGGTGGTTATGACACTGATGCGCAGGTCGCGCGCCAGGTTGCGCATGGAAGGCAGAGGTTCGTTTTCCTGCAGCTTCCCGCTGATGATCTGGTCCTTGATCTGGGTATAGATCTGATCATAGATCGGAATACCGTTTTTATTGTTGATAAATATCTGCATGGTCTGGTTGCCTTTCTGAAAGCTAAGCTTTCCGTTGATCGGATTTCGGGAAGTAACCTGTAAAATCATCTGGATAAAGATCGATTGGTGATTATTGTTATCTTCGTACATAAACAGTATACACAGTATATACAAGCTTGTCAACAGGTTTTTTCAAAATCGAAAAAACTTGACTTTTTTTCTTATACTGAGTATGCTATCAATATAGTAATATGAATACTGGCGAGGGGGGACCTAAGTGTCTGAAAAACCTACATTCTATATAACTACTCCTATTTATTATCCGAGTGATAATCTTCATATCGGACATGCCTATACAACTGTGGCGGCAGATGCTTTTGCCCGATTCAAACGTCTTACCGGGTATGATGTCCGTTTTCTGACGGGATCAGATGAGCATGGTCAGAAGATCGAACGCCGCGCAAAAAAAGCGGGTGAGACTCCGATCGAGTTTGTTGATAAGATCGTAGCCAGCTTCCAGAATCTGTGGCAGCATCTGGATATCAGTTATGATGATTTCATCCGTACGACCGAACCGCGGCACGAAAAGGTCGTGCAGGATATCTTTACCCGGCTTTATGAACAGGATGATATTTATAAAGCGGAATATGAAGGATGGTATTGTACTCCGTGCGAAACGTTCTGGACAGAGCACCAGATAGCTGAGCACGATCATACCTGTCCGGACTGCGGCCGCCCGGTGGAACTGGTCAAAGAGGAAAGCTATTTCTTCAAAATGTCCAAATATGCCGACCGGATGCTGAAACATATAGAGGATAATCCTGACTTTATTCAGCCGGCATCCCGCCGCAATGAAATGATCAGTTTTATCAAAAGCGGACTGGAAGATCTTTGTGTTTCCAGAACCTCCTTCAGCTGGGGCATTAAGGTGCCGTTTGATCCCAAGCATGTAGTATATGTCTGGGTGGATGCCCTGACCAATTATATATCCGCGCTGGGCTATGGTTCAGAGGATGACAGCTTGTTCCGGCGCTACTGGCCGTGCGACGTTCATCTGGTGGGAAAAGATATCGTCCGGTTCCATACGGTCATCTGGCCTATCATGCTGATGGCCTGCGGTATTGAACTGCCCCAAAAAGTCATGGGTCACGGCTGGCTGTTGCTGAACGGCGGAAAGATGTCGAAATCCAAGGGCAACGTTGTTGATCCGTTGGTTCTGATCGATAAATACGGCGTTGATGCTATCCGTTATTATCTGCTGCGGGAGCTTCCGTTCGGATCTGATGGTTATTATGCCGAAGAGATACTTGTCAATCGTATCAATTCCGACCTGGCCAACGATCTCGGCAATCTTGTCAATCGCTCCATCAATATGATCAAGAAATATTTCGGGGGAACTCTGCAGAGAGCGGATGTGAACGAGGCGGTGGACGAGGATCTGAAGGCTATGGTCCTGCAGACTCCGCATGAAGTGGAAACAGCTATGGATAAGCTGGAAATATCAACTGCACTGGCCGAGATATGGAAACTGGTGAGCCGTACAAATAAATATATCGATGAAACGATGCCGTGGTCACTGGCTAAAGATCCTGCCAAAGCCGATCGTTTGCAGACGGTAATGTATAATCTGATGGAGACCATTCGCTGTATCACGGTAATGGTATCTCCGTTTATGACACGTTTTCCGGCCAAGGTCTGGCCGCAGATAGGCATTGCCTATCAGCCGGAATTATATACATGGGAATCGATCCAGCAATGGGGCGGCATGCCTGATCGCGTAACAGTGCAGACAGGTGAGATACTTTTCCCGCGTATCGACCCCAAGTCACTGGATATTCCGCAGCAGGCGGAGGAAAATCCTTCTGAAGATAATAAAGAAGATCAGACGCAAAAGGCCGAAGAAAACTATATTACTATCGATGATTTCGCCAAAATAGATCTGCGGGTCGCTAAAGTTATCGCGGCTGAAAAAGTACCGAAAGCGGATAAACTGCTCAAGCTTCAGTTGGAACTTGGCGGCAGTACGCGGACGGTCGTTTCGGGAATCGCCAAACAATATACGCCCGAAGACATTATCGGTCAGAAAGTCATAGTCGTGGCAAATCTAAAGCCGGCGAAGCTTCGCGGGATAATGTCAGAAGGCATGATACTGGCGGCTTCATCTGACGATAACAGTGATCTGGAAGTTCTGACACTGGTCAAAGATCTGCCGACCGGAAGCAGGGTGAGTTAAATGCCTTCTGCTTTTCTGACAGACAGTCATGCACATTGGTACGATTCCGGATTTGACGCTGATCGTGAGCAAATGATCGAGAGGGCTTTGGCTGCGGGAGTCGGCCGCGTAATAAATATCGGCTGCGATCTGGCTTCTTCAGAGCTGGTTTGCAAGCTGGCTGATGAGTATGAATTTGTTTATGCTGCAGTGGGACTTCATCCCGATGGCCTGGGCTGTATAGATATATTGGGTTTGCCGACGGATACGCCTGCTCCTGAAATAAGCAGATTTCTGGCCGGGAAAAGCGAAGCAGAGATGCAGGACTTTATCCTTTCCTGTACAGACAGCGCTGTTATAGAACGTTGTCTTAGACCTATACGAGCTCTTGCAGATCAGAAAAAAGTCGTGGCTATCGGAGAGATCGGGCTGGATTATCACTGGAACACATATCCGCAAACGGTCCAGCAGGAATACTTCCGTCAGCAGCTGCTTTTGGCAAAGGAATGCGATCTGCCTGTTATAATCCACAATCGCGACGCGCATCAGGATCTGCTGCGGATCGTTATCGAAGAAGGATTAGGTCATGCCGGCGGAGTGATGCACTGTTATTCAGGCAGCTGGGAAATGGCAAAAAAATATCTTGATCTGGGCTTTTATATTTCATTTGCGGGACCGGTTACTTTTACCAATGCCCGTAAATTAGCGGAAGTTGCCCGCAATGTTCCTCCGGAGAGGATGCTGATTGAGACTGATTGCCCTTATCTGGCACCTCATCCCAATCGCGGCAAACGCAATGAAAGCGCTTATGTCAGGCTGGTGGCGGAAAAATTAGCTGAATTAAAGAAAATGACACTTTCTGAAGTCGCGGTACAGACGACAGAAAACGCGGCTGCGTTATTTCGGATACATTAGTACAGAATATTATTACAACGATCAGATAAAGGGCCAAATATGCTGATTTACAGTAGAATTGGCCCTTTTCACTTAAATTTCACATATATTATTATTAAAAAGCCGCATTTATTGCGGCGTTATTTTCTTATAAAATCACGGGAAACGATTTTTGTTATGTGACAGCTTTCTGAAAACGAAAACCAAAAGACTTAAAATGAAAAATGAAGAAAAACAGAGAAAAACGAAGCATATAAAGCATATTTTACATACTATATACTTTTCAAAATATGTTTCATTATCTTCTTCCCGCTCGCTTTTTCTTGACTTTTCACGCTTTTTAATGTAAAATTTAAATAAATCAGAAGCAATGGTTGAAAAATAAAAAAATACAGAACAAATCAATAATTTTTTAAAAGCGGCGGATGATTGGAGTTGATTATCATTAAAAGAAAAGACAAAGGTTATGAGTCAAAACACGCAGATAAAGATTTTAATCGTAAAAGAAGTGCTGTTATCACTTTGGCGATCGTATTTTTCTGCGTTTTGTTCGGCGGTACGGGGTTATATTTCTCGGATGAAATTGCCAACGCTCTGACTCTGTACAAGGTGACTGTTAATTACGAAGGAGAACCTGTTCTGGTACAGGACAGATCTGTAGAAACAGTTGCAGATTTTCTGGAGTTCGTGCAATATGATGTAGAAAAGACTGATATTGTGGAACCTGGTTTGGAAGAAGTTCTGGTTGACGGCATGACAGTTACAGTGACCAAGACTATCGGTGTGTCACTGACAGCTGATAAAAAGACGACAGAACTGAGAACGGCGGCAGAGAGCACTGTGTCCGATCTTCTGACTGAACATGGTGTTGAGTTGGGAGAAAAGGATAAAGTTTCTCCAGCGGCGGATGAGAAGCTGAAAGACGGCGATAAAGTTAAGGTCGTTCGCGTTACGACAAAAACTGTTACTGAAGAAGAAGAAACCGATTATTCTGTAACGGAAGAAGAGACTAAGAGCCTTTATGAAGGAGATACTCAGGTAAAGACTGAGGGACAGAATGGTTTGGATAAGGTTACTTATAAAGTGACATATGAGGACGGCAAGGAAGTCAGCCGTAAAGAAAAAAGCAGAGAAGTGGTAAGTGAACCGCAGGAAGAGGTTGTTCTGGTCGGTATAAAAAAAGCTGAAGTTCAGGAATCTAACCGCGGCAGCAGCAAATCGGAGCAAAATGACAATAGCAGCAGTGAGGAAAGCAGTTCATCGGAAAGCTCGGGTCAGACCATTAACGGGTCAGCCTATTCCAGTTGCTTAACCTGCACAGCGACAGCCTATACCTATACCGGCAACAAAACGGCCTGCGGAACCGAACCGGGGTATGGAACAGTGGCCGTAGATCCCGGCGTTATTCCTCTGTATTCAAATCTCTATATTGAAGGCTATGGTTATGGACAGGCTTTGGATACAGGCGGTGCTATCAACGGAAATATCATTGATGTCTTTATGGAAAGTGAATCCGAATGTTATAATTGGGGAAGAAGATCGGTCATGGTTTATATCCTGATCTGACTTTACGGAAAAACAACTGAAATAAACATTAAAGGGCAGAAT
>JAZPYJ010000101.1:0-13429 GCA_045544075.1 Thermoanaerobacteraceae bacterium
GGTTATTCTGCTGTCCTGAACAGAATGGATGGGAAGAGTGCGCACCCATTGCCTGTCTCTTACGATCTCCAGGTATTCCATCTGACGGCGCAGAAGTTCCAGAGTTACCATGACAGTATGTTCAGCCATCGTAATTCCGTAAGCGCCGGAAGAATTGGAAAGGATCGCAGATTTTTCCTGAAAAACGGGCAATGATAAGTAAATATCTACGCCTGCCGAATAACTGCAGAACCATTTCAGATTTTTTGCAGCTTCCGCCAGTTCTCTGCCGAATCCGTATATGATCTCAGAGTCTGCAAGATAAGGGACAGCTTCCTCATTGTCGGCAAAGAAATCAACTGTATAACCATAACGGGAAGCAGTATCAAGGATCTTTTTTTTATGATTTTCAGTAAGCGCAAAATTAACGACGGATATTTTCTTTGCCATTTGCATCTGTCCCTTCCTTATTATAAAAAATGATTTAACAAAATTATATCATATTTCAACAGGAACGCAAGGACAGAAAACAAGTTTCAATCTGATAATTATAATAAAAAACGTGCGGATTACATAATGAAAACCGACACGTTTTTTTATCTGATCAAATCGTTTTTTTTGCTGATGATATCTGTTATCTCAGCGTAAGCAGTATTATGACTCTATTCCGCTATCAGCGGAACTTCTTTTGATTCCAGCAGTTTGACATCCGGCAGTTTGACCTCCGGCAGTTTGACCTCCGGCTTTTCAAGCAGGTTGGTCATGCTATGGACGCTCACTCCCAAAGTCGAAAGATTATGGAATAAGGCTGATTGAGCGGGCTGCAGGATCCCAAATGCGCCAAGCCCTATCAGGCTGCCGTTGAAACCGATGACGAACCGATAATTGGAACGGATCCGTTTCATGAGATTGACAGCTATTTTACGCAGGCTGACCAGTTCAAACAGATCGTCTGCAGCGATCGTGATATCAGCGATCTCCCGGGCTATGGCAGCGCCGTCGCTGATGGCGATCCCCACGTCAGCAGCAGATAAAGCAGGAGAATCATTGATCCCGTCGCCGATCATGATGACTTTATGTCCGGCAGCTCGTGTTTCTTCTACATAACGTGCTTTATCTTCAGGCAGAACTTCAGCGTAATATTCATCCACACCGACCTGAGCAGCGATAGCAGCCGCGGTGCGCTTGCTGTCACCGGTGAGCATGACGGTCTTTTTGATGCCCAGCTGCCTCAGAGCGCTGAGTACAGCGCTTGCTTCCTGGCGCAACGGATCAGAAATGCAAATGACTGCGGAAAGTCTTCCGCTGATAGCCATATACAGATGAGAATATTGCGGCGGCAGGCAATCGAACATGGCGATCTCATCCGGCGGGATGATGCATCCTTCATCTTCAAAGACAAAGTGCGCGCTGCCGATGATCACGCGTTTATCTTCGATCATGCTGCTGATTCCGTGGGCGACGATATATTCTACATCAGAATGCATCTCTTCATGAGCAAGATTGCGCTCTTTGGCGGCACGGACTACTGCATTCGCCATAGAATGAGGAAAATGTTCCTCAAGACAGGCAGCTATCCGAAGCATCTCTTTTTCATTGTTGCCGTCAAAAGGAATCACTTTTTCCACTACCGGACAAGCATGAGTCAGAGTGCCTGTTTTATCGAAAACGATAGTGTCTGCTTCTGCCATAGCTTCCAGATACTTACCGCCTTTTACGGTAGCGTGATATTGACTTGCTTCTCTCATAGCAGATAATACCGCCAGCGGCATAGCCAGTTTCAGAGCGCAGGAAAAGTCTACCATCAGAATAGAAGTCGCGCGCAGAACGTTTCCGGTCAGCAGATATGTAAGTGCACTGCCGATCAGGGTATAAGGCACAAGCTTATCTGCAAGACGGGATGCTTTATGTTCTGCGTTGGATTTTAATTTTTCAGATTCTTCGATCATTGCAACTATTTTATCATAGCGGCTGCCGCCGTCCTGCTGTTCAACGCGAAGGACGCATTCACCTTCCTCCACGATAGTGCCGGCATATACTGCCGTACCAGGACGTTTGGCCACAGGAACAGATTCACCGGTGAGGGAAGCCTGATTGACCATGGCCTCGCCCTCCTCAACGATGCTGTCCAGAGGGATCATGCCTCCCATGCGGACGATGATCCTGTCACCATTCTGAACTTGCGGTAAAGCGACCAGTTCTTCTCCGTCATCGGTTTTCAGCCATACCCTATCGATATTAAGAGACAGGCTGCGGGCAAGATCATCGACAGATTTCTTGTGTGTCCATTCATCAAGCAGTTCACCCAGCTGCAGAAGGAAAATGACAGATCCGGCAGTCGGGAAGTCGCCGCGAAGCATGGAAACGCCGATAGAAATCCCGTCAAGCAGTTCCACTTGCAGCTGTCCTTTTAAGATACAATGCAGCGCCCGCAGCAGAAATGGAACAGAACGAACTACTGTAATAGCCATTCTGATCGGCATAGGCAGGAATAATCTCTGCAGGAATCTTCTGGAAACCCTGCCGACAAGGCGCTCTTCATATGTCCGATTCAGTTCGCGGCTGCCGGGAGTAACCGTTAGAGCATTCAGAGACGGATCCTGCCAGCTGAAATGACTCAGATCATTTATGAGTGAATCCCGGTCTCCGGTATATTTTATGACGGCGCAACAAGTTCGTTCATGTACTGTGGCCTGAGATACTGCATTCAGATTCAGCAGCCATGCTTCCAGAATATCCGCTTGTTCCAGAGACATGCTGTTTTGAAATAAACGGATTCGAATACGGCCCCGGCTTTCGTGTTTGATTTGAAATTTCATAATCTCCTCCGAAAAAAATAGGACCGCGTTGCGCGGCCCAGATTATTTTTAAGCTTCTGAAGCTTCTTCTTTGCCAACAACGATGGTTTCATCGGCAGCATCTTCTACCACGATATCTTCTTTAGCAGCGCGTTCCGCGTTGATATCTTCGGCAGCAGCGAGAATGTCAGACGCGTTTTCCTGAACTTCATTAACGGTTTTCATAGCACATTTTTTCATGCGCAGAGCAGCTGCTGCAGCGTGGGTATAAACGCACTTGGCGTCTTTGCTGCTGAGGATCTTAATCCCTGCAGAACCGAATAATGCTCCTCCGCAAAATAAAGCGATTTTTTGATAGATATTCATATATTTATTCCTCCTCAAAGTATATTTGTTTTTTAAAATTCAGACTCTATTTTCTTTTATAACCGGTCACAAATGTCAATACCATGCAGGCTACAGCTGCCCAAGCCCAAAAACGGTGCTGTTTCATTGTATCTACCCCCTCGTATTATTTTTTCCGGTTGCTTAAGAGCAAATATTTGATCTTTATGTACACATTATAACCTTCATTTTTATCCTATTTCAATCGATTTTAGCCGAAAAACAATCTGTTTTGGACAAAAAAGGTTAAAATTCGTTAACAATAGTTAAAATGCTTTCACTTTAATTAGTTTTCTTTCACTTTGGTTAGCAATATCTTACTATGATGCTTTTGAACCAAAATCAGCCGGTAATTAACTGTTTTTTTCGTTTTTATTTATAGTTCTCCGATATTGAGAGGGAGATAAATGATACTGTCTTCTGAATGCCTGTCCGAACTGACTGGCACTGTCATATCCGACCCGGGCGGCTATTTCGATGATCTGCATGGAAGTGGTTCGGAGCATTTCAGCGGCCTGCCGCATTCTCTGTTCCCTCAGGAAGGTATGGATAGGTTTACCGTACTGGCTGCGGAAGCAATCTTTCAGCATCGTCTGGGATATATGGTGCCGATCGGCAAGCTGAGCGATGGTCAGAGGCAGTTCCAAATGGGCCAGCATATCATCGTGGATCTGCCGTGCGATATCAGACTGCTGCCGGCCAAAATATTCTGCTGTCAAAGGAGGAGATACAGATAATTCGCTATGTGATATCAGGAAAATCAGATCGACGATCTTCAACAGACAGTAGTCTTCTTTTTCGGATTGAGGGAGATCTTCCAAAGCATCGAAGGTTGCATCGTTCCACAAACTGTTGCGGATCACAGCACAGCCATAATTATCTTGGATTATTTCCACCAGTTTACGTATATTCAATGCTAATCCGCAAAAAATATTGACTAAGTCCTCTGCTTTGCGCAGAACGACAGGAGCATCGACGGACAGCAGTACTCCCCTGGATCTGTTGGCTACAAAGATCTCCTGTATATCGTTTTGATCTGCAAGGATCAGGATTTCTCTTTCACTGAGATTTACCCGCCGTCCCTGAGTCAGTTCCAGCCGAAGATGACCGTTTTGACAAAAAACGGCTTCATAGTGCGGCTGAGAATCAGACGTATCCTGGGAGATTATGCTGTGCGTGCAGGAAAAATAATATATATGCACTCCCTCCTGTATTATGCGGCAGGAAACGGATGCATCGGGATTATCTGTATTTAGTTGTTGTTTGAACAGTTCCTCCAGCATGTTCTTTCTTCCGATCATTAAACATTAGTCAGTATAAACATATAAAAACGGAAAAACAAAACAACAGCAGGGTCATACAAAAGTAAGATATATCTAACCTAACGCTTCATTAAAACAACCAGGTACAGCGAATAGGTGAAAGATACTGACCAGACTGCTAAGTTAGTTTATGCTAACCACTTCGCAAGTATAACATAAAAATATTTCTATTACAAGATTTTTTTTGGAAGGACGTAATTATATGCGGCAAAATGTTGCTGCTGTATAAGGTTGATTTTTAAAATAAATCATGATAAACTAAATTGAATACAATCAGATCAGCGAGGGTCTTATGGTAAACAAATATGACGCTTTAAAACTTGACAACCAGCTTTGCTTTCCTTTATATGCTGCATCACGTGAAGTAGTGAAACGATATCATCCGTATCTTTCGGCGATGGATATCACCTATACCCAGTATATTGCGCTGATGGTGCTTTGGGAGAATAAAAGCATCAGTTTAAAGGGCTTAGGTGAAAAACTTCATCTTGATTCCGGAACACTGACTCCATTGCTCAAAAGTCTTGAAAAAAAAGGATTCATTACCCGCAGACGAACTTCAGAGGATGAACGTTGTTTGATCGCGGAAATTACGGAAAAAGGAGAAGCGCTGAAAGAAGCGGCGCTGGAGATCCCCGGGAAAATGGCAGGCTGTGTGGATCTGAATGCAGAAGAAGCAGCCGAACTTTACCGATTATTGTATAAAATATTGAAACATGAATAGATTTCGGCGGTGAAGGATCATTATTCTGTCGCCGCCGGTTTTATATTACGGCGGGAAAGGAGTGTTACAGCAATGATAAAGCACAATATCGATCCTGTATATGATAAAGATTCACGGGTACTTATTCTGGGATCTTTTCCTTCGCCGAAATCGAGAGAGCGGAGATTCTTTTACGGGCATCCGCAAAATCGTATGTGGAAGGTCCTTGCGCAGGTGTTTGATGAACAGGTTCCCGAAACGAATGAGGAACGCAGGGATTTTCTGCTGCAGCATCATATCGCGATGTGGGATGTGCTGTCTGCCTGTGAGATCAGCGGAGCGGATGACGCCAGCATCAAAAATGAAACGCCCAATGATTTAAGCACGATATTGAACGATTGCAGCATTAACGCTGTGTTTACCGCAGGATCTAAAGCTGCACAATGCTATAGAAAATATGATGAAAAAAAATATGACATTCCGCATATCCGGCTTCCTTCGACCAGTCCGGCGAATGCAGCGGCTTCTCCGGATAGATTAGCTGCGAAATATCTCATTGTACGCTTATTTATCTTACAGGACAGATCCTATGCTGATTTTCAGAGAAAACTAATACCAACAGCAGAAGCAGAAAGAATAATCGGTGTCCGCGTGCCTGAATTAAGAAAAATTGCAAAATCGTTTTGCAGACAGCCGGGATGCCGTGCTTATCTCGATCTTCTGCCGCACGGATATTACGATGAAAATATGCTGCACGGATTATTGATCTCGGAAATGAAAGATTATGATGAATGTGTTGAAGCAGTCGACAGATTCCTGCCGTTTGTAGATAACTGGGCGGTTTGTGATATAATGTCGCCTAAAGTTTTTAAGAAACATACAGGAGAACTGATAAAGCAGATAATGATCTGGACAGGATCAGAACATTCTTTTACCTGCCGCTTCGGTTTGGGAATGCTGATGAAGCATTATCTTGATGATGATTTCAGACCGGAATATCTGCAAATAGTCTCCGAGGTTAAAAGCGATGATTATTATGTGAACATGATGATCGCCTGGTTTTTCGCGACGGCGCTTGCCAAACAATGGGACGCGGCGATCTTTTATATCGAAAAGAAAAAACTTGAAGACTGGATACATAAAAAAACCATACAAAAAGCATGTGAAAGTTATAGAATCACAGACGATCAAAAAAAATATCTGCGCAGCCTGAAATAGTTCAGAGGAGAAATACCGGCGATCATGAGAAAGAAAAAAATGAGCAGAAAAGTACCGACGCATATAAATGTCCGCGGGGCAAAAGTACATAATCTGAAAAATATTGATGTGGATATTCCGCTTAATAAGATCGTGGGGATAGCAGGGATTTCAGGTTCCGGCAAATCTTCACTGGCGCTCGGGGTCCTTTACGCTGAGGGTTCAAGAAGGTATCTTGAGTCATTGTCGACATACACAAGAAGAAGGATGACACAGGCATCAAAGGCTTCTGTAGATGAAGTTCTTTATATTCCTGCTTCATTGGCGCTGCATCAGAGACCGGGAGTGCCGGGTATACGCAGTACTTTTGGTACGGGAACGGAACTGCTGAACAGTCTGCGCCTGATGTTTTCAAGATTATCAAGTCATAAATGTCCGAACGGTCATTATATACCGCCGACTCTGAATGTCGCAGCAGAAAAAAAACTGATCTGTCCTGAGTGCGGCGTTCATTTTTATGCTCCCGGCGCTGAAGAGCTGTCTTTCAACAGCACCGGTGCATGCAGACACTGTGACGGAACCGGAACAGTGCGAATAGTCGACGAGAAGACTCTGGTGCCTGACGATTCACTTACGATCGAAGAGGGAGCGGTCGCTCCCTGGCAAACGCTGATGTGGTCTCTGATGAAGGATATCGCCAGAGATCATCTTGGCATCAGGACTGATATACCGTTCAGGGATCTGACGGAACGTGAAAAGGATCTGGTTTTTCATGGTCCGGCTGAGAAGCATCATATGCTTTATCATAATGAAAAGACCAATACAGTGGGAGAGATGGATTTCACTTATTTCAATGCCGTATATACTGTGGAGAATGCGCTGTCTCATGTGAAGGATGAAAAAGGAATGAAGCGCGTGGAGAAATATCTGAAGGTAAGACCATGCCCGGAATGCGGCGGTTCCAGACTTTCAGAAGCAGCCCGAGCACCGATGCTGAGAGGTATTTCACTCGCTGAAGTTTGCCGCATGACATTGTCTGACCTTATAGAATGGGTGAAGGGAGTACCCGGCTCCTTGCCGCAGGAAATGCGGCCTATGGCGGAAAGCATATGTGAATCATTTCTGGACGCGGCAAAGCGTCTTATGGATCTCGGCCTTTCTTATCTGACACTGGATCGTGAAGCATCAACACTGTCTACAGGCGAGCGGCAGCGCATGCAGCTGGCCCGTGCGGTGCGCAACAGAACTACAGGCGTTCTTTATGTACTGGATGAGCCGACTATAGGGCTGCACCCTTCAAACATCGAAGGAGTTTCAGGCGTGATGGAAGATTTGCTGGCAGACGGGAATTCGGTGATTCTGGTCGATCATGATGTAAATATTCTGGCGGAAGCGGACTGGATCATCGAGCTTGGCCCGGGAGCAGGGGCACAGGGAGGAACAGTTATTGCGCAGGGAACGGTTGAAGAGATAGAAAAAAATCCTCTGTCACGGATCGGCGGTTTTCTTTCGGGAGCAAAAGAGACGATCATGCGCAGGAAGATTTCTGAGGAAGAGATGTTTTCTTTGGGACGGATCCATCTGGAAACATCTCAGATCCATACTGTCAAACAGCTGACGGCAGATATTCCTAAAGGCAGGCTGAGCGTTATAACCGGCGTATCGGGTTCCGGCAAAACGACGCTTATTCTGGAAAGTCTGATCCCGGCGCTTGAAGCGAAGATATCGAACGGGAAATTGCCGGAGCATGTTCGTGTCATCGAGGCAGACAACATTGATCATATAAAGCTGATCGACGCGACGCCGATCGGTATTAATATCCGTTCTACTGTAGCTACTTATGCAAATGTCCATGATGAACTGCGCAAGGCTTACGCAAAAACCGAAGACGCAAAGAAGAAAGGCTGCAGGGCGGGCGATTTTTCTTATAATACAGGACGCTTGAGATGTCCGCTTTGTGACGGCACGGGATCGATAAGTCTGGATGTTCAGTTTCTGCCTGACGTAGACATTCCTTGCCCGGACTGCCGGGGATCCCGTTACGCTAAAGAAGCCTATCTAATTAAGCGGACTTCCGTGAATAAAGAAAAGAAATATTCTCTTCCGGAGTTGATGGATATGAGCGTTGATGAAGCGATCGATGCCTGCGGAGATATCCCTGTCGTCAGAAGAAGGCTTCAGGTGCTGAAAGATCTTGGTCTGTCCTACCTGACGCTGGGAGAGGAAACACCTACTTTGTCCGGCGGTGAAGCACAGCGCCTTAAACTGGCCAGCGAAATGGGCAAAGGGCAGGAGGCATCTGTTTTTGTTTTTGATGAACCGACCATCGGACTGCATCCGCTGGATGTACAGACACTTCTTAAAGTATTTGCTTCTTTGACAGATAAAGGAGCAACAGTTATCGTGATCGAACATGATCTGGATGTGATCCGGAATGCTGACTATTGTATCGACATGGGTCCGGGAGGAGGAATACACGGCGGACAGATAGTAGCCTGCGGAACACCTGAGGAAATAAGCAGATGCAGCGAAAGCGCTACCGGACGGTATATCCTTGAAGCACAGGAGCGGATCAAATTAAAGAAGAACATGAGCTGAAGGCCTGCGGATCGAAACGATCAAACGAATAGCGGCAGACGATGATTAGTATCGCAGCAATAAATGGGAAAGGTAAAAAAATATGCCTGCTTTTTCACTGAAAGCGCATTTTAAAATGAAATGCGGTGCGGCAGAAAAGCAGGCATTTGCACACTATTTGCTTATTTAAGCGAATCGGCTATATTATAGATCAGTCTTTCGGTTTTTTCCCAGCCCAGGCAGGGATCGGTGATCGATTTGCCGTAGATATGTTCGCCGATTTTCTGGGCTCCGTCCTCGATATAACTCTCTATCATCAGGCCTTTGACCATATTACGCACATCGAGGTTATAATTGCGGCTGTGTACGACATCCATCGCTATACGTATTTGTTCGATATACTGCTTGCCGGAGTTGGCGTGATTGCAGTCGATAACGGCAGCGGGGTTTTTCAGCCCGCTTTTGGCATACATATCGTACAGGTGGATAAGGTCCTCATAATGATAATTGGATACAGACTGTCCCGTGAAATCAGTATATCCGCGCATGATCACGTGCGTAAGCGGATTGCCTTCGCTGATGACTTCCCATCCCCGGTAAATGAACATATGTTTATGCTGTGCCGCATATACAGCGTTCATCATAACAGTCAGATCGCCGCTGGTGGGATTTTTCATACCGACCGGGATATCGAGACCGCTGGCGGTAAGTCTGTGCTGCTGATTTTCCACTGAGCGGGCACCTACCGCAACATATGAAAGAAGATCGGAAAGATATCGGTGATTATCCGGATACAGCATCTCATCTGCACTGGAAAATCCGTAGTCGCGCAGCACGCTCAGATGCAGATCGCGTATGGCTACTATGCCTTTCAGCATATCGGGATTTTCATCAGGGTTAGGTTGATGCAGCATTCCCTTATAGCCGGAGCCTGTAGTTCTCGGTTTGTTGGTATATATACGCGGTACGATTATTATTTTGTCTCTGACTTTATCCTGGACCTGCCGTAGACGCGAGATGTAATCGAGCACTGCCTCACGGTTATCGGCAGAACAGGGACCTATGACAAGCAGGAAGCGGCTGCTTTCGCCCATGAAAATACGACGAAGTTCTTCATCACGCTCCGCTTTTTTCCGGGCCATTTCCTCGGAAACGGGATATTGCGCTTTGATGTCTTTGGGTATGGGCAGCTTGCGTAAAAAGTTCATATTCATAATATCAGCCCTCTTTCTTATTAAATCTCGCGCGGCGCTCGGTAGATATGCGCATCATATCGCGCATGCCTTCACGGTCATCAGCCTGCAGTTTATCATACAGCTCATTGAACGAGCGGCGGAACTTATCCATCTCCCGCAGAAGCGTTTCCTTATTGAGCAGGAAAAGCTCGCTCCACATATCATCATTTATCCGGGCAATGCGGGTAAGATCACGGAATGAATCGCCGGTATAATGTTCCAGTCCCCGGAAATCGTTGCAGCACATAAGCGACACAGCTATACAGTGGGTCAGCTGGGAAAGATAGGCGATCATTTCATCGTGCATTTCGGGGGACAATTCACTTACGACTTTGAAACCGAGAGTTTTGCCCAGATCGCGGCAGAGTTCTATCGCTCCGGAGGTATTTCTGGAGGTAGGAACGACGATGTAGTTGGCATCGTGAAAAATTCTGTCATCGGCGTTCTGAACGCCGTATACTTCCTTTCCGGCCATAGGATGAGCTGCGATAAATTCAACATCTTTTCTGAGAAAATCCTGTATTTCATAAACGATGCAGCTTTTTACGCCGGTAACGTCAGTTATTACTGCGCCTGATTTTATAAGCTCCTGATTATCACGCAGCCATTGAGTAAAAACGTGCGGATACAATGCGAAGACCAGAACATCGGCATTTCCCACGATCTCCGGTTCGATCTGCACAGATCCTTCATCTATTATGCCGTTTTCCAGAGCGTAGTCTATCGAGCTCTGGGAACGGGTGATCGCGCTGATATGAAAGCCCTGTCTTTTAAGCGCCATAGCGTAGCTGCCGCCCAGAAGACCAAGACCGACTATAAGGATATTCATATTTTTATTGAGCTTCATCATTTTCCTCCGTGATTTCTATACCAAGAGAGCTGAGTTTTCCGAAAAAATCAGGAAAACTTTTATTGATTGCCTGCGCGCCCTCTATACATCCTCCGGTCAGGGTACAGAGGACTGCAAGAGACATTACTATCCGGTGATCATTATGCCCGCTCAGTACTGCAGAAGGGCGGTGCAGACCGTGACCGACAAGTATATCGTTTTCTTTTACTATTGCTTTGACACCGAATTTCTCCAGTTCTTCTGCCATCACAGTCCCGCGGTCGCTTTCCTTGATCCGCAGCCTGCGGGTACCTGTAAGCGCGCCGCCGCTGTTTGCCGCCATCATTGCCATAAGTATCGGCGCAAGATCGGGACAATCGGATACATCCAGTGTCGGACATCCTGCTGAGATCTCAGACAAATACTCCGCGACGATCCGGTCTCCCTGGGCAGAATCGTTATCAAGTCCTTTAACTTCAGTGTGCAGCGCCAGGAAGAAAGCGGCGTTGGACCAATCGCCTTCGATTACGAAACTTTCGGGTGCTTTATAATGCTGATCGCCCGGGATCAATATCTTTTTGTCGTCAATTATGATATCAACGCCGAAATCCTTCAGGACCGAACGGGTGATATCAAGATAAGAAACGCTTTCCGCTCTGCCCTCAAACTCTATCACGCTGTTTCCGTGCAGTGTGGGAAGAACGAAGGCGAGACCGCTTATGAACTGACTGGAAATATCAGCACGCACGCGATAGGTGCCGCTGGTTAGTCTGCCGCAAACAGTAATGCTGTTATCGGTTTTTGAGAAGTCTATTCCGCGTTCCTCAAATAGTTTTTCATATACCGAAAGCGAACGTGAAAACAATCGTCTGGACCCGCGCAGAGTGTGCGGCGTCCCGTCAAGTGCGAGCGGAATGAGAAAACGAAGCGTGCTTCCGCTTTCACCGCAGAAAAGATCACCGTCCGCGTTTCCTCCCGGGGCTATGGTTACTGATCTGCCGCCGCGCCTGACAGAGGCACCGAGGGCCGAAAGCCCGGAAATAGTAGCGTTGATATCGTCTGAAAAATCAACGTTGTCTATGGTGCATTTGCCGCGGGATAAATAGGCGCAGATCAATGCTCTGTGAGTCACGCTTTTCGATGGAGGTGCATAAATCGTTCCTTTGCATGTTCCGGCTTTGATTTTGATTTTCAACCGAGTATCTCCTTATAGATCATTTCTGCAGTTATATCAGGATCTCTGTCGCCGGTGATCTCAAGATCATATATTTTCCGGTACGGAGAAGACTGAGCAACGTATCCGCTGCGAAGCTTTTCAGTGCGGAGTTGATGAGAACAGCCGCCGGCATCCTTTATATACGCGGGCGGGGTTTTTATAAATATTATGCGTCCGTTTTGTTTGAGAGCACGGACGATATCCTTATGCTGCAGGGCGCTGTCTTTTATTATTATGATCTTTCCGGAGACGGGTGCGAGCTCATGGATGGCGTTTGTCTCCGGAGCTGTTGAATAGTCTTCGCTGATCTGTTCTGACGATGAAGATCTGTCACGGCCCGCATAGCTGCAGATGATCTGATCCGTATCTATGAGTTCCCGGCCGGTGAGTCCGGCCAGCTTTTTGCCGGCGGTCAGTATATTGCAGTCCGGAAGGCCTGTCAGAATAATGTTTTCTTTTTCCCGGACGAGCTCTCTGAATATTCTGCCTGTTTCATTTTGGCTGAATGATCTTCCGGTGAATTTTTCCGCTGCGAAAACAGCCTGGGAAACGAGCATATACAGTCCGCCCGCGGCAGTTATCCCCCTTTCGGCGGCATCGAGCACCAGCTGAGTGCGCAGAGGGTTATATACCGCGTCAAGAACTCCGGTAAGGTGCGGCAGTTTTGAGATATCAGCAGCCTTGCTGTCAAGTTCCGGATACATTCCGCAGGGAGTCGTATTAATAAGTATCTGCGCGTCTGTATGTGCTTCATACAGCTCATCATAAGTTATATCGCCTGAATTGCCGCGGGAAACACGCAGCACTTCCCGTGCGCCTGAACTTTCAGCCACAGCTTTTGCCGTTTGTGAAGTGCCGCCGCTGCCGAGGATCACCGTTTTTTTGCCTGCCATATCGATCCCGCATTGTGCCGCGAGGGCGCGCATGCCGGAGAAATCCGTGTTATAACCGTACAGCATACCGTTTTTATTGACGATAGTGTTGACAGCGCCGATCTTTTGTGCGGTGTCATCCATGATATCGATATAAGGGATCACGGCCTGCTTGTACGGGATCGTGACGTTGACGGCCTTAAACTCTCTGCGCAGCAGGAATCCCGCCAGATCTTCCGGTTCAAGTTCCTTTAGATCGTAACGGTAATCACATAATTTATTATGTATCGTTCGTGAAAAGCTGTGAGTCAGCTAAG
>JAZPYJ010000102.1:0-7154 GCA_045544075.1 Thermoanaerobacteraceae bacterium
CGATTATAATAAAGATGTTGAGGAAGTAATGAATATCATAGATGCTGATGCTGAGTTGATCAATACTATAAGTGATGATGATATAAAAGATATTTCTGAAGAGCCGGACATGGAAGAAACAGATGAAAACGAAGAAACAGAAAATGTGTGGATACCAGCAAAAAGGATTCGGGAAGCAAAAAAAATGTTAGATGATGAAGTGATAACTGAAGAAGAGTTTAAAATGATGAAAAGCAAAATTATCGAGGATATCTGAAGACAGAAATCTAAAGACAACAAAAGCATGATTTTCCGGTGATCGCTGAATCGGGCGGTCACCGGTTTTTTGTTTTTAGAGTTCGCCTCTGCTTTTGTCGCTCAAAACCGACAGAAGCCGCCGGGTCCTGAATTTCCAAAAGAATCGCAATAAAAATATAGTATAATATAACCAACAGGACATCAAAGGTGACCGATCCTAAAGAAAAACCGAAATATGCTTCGATAGGCTCGCCGTAAAATGTTCAGAAAGACGCTCCGCAAGGCGTTCCGAAAAACAGAAAGGGGTGGTTTGCGAAAAACAGACCGGAAGCTGTCAGCAGCATGACAGACGCGCTGAAAAAAAGACACGTTAGAAAAAGGGGAGGAGCAAAAGATGACAGGATATCGGACAGATGAAATGACGAATACGGGGACTAAACGCACGGCCGTGATACTGGCGTTGTTCGCGGCTATGATATTATTCCTTGCGGGCTGCGGCGGATCGACCGAACCCGCAGAGAAGGTCTATGTCGAAGAATCGGAGATCGAAGCCGCGCTGAGCAACGGGGATGCGTACAAAGGCAAATATATAGCTCTGGCGGGCAAGGTGTTCAACGTCGACATGGACGGAGACAGCGTCGTACTGCAGGTATGGCATGACGTCGAAAACGCAGATCAGCAGTTCGTCGTGTACGCGGACAAGGAAACTGCAGGATCGGTCAAGGCGGACGATTTCGTTAAAGCGGACGGCAAGATAGCGGGCACGTTCAAATACGAGAACCTTTTCGGCGGCGAAATGGCGGCTCCGCTCATCGAAGCCGATACAGTGGAGACGGGCGGATATGATGAGATATACGCGCCTGCGGAAAGCACCAAGGAGATAGGACAGACCGAGGATCAGCACGGCCTGAGCATAACTCTGGACAGAGCGGAGTACGCGAAGGGCGAAGCAAGGGTATATCTGACGGTGAAGAACGATTCCGGGGACACCGCGTCCGTCTACACGTTCAACGCGAAAGCCGTGCAGGAGGGCAAACAGTTCGATCATGAAAGCAACTATCAGGCCGGATCGGACGACGATATAGGCGAGGTCCTGGACGGCGCCTCCAAGGAAGGCATCCTCAGATTCAAAGGACTGGATCCCGAAAAGGGCTTCGAGCTTACGCTGGAAGCGTACAGCGACAACTTTGATATAGAGATCGAGGACTACGTATTCGAAGTGGAATAAACGGCGGAATAAACAGTGGGATAAGCAGTGGAATAAACAGTGGAACAAGTGCTCTTTCAGGCATTGAAGCGCAGGCAGGCACGGCACAAAGACCGTGCTTTTTTTGCTTGCGATGAGCAGGGAAAAGGCGACGGATGTTTTCTCTTATCTGTTAATGCCGTCCGGAAGCGGAAAAATACTGCAAGTGAAGATTTTCTGAATAGTTGCATCATATGTAATGAAATATTATAAATGTATGATATAATAATTATGCACGCCGGACGGCGGCAGAACAAAGGGGCAGCAGCCGTATGAGTATACTGGACAAATTAAAAGGGAGGCAGGGAGCCGCGAAAAGGCCGGGAACCGTGAAGAGATCGGAGAGCAGTGCTTCCGCGGAACCGATCAAAACGCCGATCGCAGATAATACAGAAGAGCCGGCAGCGGACCGGAACGAAATGCAGACTGCCCGAAGCCGGGAAAACACAGCACCCTCCGTTCTCAGCTTCTATGACCAATGCGTAGAGGACTTTCACAGGACGGCTGCTCAGGAGGGACAGTCGGAGAACGGGCCCGTCATTATCCCCGAGCTCATCCCCATCGGCGAAAAGACAGTACTTGAATTCCTGAAAGATCCGTTCTTCCGGATGGAATTCGACAGTGACCCGCAGATGTTCCATTACGTCATTATGTCGCTCAGCCTGCAGGCGGGCATCGTATTCGGCGCGAAATGGCATGAAGACTTCGCGGCGCTGAACGACGCGTATGTCGATCGGATCATCAGGGACGGCCCCGAGAGCGAATGCAAGCCTTACCTGAGGCAGCTGGGACTTACCGACAGACTGAAGGAAAGCGCCTTTTACGATGTGATCTTCGAGCGCTGGACCGCAATGCACGAGTCTGTCCGAAAGATGCGCGATCCCCGCGAGTACACGTTCAGGGCGACTCTGGCGGCGTATCAGCTGGGCGTTTCGATGATCCTGGGGAAATCAGGATACCGGACGGACAACGTAAGATAAGAAAAGGAAAAAATGACGCAAGTCCCGGGAGACGGTGCGGAAGCGCTTTGCCGGATTTTCGCACCTCACTTCACTCATTCTATCGTAATCAGTATAGAACATCAGACTTATAAAACAAATAGTTCGTGCGTTTGTGCTCTCTGCAATTTTCATGTAAAATCATAAAAACAGCGACCATATGGATATCTCAACATGGTCGCTGTTTCTTTTTGCCGTCTGATCAAAATTCATCGATATAATTAACATTGCAGCATTCCGATTTCCAGCGCACCGCGTACAGGGCAGCATTATTAGGAGAATAATATTCGATTCCGCCGTCTTCTATACTGAGTATCAGATAACCGTATTAATATGAAGAATCCTATATTAATAAATTGGAAATAACTGCATACAGCTGTTATCTATATACATTTCTTTTATAACCGATATTTTTATCAAAAATATTAGTTTTCAGTTTGTGAAAGATGGACATAATAAAAAGGTCATGTGTGATTGCGTATTCTTAAGCACTTACACGGATAATAAAGAAATAAGAAAATAATAAAACAAAAACAAAAAACAAAGGGGAATGATGCTATGCTGAAAAGAAAAAGACTGAGAAAGACTTTTTCGATGCTTTGTGTTTTGTGTCTGGTATTTTCAATGTTTGCAAACCAGGCGATCGTTTTTGCTGCCGATGATAACAGGATGGCGGAAGAAGCAGCAGTCGTGCAGAGCAGTGACGTAAATGCAGACGGGGAAAGTTTGATTGAAAAAAATGCCGAAGAAAACTTCATACCTGCTTCGGGGGATAAAAATGAATCGGACGGGACGGAAGAGTCCGGTGCGGCTGAGCAGGGATCAGACAGTCAGGAAACAGACAGCCCGCGGACCGAAGACACTGCTGCATATGAAATAATTGAGCAGTTAAAGCCGATCATTACAAATGAAGAAACTGTTCAAACCGAAACAGCAGCCATTGGCGAAGATAAGGAAGAACCGTTCCGGACAAGAGGGACAAGATCTGCCGTAAGTACAGATCTCTCGGATTTTCTGACTGATGTGGTCATTGATGCGCAGACAGATGAAAACGGCAGCTATATCATTGATCCAAACAGCTCATACGAGATGACGCTTAAATTCGGCGAAAACGAAGGGCTTCAATTTGATGATGATGCTGTTCTGACATACGATTTCCCGGAAGGTCTGATAGTTGGTGATTTCAGCCAGACGACCTTTTCGATAGAGGTCAAAGATGAAAACGGTACGGCAATTGTCAACAACAACACTTTCGAGGTCGCGGACGGGCAGCTTCGCGTGCGCTTCAATCAGGACGACCCGAACTATGACCGTTTAAAGGCAGCGGCCAATGCCAAATTCGAGATCAGCATTGCATCAGGGTTCGATCAGACAGTCGGTGAGATAGTTTTTACGCCGACGATCGTTAAGGATTTTGTTTTTGAGGATAACGCGGATCTGACGATCACTAAAAATGTGGCGTATGATATGGATTCCGACACCGCTCACTATACGGTACAGGTAACGTCTACAGGCATAAATGAAAATGTCGTTATCGAAGACAGGCTTACCGGCACAGCCTTGATTTTTAATAAGGATGTCATTGTGAAATCCGATATAAACGGAACGCTCTCCGTGACGCCGGATTATAATGCGGTTGAGAACGGATATCGGGTAACGATCCCGCAGATGACGAACGGTGAGGTATTGACCCTCAGTTACAGTGCGGCTGTAGATAATACTAAAATAACAGGCAAAGGTACCGTTGCGCAGACAAATAATACAGTGCGGGTCACAAGTGAACAGGTTCCTGAAGGCAAAGAGGCCAGTGCTGATTTTGCCGGGCAGGTGACGTTTGACAAGATAGACAAGACTGATAAAGTGCCTCCGGTTGACCTTGGGGGAGGCTTGTACGAACAAACGTGGACGATATTTGTTAACGGCGATCATAAAATACCTATGGGAGGCGTCGATATCAGTGACTGGATCACTTCGAGCAGTCGTCCGTTCATGCATTTCACCGGGGAAGGAATCAGTATTTCTGTGACGATGGAGGACGGGACTGCGGAGAACAGAGCCGTATCCTGGGACGAGCTGAAAGAGGTTCTTACCAACAGCGACGGAACCTATGGCTGGGTGTACCATACACCTGATACTGACGGCAAAGCATCCTATGTGATCACCTGCAAGACGATTATCGATACCAACGGTGCCTTTGGCAATCTTACTCTTCGCAACGGAGCGCAGGTTTATTCTATGTACGACGAAGGCAGCGTCAAGTTTGAAGGAGTAGGACAAGACCGATTAGAAATAAAAAAGGAAGCCGCAGGCACGACATCAACGGAATCGGAATGGAAGATAACCGTGACGGTTCCCGGAGGCGGATTGCCTGACCTAAAGGTAGTTGATGATTTTCCGAAGATTACCCATAACGGGCAGAAGTATCTTGATCGGTATGTTGAAGGATCCATGACAGTGGACGGCCTTTTAGATGGTGAATCGTGGACATCAGCACTTAATTCTGCCGGTAATAGCTGTACGGTGACTTTTTATCAGGACGCCAGCCAAACGCAGGGCGGAGTTCTGCCGACAGCGGACGGGAAGCCGCGCGAGATCGTTATTCGATACAAAACTTCCGTGGATCAGGATTGGCTGACGCTTGCATCCGATGATGGATATAATGATAACAATCTGGCAGCTCATATAAATGTTGCAAATGCCAGATCAGGTTCCTACAAAACCGATAATGCGACAGCCTATGTAATACCAATTAAGCCGGACATTCAGAAGATCTATACAGAACGTGCGGACGCGGAGATCAACGGCGTCACATATCCGGTTTTTCGCTATACGCTCCGAATATTCGGCCCGACAGAAGATGGAATTGTTATCAGTGACTCTTTTAATACAGAGTATCTGAGATTATATGAGGCGGAAGGCGTTAAGATACTGGGCGGCAATAATTATAACCCTTCAAATGAAGGCGGAACGGCTTCTGTCACAGATACTGCAGACGGGATGGATATTACCGTTCAAAGCTTTCCAAAGCAGGCAGACGGAGATTTTTATAAATTATATACGGTATCGTATGCGCTGATCGTAAAAGACCGGGTAGCTCTCGATGCCTTAAACGAAGAAGCTTCGTTGTCACAGACCGGAGTGGATCTGAATAATACTGCAGTGTGGGGAGAACTGGAGTCTGACACTGCTGTCAACTATACTTATTTCCCCTATGTTGACAAGGAGCTTCTGACAAGACCGGCAGAGGATAACGGGTATGTGGCTGAGTTTAAAGTGCTTATCAATCAATACGCGGAAGACCTTGACCCGACATCAGATATTCTGACGATTATGGATGAGCTTTCTTCCAATCTGAGGTTTATCCCGGATTCCTTATCGATCTCACCGGCTAATGAAGCGATCGGCGTACAGCACGATGAACAAACGAATACTTTGATATTTACGGAAGTTCCGGACAATACGGCCTATGAGATAACTTACCGGGCAAGAGTTTTGGGAAATGGAAACGTAACCTATTCCAACACTATCAAATTCGGACAGTATGAGAAAACAATAGAAGAAACAACAACGATCACTTCCTCCGGAGGAGGAAGTGCAAGCAACCCGAGCATAACACTTATAAAGAGAGACGGTGAAAACCTTTCCGACACCTTGACCGGCGCGATGTTCCAATTGTTCTATCTGGATGATACGGGCAATCAGGTTCCGGTACAGGACAAAAACGGCAGTGACGTTACCTTTACTACCGGAGCAGACGGAACCGTTATGATCGTCGGCAATCAGAATAGTCTGGGTTGGACGTTGTGGGAAGGCAGAACGTATTGTTTGGTCGAGATTGCTGCGCCGATGGGCTTTGAGCTTAACACGGAACCGACGTACTTTGTTCTGGCTGAATATCCTTCTAATCAGATGGAGTTTGATCTCACAGGAGATACGCTGAATATACAGAACGAGCGCATTAAGATTTCTATCCCCGTTGAAAAGCAATGGGTCGGACCTGCAGCCGACAGCGTAACAGTCGAACTGCTGGCTGACGGCGAAGCGGCAGAAGAAAAAGAACTGAACGCGGACAATGAATGGAAGCATACCTTCACCGATCTGCCGAAGTACGACAGCACGGACGGGCACGAGATAGTATATGACGTGCGGGAGGCCGATGTGCCCGGCTATAAGCAGGGCCGGAGCGGCAACGCGGAGACAGGCTTCACCTTCACCAACACGATAACCGGCAAGGTATCCGTTCCCGTCACCAAGCAATGGATCGGCCCTGCCGCAGAGAGCGTGACTGTCGAGCTGCTGGCGGACAAGGAAAAGATCGCTGAAGCAGAGCTGAACGAGGCTAACGGCTGGCAATACACCTTCACCGATCTCGAAAAATACAAAGACGGCGTTGAGATCAGCTACGAGATTAAAGAACTCGATATCGACGGATATTCCACCGAGATCACCGGTGATCAGAGCGGCTGGACTATCACAAACACCAACACAGAGACTATAGATATCCCGGTGATCAAGCAATGGGTCGGACCTGCAGCCGACAGCGTAACAGTTGAACTGCTGGCTGACAGCGAAGCGGCAGAAGAAAAAGAACTGAACGCGGACAATGAATGGAAGCATACCTTCACCGATCTGCCGAAGTACGACAGCACGGACGGGCACGAGATAGTATATGA
>JAZPYJ010000103.1:0-5884 GCA_045544075.1 Thermoanaerobacteraceae bacterium
ATTATCACATTTTTTTACTGCTGCCGCCACCACATCATTCATTACATCAATTAAGTTGCCCGTAACCTGACACCCTGCTGCCTTTTTATGACCGCCGCCGCCGAATTGAGCAGCCAAATTGCTGACATTTATATGTTTGGAACGGAAACTGATTTTTATATCCCCGTCATCCTTTTCCTTAAAAAATATACCGATCTCCACTCCGGCGATCGAGCGGGGATAATTGATAAAACTGCTGATATTCTGATCGCTGGCTCCTTCTTCAGCTAATTCCTCCCGTGACACTGATATCCAGGCTACTCTTCCGCATTCAGATAATTGCAGATGACTTAGAATCCGGCTAAGCAAATGAATATTAGCCAAAGGCTGCTGCTCATAAATATTCTGATTGATATAAGCCACATCGACACCGCACTCGATCAGATCAGCGGCAGCTCTGTGCGTCGAAGCAGTTGTATTGCTGTAACAGAAATTACCCGTATCGGTCATAATAGAAGTATAAAGGCACTCAGCCGTTTTTAGATCCGGCTTTATACCGATAAATTCAAAATAATGCAGCAGCAGCTCTCCTGTAGAAGATATATCAGATACCAGATTCAGATTGCCGAATCTGGTATTGCTAAGATGATGATCAAAATTAATTATCCGCTTCCCGGACAGCAGCCATTGAAAATGATCTCCTAACCGCCGGGGATCGGAAATATCGACGGTTATCAGCAAATCACATGCAGAAATTGATCGGTAAAGCACCCCAGCTCTCTGTCTTATTTGCTCATCACTTTCTTCATCAGGGGCAATATCAGCTGCCATAATATACTGATCAGCTCCTTCCAGAAATGCAAACTGCTCGGGAATGGGATCTTCACTTAGGATAAAAACCTGCTTACCCTGCTGCTGAAGCAGACGGCGCAGCGCCAATACTGTTCCGATGCAGTCCCCGTCAGGCTGAATATGACCGATCAAAGCTACAGTTGACGCCTGACTAATTAATTCCCTCATTTCTGAAAATTCTTTCATCCCATATTACTCCGTTCTTTATCACTTTCGTGCACCTTCTGCAGCAGCTGCTGGATCTTGATTCCCTCGTCCAATGATTCATCCAGATAAAAATCCAGTTCAGGAGTATAACGCAGGGTAAGCCTTTGGCCAAGTTCATTGCGGATAAATCCGCTGGCACTGCTTAATGCCTTTTGCGTAGATTTGCGGTCCTGTTGATCTCCCATAACGCTGAAATAGACCTTGGCATGCCGTTTGTCTCCGGAAACTTCAACATCGGTGATAGTCACGAATCCGACTCTTGGATCCTTAACGTTATTACGCAAAATATCGGAAACCTCTTTTTTTATAGTCTCCGCCAGTCTTCCCGTACGGTAAGCCACGCTGTCCGCACCTCCTGTCTGTTTGTTATAGTTTTAATTATGTCAGCCTCTGCTGATGAATTCTTTGCAGCAGCAGAAGCCGACAATAATCCATAATATACATCAATCAAGTTTTCGTTTGATCTCTTCCACGATGAAGGCTTCAATAATATCGCCTTCCTTTATATCGTTATAATTCTCAATAGTAATACCGCATTCGTATCCCTGAACAACTTCCTTTGCATCATCCTTGAAACGTTTCAAAGTATCTATCTTGCCCTGATGGATAACAATGCTGTCGCGGATCACGTGAATATTGCTTTCACGTGTGACCTTGCCGTCCTGCACATAACAGCCGGCAATAGTTCCGACTTTGGAAACCTTGTATATCTTGCGGACTTCCACATGTCCGATAACAACATCCTTATAATCAGGATCCAGCAAACCGGACATTGCCTGTTTAACATCTTCGATCGCATCATAGATTACTCTGTAAAGTCGGATGTCTACCTGCTCCGCTTCTGCCGCCTTACTGGCATTGGCATCAGGCCGGACATTGAAACCTATAATAATCGCATTGGATGCGGATGCCAGCATTACATCAGTTTCAGTTATCGCGCCAACACCGCCGTGGATCGGATTGACTCTGACCTCACCGGTATTCAGTCTGGCCAGCGATTGCTTGATAGCCTCCACTGAACCGTGAACATCAGCTTTAACAATAATATTCAGTTCTTTGATCTGACCTTCCTGAATATTCTTGAACAAATCTTCCAGATTGACCTTAACTTTTGTCTTGGCTATAGCTTCTTTTTTCTTACTTATCAATTTGTCAACGATATTTCTGGCTTTACGCTCATCACTTACAGCACGGAACATATCGCCTGCTTCCGGAACTTCATTAAGCCCCTGCACTTCTACCGGAGTGGATGGCGGAGCTTTTTTGCATCTTTTCCCTTTAGCATCGATCATAGCTCTTACACGTCCGAATGTTTTTCCTGCTATGATAGCGTCACCGACATTCAATGTGCCGTTCTGCACAAGAATGGTTGCCACAGGGCCTCTGCCTTTATCCAGTTTGGCTTCGATTACAGTGCCCTGCGCCAGACGGTTTGGATTGGCTTTGAAATCTTCGATCTCCGCTACCAGCAGGATCATTTCCAGTATATCTTCGATGCCTTCCTTTTTCACCGCTGAACACGGAACCATTATAGTTGTGCCGCCCCAATCTTCCGCGATCAGTCCGTACTCAGTTAGTTCCTGCTTAACTTTGTCAGGATTGGCACCAGGTTTATCGATTTTATTAATAGCTACGATGATCGGCACTTCTGCAGCTTTGGCATGATTTATCGCTTCTATTGTCTGCGGCATGACTCCGTCATCAGCAGCCACAACCAGAATAGCGATATCAGTAGCCTGAGCACCACGGGCACGCATTGCTGTGAATGCTTCATGCCCCGGTGTATCCAGGAAAGTGATCAGCTGGTCATTTTTAGTTACCTGATATGCACCGATATGCTGAGTAATGCCTCCGGCCTCGGTTTCGGTCACTTTAGTCTCCCTAATTGCATCCAGCAGTGATGTCTTGCCATGGTCAACATGTCCCATAACGGTAACAACACATGGACGGGGGACCAAATCCTTCGGGTCATCCTCAACATCATCCTGACTGAAGATCTCCTCTTCGGTCAGCTCAGCTTCTTTCTCCACTTCAACATCATATTCGGAAGCAAGCAGAGCGGCAGTTTCAAAATCTATTTCCTCATTTATTGTAGCCATAACGCCAAGCATAAAGAGCTGCTTGATCAGTTCTGCCGGAGAGACCTTAAGTTTTTTTGCCAGATCCTGCACGACTATAGTTTCTTCGATAGTAATTTTGGGATCGCGCTGAGGTTTTTGCGGTTCAGCCGGTTTTACCTGTTGTTTGCTCTGGTCCTTATTAGGCTTTTTGTTCCCTGATTTGCGGTTGCTGTTTTCATTAACAATACGATCATTTTTGCGTTGTTTATTATTATGTTTGCCGCTGCTTTTATCATTATAATTATGGTTATTTCCGACATTTCTGTCGCTTCGTTCACCGCGTCCCTGTTTATTATCAGGCGTATGAGCGGAAGAAGATTTGCTGTCATTTCTTCTGTCTTGCTGTTTATGTGAACGATCGTAATCATCGCCTTTGGTAAAATTGCCGCGGTTATCATTATGTGGAGACCTGTGTTCCTGCGGACGGTGCTGGCCCTGCCCCTGAGGCCGCTGACCTGTTCCCTGCGAACGTTGCTGGCCCTGCCCCTGAGGGCGCTGACCAGTTCCCTGCGGACGCTGCTGGCCCTGCCCCTGAGGGCGCTGACCAGTTCCCTGCGGACGCTGCTGGCCCTGTCCCTGAGGGCGCTGACCTGTTCCTTGCGGACGCTGCTGGCCCTGCCACTGAGGACGCTGACCTGTTCCCTGCGGACGCTGCTGGCCCTGTCCCTGAGGACGCTGACCTGTTCCCTGCGGACGCTGCTGGCCCTGCCCCTGGGGGCGCTGCTGGCCCTGCTGCTGAACCTGATTTCGATCCGCTGATTTAGTGTCAGATTCCGGCTTTTCCTTAGCAGACGGCTGCTTGATATGCTCTCTCTTAGCCTGCAGTTTCTGCTGCAGTTTTGCAACAAATTCATCTTCAACAGCATTCATATGATTTGCTATCTGCAGCCCCATATCGTTAAGTTCTTTAATTACTTCTTTATTATCCATTTTAAGTTCTTTGGCTATTTCATATACTCTTTTTTTGCTCATCCGCTCACCTCCATATAAGCATTTTTTATATATTAATATTAATATTATTATTCATATCCGGTTTGTATTTTATCTCACATGCTTTATCATTCATCCGCAGCATTTTCAGCAATGCTCCCGCCAAGCCCTTGTCATTTATCCCAATCACCGTGCGAGGTGACTTTCCCACAGCTCTTCCCAAATCTTCTTTACTGCCGAATTGCCAGCATGGAATCATTTTACCATGCAGTCGATCAAGTACAAGCTTCAAGCTGGGCTTACTGATATTTTCAGCTATCAGTATAAGAGAAAATCCGCCATGATCCAACTTATCCAGCACCAGATTCTCTCCGGCAGTAATCCTGCCTGCCTTCTGAGCAAGGCCAAGCATATTATAGATCCTGTTGCTGTCCATATATTACCTCTTTGATCTCATTAGTCACTTCCGGAGGAATAACATGTTCCAATGCTTTCTCCAAACGTTTTCCTTTAAGAGCTGCTTCCAGACAGAGAGGATTACGGCAGATATAAACACCGCGCCCTGATTTTTTGCCTGTAAGATCAATATCAACGTCGCCATCCGGCGTCCTGATTATCCGCAGCAATTCCTTCTTATTTTTCATTTCCTGACAGCCAACGCACTTCCTTTGCGGTATTTTTTTGCCTTTTGCCAAAGTACACCCTCCTCTCCGGTCTTCTGATAATAATATAAAGGATTATTTATCTGTATCTTTATCTTCTACGCAGGAGTTCTCGGAAACATATTCATCCGCATCCATTACATCATTTTGCTCGTCACTGTATTCTTCATAGTCAATATCAGCTTCATCCCCGTTATAGTCCTCAGTATTATTCAATTGTCCATCTTCATCGTAATATTCACCGGATTCATCATAGTAATCCCCGCCGGCATCTTCATAATACTGATCATCAGTGTAACCGCTATATTCTTCACCGAACTCATCCTGATAATCCTGCTCATAAGCTGCATTGTTTTCGCTATCATACTGATCATTATATATTTGATCATACTCATCAGCATATTGTGATTCACTTTTTATATCGATACGCCATCCTGTCAGGCGTGCAGCTAAACGGGCATTCTGTCCTCCGCTGCCAATAGCAAGCGAAAGCTGATTATCTGCCACGATGACCACAGAGGATTTATCCTCCTCATTGATAATTACTTCACTAACCTTAGCCGGACTTAGTGCACTCGCGATATAATGAGCATTGTCTTCGCTCCACTTGATAACATCAATCTTTTCACCGCTTAGTTCTTGTACGATATTCTGGATCCTGATGCCTTTGGTGCCAACACAAGCACCTACAGGATCGACATTTTCATTGTTGGAATAAACCGCAATTTTAGAACGCATTCCCGGTTCACGGGCAACAGATTTAAGTTCTACCACACCGTCCTGCAATTCAGGAACTTCCAGTTCCAACAGACGGCAAAGCAAGCCGTAGTGAGTTCGCGATACCAGAATCTGAGGACCTTTGCTGGTCTTCTTGACTTCATAAATATATGCTTTTACACGCTGTCCCACGTCGTAACTCTCGTTTTGCAGCTGGTCTTTCTGACTAAGGAATGCTTCTGTTTTACCTAAATCGATGTACACACCGTGCGGATCCTTCATCGTTATCATTCCGTTTATTATATCTCCCTCACGCTCGGAATATTGTTCATAAATCAAAGCTCTTTCCGCTTCCTTAACTCTCTGAATAACTACCTGTTTGGCAGTCTGAGCTGCGATCCGTCCGAAATCACGGGG
>JAZPYJ010000104.1:0-8856 GCA_045544075.1 Thermoanaerobacteraceae bacterium
GTATTGTCTTCCTAAGACCGCTTGGCCTCCGACTTCGTACCGGAAACCAGCACCGGCTCACGGTATTTTTTATTATCCAAAGCAAAAAAGCCGCCAAAACCACCGATCCCGCTCATTACTCCCGGCCGATCGGTGCTTTTAACATGTTCTTTCATCAATTGCACTGCCCTGTTGCCGGCATCGATATCCACGCCCGCCTGAGCATATGTCGTCGGTTGCTTATCTGCCAAGTCAAGCCCCTCCTCAACGGAAATTCATAATATCTTCCTGCTTGTCAGCCGTTACCGGAACCGGGTAATTGGAACTGAAACAGGCATCGCAGAAATTGTTCTGATTGCCAAATACTGCGTAAAGTCCGCGGCGGCTTAGATAATTAACACTGTCTGCCCCGATGACTTCTGCAATTTTATCCAGCGGTTCACGTACCGCGATCAACTCTTCCCTGTTTTTTGTGTCGATGCCGTAATAACAGGCATTAATGACCGGCGGTGAACTTATCATCATATGGACTTCTTTGGCTCCCGCATCGCGTAAATGCTGGACCAGATAGCGGCTGGTCGTTCCGCGAACTATAGAGTCATCTACAAGAATTATCCTTTTGCCCTCCAATACTTCTTTGATCGGATTCAGTTTGATGCGGACTGCCATGTCACGCATCTCCTGCGAAGGCTGGATGAATGTCCGGCCGATATAACGATTTTTGTGCAGGCCATCCTCAAACGGTATCCCTGATTGTTCCGCATAACCTCGGGCAGCCGCTATTCCGGAATCAGGGACCGGCATGACAACATCTGCATCGATCTTATACTCACGCGCCAGCTGCCGTCCCATTTCCTTGCGCACGCTGTTTACTACAAATCCATCGAGTTTACTGTCTGGTCTGGCCAGATATACATATTCAAAAATGCAATGAGCCTTTTTCTCTGAAACTATGGTATCCACTGAAACCAACCCGTTCTCATCGATGATAAGCATTTCACCGGGCCTGATGTCCCGCAGCAAGGTTGCCCCGATAACATCAAGCGCACATGATTCCGAAGCAAGAACGTAGGCATCGCCTAATTTTCCCAAACAGAACGGCCGCAAGCCATGCGGGTCACGCAGTGCTATCATTTTATTCTCAGTCATAATAGCCAGCGAATAAGCGCCTTTTATATCATGCACCATCTGCATGATCCCTTCCTCGATGGAATTCTGGCTGTATCTTGCCAGCATGTTGGCAATAAGCTCACTGTCAGTAGTGGATTGAAAAATCGAGCCCTGCCGGGATAATTCCCGCCGCAGCTGCTGAGCGTTGACGATACTGCCGTTATGAGCCAGTGCAACCGAACCATTGGCATATTCAAAAATCAGCGGCAGAGCGATCAGAGCCGCACTGTCTCCTGCCATTGCATAGCGCACATGTCCCAATGCCATCTTTCCGTGCAGACGGCTTATGTTGTCTTCATTAAAAACCTGAGATACCAGACCAACAGATTTCTCTACAGTCAATCCCTTTTCGTTTGCTACAGCAATTCCTGCGCTCTGCTGTCCGCGATGCTGCAAAGCATAAAGCCCATAATAAACCAAACCGGCCACGTCCAGTCCCGGTCCGTAGATCCCCAGCACGCCGCACTCGTCCTTGGCTTTATCGTCTTCCCAAATATAATCGGTCATTATCTTTTTTTCGCCTTCCCTTTCCGCTATGCTTCACTGAATAAAACCAGATCAATTATGATGCAAATCTATAAAATGATTTATTGCTCTCTTATGCCTGAAGCCGTTTCAGGATTTCCTGATAAGCATCCTCAACTCCTCCTAAATCACGGCGGAAGCGATCTTTATCAAGTTTTTCTCTGGTTTCTGCATCCCAGAAGCGACAGGTATCAGGTGATATTTCATCACCGAGAACGATTTCGCCCTGATAAAGGCCAAATTCCAGCTTGAAATCGACCAGCAGGATCCCTTTTCCCAAAAGATAAGGCTGAAGAATACTATTAACATCCAAAGCCAGTTTTTCAATTTCCTGCATCTGCTCTTTTGTTGCCAGTTCAAATGCTGTCACATAATAACGATTGATCATAGGATCATCCAGTTCATCGTTTTTATAGAAGAATTCCAGAATTGGGGTCGCTAATTCAAGTCCTTCTTCCATACCCATTTTTTTAGCGAGCGATCCGGCAACGATATTGCGCACTACTACTTCAATAGGAACGATATCCAGTTTTTTTACCAGCATTTCCCGCTCGGAGAGCCACTTGATATAATGCGTCGGGACTCCGTTCCGAGCCAATAATTCGAAAAATATGGATGCGATCTTATTATTTAAAATACCTTTATCCGTGATAGTGCCTTTTTTCGCTCCGTTGAAGGCTGTAGCATCATCTTTATACTCCACCAGCACCGTATTTTCATCATCAGTAAGATAAACCCGTTTTGCCTTGCCTTCATACAGCATTTCTTTCTTTACGATTCCGGCTGCCTCTGTCATTGTCGCCACTCCTTTTGTCTATATTAATATTATGTAATCAGTAAATGATTATTATATGCTCCTGATCGCACACTATCTGGTTTGCTAAGTTTTAACTTCTCATTTCTTCAAGATATTGTTCCATTCCCAGCTCATTCAGCCTGGTATTTTTATCAAGTATCTGTTCTGCCAGTTCCCGTTTATACGCATTCAGGCGTGCCGTAAGAAACGGATCATCCAGTGCTAAGATCTGTATAGTCAGCAGCGCTGCATTGCGGCTGCCGTTTATAGCAACAGTTGCAACAGGAACACCGGGAGGCATCTGCACCGTGGAATAAAGCGAATCAAGCCCCGACAGTGCGTCAGATCTGATCGGTACTCCGATCACAGGCAGCACAGTATTTGCGGCAATTATTCCTGCCAGATGAGCTGCCCCTCCGGCAGCAGCAATAATAACTTTAAGTCCACGTTCGGCCGCGCTCTGAGCATACTGAACTGTCTGCTCCGGAAGCCTATGTGCTGAAGAAATCACCAATTCATATCTGAGTCCAAACTTTTCCAGCGTTACAGCTGCATCTTTCATAATCGGCAGATCAGAATCACTGCCGATCACTATACCCACTACCGGCTGTGTCATCAACGCCACCATCCTTTCCTGAACTACTGTTCATTATATACTTCCGGCTTGACAGCAAAAATATAAGGTATGTTGCGGTATTGATTATTATAATCCATGCCATAACCTGCCACATATTTATCCGGAATTTCAAAGCCTTTATAATCTATATCCACTTCAGTAACACGCCGTGCCGGTTTATTGGTCAAAACGCAGACCCTGATACTTTTGCATCCTTTATCCAATAGATACTGTTTAAGAAAAGCCAATGTATGTCCTGTATCTACGATATCTTCCACGACCAGCACATCGCGATCCTTCACACTTTCCTGCAAATCTTTTTCTATAACGACATTACCGCTGGACTCTGTACCGCTGCCATAACTGGACAGCAGCACAAAATCGATCCTGGTAGGAACTGTAATGTTACGGATCAAATCAGCCATAAATAAAACCGAACCCTTGAGCACGGACACAACAAGGATCTCTCTGCCGGCATAATCGGCAGAAATCTGTTCACCCAGTTCCCGAACCCTTTTTTTTATTTCTTCTTCCGAAATAATAATCGACTCAGCATCCGGATGCATAAATAAGCCCCTCTCTTAAAAGAATAATATAATTATTGTATCAAAATGTATGCAATTAAGCAAGCTTTTGCCGTGATTTAGAGAAATTTTTTTCACATAATGTTGTTTTAATTGGTTGAAGTAAATAATAAAGATAATTAATGCAGCAGCAACCAGACTATTATAGAATATTCAAATCTTTGCGTTGGGAAAAATTGAATCTCTTTTCCGAATTTTGTTTCATCAACCGTTTTTTCAATTGACATCATCGTTAAAGCAAGTTATAATATAATTTAGTTTTGGTAAAAAGAAATCATTACTTAAGAATGTACAGGGAGGAACTGTCATGAGCATTATTAACACTAAATACATCAATGGTAAGGCCATGATCTTCTTGATTCTGGGCATCGCATTGATGCTTGCATTTATCTTTCTCGGCAAAACCGCTTTACCTGCGATCGTTCAGCTGCTTTTCGTTGTTGCAATCGTTGCCTGCTCGCTTATGTTTCTGGCAACTGTTATGAAAACACGCTACTACAGCGATCACCAGTAATTTTTTTATGAACAAAAAGACGATTGCTCCGTGGATCATCACTTTACTGGTTATTATCTACCTGGCAGTTTATCTGATCCTATGCCTGATGACAGACTTGCCGCTGATTTTTAAAATAATCGGATCGATAGCACTTCTGGCATTGATCGGCGTCATGATCTATGTTTTAACCGAACGTCTTAAAGAAATCAAAAGCGGTGAAGAAGACGATCTTGATAAATATTAAGAGGGGGATATAATATGCTGCTTGTAACTACAGATTATATCACAGGGCAGGATTTCACCATGCTCGGACTGGCTAAAGGCAGTTCTATTCAAACCAAAAACATAGGCAAGGATATAACTCAGGGACTGAAAACGCTGGTCGGCGGAGAACTTAAGGCATATAATGAAATGATGAACAGCGCCCGCGCTCTGGCTACCAAACGCATGATAAGCGAGGCTGAGGCTTTGGGAGCCGATGCCGTCGTAGGCATTCGCTATTCTTCTTCCATGATCATGACGGGAGCAGCTGAAGTAATGGTCTACGGCACTGCAGTAAAGTTCAGTTGATCCGGTTTCAATGATCAATAAATATATAAAGCTTAAAAGCCGCTCCGAAATGATTCAGAGCGGCTTTTGAAATATATTTTGCATCTATTGTGCCTGGATACCGTTATCTTTTTTCAGCATAACATCATGCGCACCGCCTTCACGGATACTGACAGAGGAAACAAGAGTCAGACATGCTTTGTTCTGCAGTTCAGAAATATTCAGGCAGCCGCAGTTGCACATCGTTGCTTTGATTTTGCTGACGGTAATATCCAGATTATCCTTCAGCGGACCTGCATACGGAACATAACTGTCAACGCCTTCTTCAAAATTCACTCCCTTGGCACTGGCATGATCATAACGCTGCCAGTTGCGGGCACGGTTGGAACCTTCACCCCAGTATTCTTTCACATAATTCATTCCGCTTAGTTTGATCTTTCGGCTCGGGCTTTCATCAAAGCGTGCAAAATAACGTCCCAGCATAACAAAATCAGCGCCCATTGCCAGAGCAAGCGTTACATGATAATCATGTACTACGCCGCCGTCAGAACAAATGGGAATATATATCCCCGTACGTTTAAAATACTCTTCTCTGGCCTTGGCAACTTCGATAACGGCAGATGCCTGCCCGCGGCCAATTCCTTTCTGCTCACGGGTAATACAAATAGAACCGCCGCCGATACCGATCTTGATAAAATCAGCTCCGGCTTCGGCCAGATAATCAAATCCTTCTTTGCTAACCACATTGCCTGCCCCGATCTTGACGCTGTCTCCATAATTATCGCGGATCCATTGGATGGTCTCTTTCTGCCACTCACTGTAGCCGTCGGAAGAATCAAGACATAATACATCGGCACCGGCTTCCACCAAAGCCGGAACGCGCTGCTCATAATCTCTGGTATTGATTCCGGCTCCGACTAACAGCCGTTTTTCGCTGTCGCGCATTTCCAAAGGATTTTCCTTATGACTTGTATAATCCTTGCGGAATACAATATAGCAAAGGTTCTGCTCATCATCAATTATAGGCAGACTGTTGAGCTTATGCTCCCATATCATATCGTTAGCTTCACTGAGAGTAATGCCTTCCCGGGCATAGATCAGTTTATCAAAAGGCGTCATAAACTCGCGTATCGGCAGATCCAAAGGGCAGCGGCTGACACGATAATCGCGGCCGGTGACGATTCCCAGCAGTTTTCCCTGAGGCGAGCCGTCATCCGTAATAGCGATAGTGGAATGCCCGGTGGCAGCTGTCATATCCAAAACGTCCTGCAGGGTCTGATCTTCTCTCAGATTGGAATCACTGATTACAAAACCTGCTTTGTGTTTTTTTACGCGCGCAACCATCTCCACCTGTTCCTCTATGCCTTGAGAACCGAAAATGAAAGACAAGCCGCCGCAGGTCGCAAGTGCGATCGCCATTTTATCATCTGATACTGCCTGCATGATGGCTGAAGTAAACGGAAGATTTAAACTCAATGCGGGTTTTTCACCTTTTTTGAATTTAACCAGCGGCGTTTTCAAGCTGACATTTTCCGGTACGCACTGTTTGGTGGTCAGTCCCGGTATTAAAAGAAATTCATTGAATGTGTAGCAAGGTTCATTTTTAAAATTTGCCATCAGTTTTCTCCCCCTTATGATTTTTTAGTATGTCAAACACTTATGTAACGATCCGCTTAAAAACAATTATTCTAATATGTATGTACCCTGATCCGTAAAAATAACCGGACCTCCGAACTTTATTCTCTCTAATATACCTGTCTGTCCCTGAATCTCAACCTTTAGGGATCCGCCGGGCTGCGATACACTCATTTCCAGCTTTGACAGCGAATCACGTTCGAACATAGCGGCAGCCAAAGCACAAGTGCCGGAACCGCAGCTGTTTTCCCATCTCAAAGAATTGATTGATTCGACATAAACCAAAGGCCGCAAAGATATTTTTTCATTTTCGTCATAGTAAAGCAGTCCCAGGCAATCGGCACCTGCCTTCATTGAGCGGCATATTTTTTGAGCTGTTTTCAGATCCGCCAAGGCTGATCTTTCATTTGCATTATGTTTCCACAGAACAACATGAGTAATTCCATCAAATTCAACTATACTGATATTTCCAAGAGCAGTATCTGAAAGATGACGTATCCTTTGAGGCAAAGGCACGGTTACATAGGTAAAATAATGGCTGTTCACCGTGATCCCTGCTTTATTATCTGCTTCATCATTTATTCCGTCTGCTTCAGTTACATCCTCTGCAGACCATACTCTTGCAGTCAGCGGTTCACGGCACCCTGATACATGAATGGAAAAATCTTTGCCCTCCGGAGCCTGACCATTACGAACCAGCCAGGCTGCAAAGCAGCGTGAAGCGTTTCCGCAAAACTCTCCTCCTGCCATTTGCAGTCTCCATCCGTTATCATCCTGCAGCAGAAAACCGACCTGCTCAGCATTCAAGCTGCAGTCAGCCAGCAATCGTTCAGCTAAATTCATATACGCCGCAGGCTGAACGGGGGATAATACAAACAGAGTTATGTTGCCTGAAGGATCTGCCAATAAATAATCTATCTTTCCGCCGGCATTTTTATTTTTCATTATTATGCCTTCTCTTTCCTCCCGGCCGTTCCGTTCTTTGGCGCAATATTAAGCAGCACTATCCCGCCTAATACCATACCGATTCCCAGCCAGCCTATGATAGTCGGCATTTCTTTGAATACTATGATGCCTAATAAAGTTGCAACGACCGGCTCAACCGTAGCCATTACCGCAGCCCGCGAATTTTCGACCGTTTCGAGTCCTTTATTATACAATACATAGGGCAGCACACCGGTCAGCAATGCATAAACGGCATATAACGCTGTTAATGCAGGATTACTTTGGGTGGTTTGTATTATACCATCTAAATCAGCAAGCAGACAAGTAGCGAGAGCAGCAAAGAAAAATGTATATGTCGTTATAGTCAGAGAATTATATCCGCGGTTCAGGGCCACCCGGGAAAAAATACTGTAAAGAGCATATCCTATGCCTGAACCGAGTCCAAACAATATACCGGCCAGTGAAACCGATAAATTACTGGTCAAAACTCCGCTGACCAAAAAACAGCCGCAAAAAGTAATAATTACCGCGCCGACCTTGCGTCTCGTTATCTTTTCACTGAAAAAGACCGCCGACATCAACAGGACAAAAGCCGGAGCCGTATACAGCAGGACTGCCGCTGCGGACAGTGACAGCATTCTGATGGTGTTGAAATAACAAATATTGAAAAAAGCCAGACTGAATATTCCGCCGCAGGCAAATATCCACAGATCTCTCACTTTAAACAGCAGACAACCGCGATTAACTATTAACAGAAATATCACTATTTCGATAAAAGAGAAAATGCATCTGACCACGCTGATCTGAAAAGAATCAAGTCCGAAACTATTGAAGGTCCGTACAAAAACGCCCATACTTCCCCACAGCATACCGGCGGCAATGATCATCAACGAAGCCAGGATAGTCTTTGTATTTTTATTTTTTTTCACGTCATGCTTTTCTTTTAATTGCACTTCCATTTATTCCTGCCCTGCTGATAAAAAAGCAGGCTGGATATATTTATCTCTATCCAACCTTTGCTTTTATGATTTTATCGTATTTCACAATTCTTGTCAAAAAATATCGATAATTATTCTTGTTTGTTTTTTACATAATCTATCAGGCTTTGAAAATCTTCTGCTGTATTTATAGCTCCGCCCAAACTGCCTGCAACAGTACCGTTTGCATTCAAAAATATCGTCGTCGGCAAAGCCTGTATTCCCAAAAGCTTATAGGCAGCACCGTCTTTATCATAAACTGCTTTGCCCAAATAACTGATAGTGTTCAGATATTCCTGAGCGGAAGCCATACCGCTTTTGTTAATATCATTTGAGGAGGAATCATCTTCATAACCATCCTCGTATTCAGAAGACTGATCGTCAGCGGTCTCATCTGAACTATAAGTCAGATCCTGCTCCTGATCTGAAGATTCGGCTGTCATCCCGGGCGTCCATACCAGAACGAGCTCATAACCTGCTCCATCACAGGCACTCTGAAGATCGATCAGTTTGCCCAGCAAAGAGGTGCTTTCACCTGAGTTCTGATTCCAGAAAAGCAGGACCTGCGGACTATCCCCCAGACT
>JAZPYJ010000105.1:0-3152 GCA_045544075.1 Thermoanaerobacteraceae bacterium
TAAATACCAAACATATTCAGACTCATTTGCTTCGCCCCTTTATTCATAAAATTCTGATCCGGATAATAGTTCATATGCACATTCTTTAAGGATATTTATTTTCATTAAATGTAAAGTATTTATATTAATGTTATTTTTTTACATTATGCATCGTAAAATGACCCCCGCTGTACATTATCAATTTTAAACAAGAATATTGCACCGGGGGCTGAAAAAAATTACTTATTATTGAGATTTAAATAAATATTCTTCTTTTTATTAATGATATCTTCCTGAGCACTTTGTATCAGCACCAGAACATCTTCTCCATCTTTAGGGAACAGTCCTTTGCCGATCTCGATAGTAATATGAAGATTTAGATTGGCACTGCGCAGACGGATCTTTTCCATTGCCACTTCGCTCTTTAAATTATAAGCAAGTTCCAGAGCCTTATCACCGCGGATATTATCAATATAAACTACCAGCTCACCGCTGCCGTAGCGTCCGACCAGGAACGGGGCCTTGATAAAATCATTTAAGTATTTTACCAGTTCCTTCATCAATTCTTCCGCAACGACATAATTATTCCGTAATTTGAAATCATCAAAAAACTTTATAACTACATAAAGCATTATTCCCGGCCTGTTATTATGCAGTCCGTTGCGCAATTGTCTTCCTGCCTGCAGAATAAAAGAATTCATATTAAGCGCACCGCTGATATCATAATTATCCACTCTTTCCAGTTTTTCAGAAAGGACATGATTGGCAACAACGATCGATAATTCGCTGGTCAGCAGATCCATAACGCGCAGATGACTGTTCTGATAACAGAACGGCTTTTTCTGTCCAAGCATAATAAGTCCGTATTTTTGCCCGCGAACACTCCACGGGACCATTAACAGGGAACTGCAGATCTTACTGATCCCGACCGGCTCTTCAAAGCGGGGATCCTCCATGGTATTGGCAATTATCTCAGCTTCACCGTTGTCTATAAAATTCCACAGCATATCTTTATTGCTGTAGATAACAGGCACCTCGACCTGCTCCTCGCGGGCAGGTATCTCTACAGTAACCGGAATATAAGCTATTTTATCTTCTGACCATAAATATATTACTGCACATTGATACGGAACAAGCTCTTTGAAGTCATTGAGAATTATGGGAAGGATTTTCTCCAGGTCGACACGGTCACTTAATCGTTTGGCAATTTTATAAACCACGGAAAGCTCGCGATTGGCATTTTCCAGACGGACCGTCATGCTCGCCAGATATTGGACCGCAAGTATCGGAATAAACAGCAATATAGTTACTTTAACCCCGACAGAAGTATATATATAAAATGTCAGAATACCAAGCGGAATAGTTAAAGTACAGCTGATAAGATCAAGCTTAAGCGGATTCAGCCACTTTTTATCATAGAATTTACGAGTCCTGTCCTGATACAGGATAAAACTGCCCAGAATATTGACTATCAGGAAATAACCAAGCAGAAAGGCAAGCAGACGCCAGCCGTTGGCCCAGGTCAAAGTCTCCGAAATCGTACCGCCTATCAGTTGATAAAGAGCAGCGCCAAAATAAACACCTACCGCACTGTATAAGCTGTACAAAATAGTGATTATCCAGGAATCTCCCTTGTTAAATATGCCGCGTCCCAAAAGACAAAACAGCCAGCAAATAAAGACTGCGCCCGGTCCGCCGAAAATCATAAACGATGAAAGAACTACGACAAAGCGCAGTGATAATTGCCCATACGGAACAGATACCAGCAATGCTTCCGTCAGAATACCGTAAACAATGAACAGCAGCATTTCACGCCATAAATCAATATCAAGCCTGCTGAAAACACTGATCAGAATCAAAACGCCTATCACGGCAATCAATAAATTAACGATTCTGAACGAATTTTTCCGGCTTGTCAGCAAAGCACCAAAAGACTTAGGTGATCCGTCAGCTGTTCTGTTTGACGATTTTACATCGGATTTATCGGATTTAGTTGTAAAGATTTTTTTCTGTGCCATATGATCACCACGCAAACTAATACCTTTACTATCAGTATTCCAGATCGAATTTATTATTATCTTCCGCTGAACGGAAACGCTCTTCCGTTATTCAGACTTGTTATATTCACGCGCTTTTTTGATCAGCTCTTCCGCTTTGTCGGTCTCTTCCCAGGTCAAGTCCAGATCAGTGCGTCCGAAATGGCCGTAACAAGCAGTCTTTTTATAGATCGGACGGCGAAGCTGAAGATTCTCAATAATAGCAGATGGCCGCAAATCAAAAGTATTGCTTACGATCTCTGCCAGCTGATCATTGTTCAGTTTGCCGGTACCGAAAGTTTCGACCATGATCGAAACAGGATAAGCCACTCCTATCGCATAAGCGAGCTGGATCTCACATTTTTCTGCCAATCCGGCTGCTACGATATTTTTAGCTACATAGCGGGCAGCATATGCTGCTGATCTGTCCACTTTGGTCGGATCCTTGCCTGAAAATGCCCCGCCGCCATGCCGGGCCATTCCTCCATAGGTATCGACTATTATTTTACGGCCGGTAAGACCAGTATCGCCCTGCGGACCGCCTATGACGAACCGTCCGGTAGGATTGATAAGGTATTTGGTCTTTTCATCCAGCAGTTCCTCCGGTACTACCGCTTCTATCACATGATCCAGAATATCGCGGCGGATAGTCGCCAGATCCACATCCGGATGGTGCTGAGTGGAGATCACGATAGTTTCTATACGCACCGGTTTATCATCATCATATTCCACCGTTACCTGGCTTTTCCCGTCAGGCAGCAGATAAGGCAGCAGCCCGTTTTTACGCACTTCCGTCAAACGTTTGGTCAATCTGTGCGACAAAGCAACAGGCAGAGGCATAAATTCCGGTGTTTCATTGGTTGCGTAGCCAAACATCATACCCTGATCACCGGCTCCATTGACCACTGCTGAATCGTTTTCGGCCACTATCTGTCCGTCTCTGATTTCCAAAGCACAGTCAACACCCTGAGCGATGTCCGGTGATTGTTCGTCAATAGCCGTCAATACTGCACAAGTCGATGCGTCAAATCCGAATTGTGCATTATTATATCCTATTTCAGATATAGTCTCCCGTACTATTTTAGGTATATCCACATAACAGGCAGTGGTTATTTCACCGGCTACCATGACCAAACC
>JAZPYJ010000106.1:0-8682 GCA_045544075.1 Thermoanaerobacteraceae bacterium
AAGATGCTGTAGATAAAGACGGAAAGGCGCATAAGGTTACTCAAGGCAGTGTAGTGCCCCTGCTGCAGAGTCCGGACCGCACACTCCGCAAATCAGCCTTTAAATCACTTTATAATACATTTGGCAATCATCGTCATACCATTGCCGCATTGCTTAATGCTCAGTCCACTCAATTGCGTTTCTATTCGCGGGTACGTCATTTCGATAATACATTGGCAGCCTCTCTGGATGGCAACGAGATCCCCGTAGAGGTTTATCACAATTTGATAGAAGCAGTTCACAAGAACATGCACTATATGCATCGTTATATCGCACTGCGCAAAAAAGTCATGGCGCTGGATGAACTTCATATGTATGATATTTATACACCCCTGCTGCCTGAGACCAAGGCACAGAATATCTCTTTCAACGAAGCCAAAGACACAGTACTGGCTGCGCTTGAAGTACTGGGACCTGATTATATCAAGCTGCTGAAAGAAGGATTCAATAATCGCTGGATCGATGTATTTGAAACGCCGGGCAAACGCGGCGGAGCCTATTCAGCGGGAGGAAGACCTCACCCTTACGTGCTGCTTAATTACCAAAACGATCTGGACAGCATGTTTACATTGGCGCATGAGATGGGACACGCTCTGCATAGCTGTCTATCCAACCGCCATCAGCCGACAGTTTACAGTGATTATGTGATTTTTATAGCTGAAGTCGCATCAACGTGCAATGAAGCATTGCTGATCAATTATCTTCTGCGTCAGACAAATGATCGGATTGAACGCGCGTGTCTTATCAATCATTTTCTTGAACAGTTCCGTTCTACTTTGTATCGTCAGACTATGTTTGCTGAATTCGAACTGAAAATGAATCAGCAGGTGGAAAACAATCAGCCGTTGACCGCAGATGGTTTGAGCAAGATGTACAAAGCATTGAATGAGCTTTATTATGGTCCTGATGTAATCATTGACGATGAGATCGCGCTGGAATGGGCCCGGATACCTCATTTCTTTTATGATTATTACGTCTATCAATACTCTACCGGTTTCGCAGCCGCAGTGGCCCTGTCACAGCGAATCCTGAGCGAAGGAGAAACCGCTGTAGCTGATTATCTGCGTTTCCTTTCGGGCGGCTGCAGCACAGATCCGATCTCATTGCTTAAGATTGCAGGAGTTGATATGACAACAGCCGAGCCTGTGGAAACCGCTCTGGCATATTTTGGCAAACTGCTGGATGAAATGGAAAAACTTATTTAATAAACGGAAGGATATGAATTATCTTTGGAAACATACTATCTGATTGACTATGAAAATGTTAATGAAGCAGGACTTGAGGGCTGTGATAAACTAACAGCTGATGATCATGTGGTTTTATTTTATACTGATAAAGCCAATAAGATTTCGGTCGATAAATTTTCAATGCTTAGAAACGCTGACTTAGTTGCTCATAAAGCCCCTGTTCGCAAACAGTCGGTGGATATGCATCTGGTTTCTTACCTCGGATATCTGATCGGCACTAATTCCCCCGAAGCAGAATTGAATTATGTGATCGTCAGCAAGGATACCGATTATGATAATATTATCAGTTTCTGGGCTGATAACTATCATATTAAAGCCAGCCGCCGTGACAGAGTCACCTCTGCTCCCCGTACTTTGAACTCCGGGAAAATGCCTGCATCTCCGAAAGCAGCGGCAGCTGCTGCGCGTGGTTCATCACGTTCCAGAACAAGAGCCTTACGTTCCAATGAGACAGGCAATGCAGAAATACCCAATGCGAACGGCAATGGAAACGGCAAGGCTCTTACTCAAGCAGTACAGGCTGTACAGACAGCACAGGCAGATTTTTCTGCTCAAACCACGGAAATCAAAAATAAGCTTTACGATGAAGTATATCAGACTTTGATCCAGAACGGCCAAGATGAGACTGATGCCAACCTTATAACCTCGGTAACACTGAAACACTTCGGCGATGAACGATTTTTAAGTGAGGTACATAATGAGCTTGCACTTATCTACAAGGATAAAGGAAATGAGTATTATGCTCTGCTTAAACCGGTTCTGTACCGTTTCAGTGCTTCGGCAGCAGATCAGGAGGCTCTGGCCAAAGCAAGATCAGCCCTTAATACTGAGATCCAACGTCTGCTGGCCGATGCCGGCAAAGACAATTCAATTATTAATTTCATAGCGTCTCTGGTAGTCAGAAATCAGGGAATGAAAGGCGGGAAACAGGCCATTTACCGTGCCACTATCGCTAAATATGGACAAAAGAAAGGATTATCCATCTATAATCTGATTCGCAAAAACATATGATACAGATTTACAAAAAAATCCTATTGACTTGTTCTGAACTGCATATTGACTTTTGTACCCGGCGCCCGATATAAAATATAAACAAAATATTACGCGGCAATTATGATGAGTTGCTCAAATTGCCGCGTTATTTATTGTTTTTTTATCTATAAAACTAAAAGAATTAATTTCCCATCAATCAAATTCTGTGATTTATCTCACCCGTCACCTGTTTTTTCGATCATCAAAACCATTTTCAGCCGCAGATCTTGAGTATTGCATCGGTAAAAGTACGGGCACTCAACAGCATATTATCTATTTCACAAAATTCATCAGGTCCGTGCATATTATTGTCTGTTTCAGGCAGACAGCACCCAAAAGCTACGCCGCGCTTCAACCCATGCACATAAGTACAACCGCCGGCGTAAAGCGCCTCACCGGGACGCTGATAGTACTCTTCAAAGCTTTCCAGGAGAATGCGGACCAGTTCTGAATCAGCAGGCACATGATGAGGCTCAACCATTTTTTCAGTGAGTAGTCTGATCCCTTCTTTCTCCAATGCTTCAGCAATTACAGCGGTTACATTATCATTATTGCCGCATACCGGTATCCTGCTGTCAAACATTCCTGTAAGCCTTCCGTTGGCGATCTGAAGCAAATTCAGTGAAATAGTCAGCTCACCCGAGATCTCATCACTCATTTGGATACCCATCGATCGGCCGTCATGCTGTCCGAAAGGAAAGAGTTTGATCAAAGACCGCAGCATTTTCAGAGTATCGCTTTCCGGAATCATAGGAAGCTTTGCGAGAAGAAGCAACAGCGAAGTAAGAGCGTTTTTCCCCTCGTCAGGACGGGAAGCATGGGCCGCCGCTCCCTTAGCAGTTATAAGCAGTGCATTGTTTTCGACATCAGTAAAGCAATTATCTGATTTTGCCATTGATACAGAATCAGAGGAAGGATCAGGAACAAAATCATCACTGCGATCAGGTTCAGACTCGGTTTCTGATGCTGACACACCCTGCTTATTGTCCTCTGCAAATAATTGAGGACACATTTCACTTGCGTATTCTGCTCTCGTTTCGCTTATACTAAATAAAACGCCAGTGTGTTCGGTTATTGCTGCCGCTATTTCGGCAGTCTTTTCATATCCTATGCCAGAAATCAGCGCTTTAGCTTCAGCAGGTACAACATTGCTTTTAACGCCTGCCTGCAGAGCCAGCAGACGTGTTCCCTGCATATCGATCCGATAGTCAGCAGCCAGTTCTCCAAAAAGATATCCTTTCTCCACATTGATCAGCGGATAGTCAGAATCAGGTGAAAATGTCATCGGAGCTTCCTGTTCATGCTGATAATAATATTGCAGATCGCTGCTGCCGCATTCTTCATTGGCACCCAAAATGAGCCGTACATTATGCCGCATAGGAATTCCGAGCTCATGGATAGCCCTCATTGCATAAATCGCTGCAACAGCCGGGCCTTTATCATCGCAGCTTCCTCTTCCGTAAATTCGTCCTTCACGCACCAGCGGTTCAAAAGCAGCAGTTACTGTCCATCCCTGTCCTGCGGGTACTACATCCAAATGAGCAAGGATATCCAATCGTTTAGGATTTTGGTTGAAATCCGCGGTAATAACATGATTAGCGTAATTGGTAACCTGAAAACCATAATTCTGGAGCATATATGCAGCTTCAGCAAGAACTTCAGCGGGACCTTTCCCATATGGACACCCTTCTGCTGCCGGCTGAAGTTCACTATCTATCCTGATCAGACGGCAAATATCATCGATCATTTCCTGCCGATGCTCCTGCAGCCAGCTGCCTATCGGATCATCATAATCATATTTCATTTTTCTTCCCCGCTCTCTTTAAAAATACTATTGATATTTGGTAATTCATTTATTAATATGAAGATCACAGGCAGCAGGGAATCCATGACTGCCGCTGGTTTGAAGCACTGCCCTTTTAATTGCTTCGCCTAAAACTTCCGCGGCAAGAATCCCTGCGACATCAGCGCCGGTTTCCGGGTCAGTTTCAACTTCACCCGTAGCCATTGCGAATATAGTATCGCCGTCCCATGATGTGAAAACAGGTTTGATAGTGCGTGATAAGCCGCTGGCAGCCATTGACGCTATTTTGTTGATCTGAGTCTTATCAAATTTACCGTTGGTTATTACCGCTGCCAGCGTCGTATTTTCTACAGTAGGAGAAGTAAAACGATAAGCCAGTTCGCAGCTGGTTTCCTCCCTAATCAACACAGCAGTAGAGTCCAGCAGCTTTGTTCCCTGTTCATTACGCAATCCGGCAAGCTTTCTGCCGTTTTCCTGATCAACGATATCACCCAGTGAATTGACAACAGCCAGACCGCCGATCTGAAGATCCCCCAGCTGCATAGCACAGCAGCCGAGCCCTGACTTCATTGCCTGACCGGGACCTTTAATTTTGCCGACCGTCGCTCCGACACCAGCTCCTATATTACCATTGCTGCAGTTGCTGTGTTCAGCATCAACACATGCCTGGTATCCCATATCCTTATCGGGGCGCACACTGCTGTCACCAATAATAAGATCAAAAATGCATGCCGCGCTGACAATAGGTACTATGCCGCATCCTACAGGCAAACCGATATTATGCTCTTCCAGGTACTTCATTACACCTGATGCCGCATCCAGCCCGTAAGCACTTCCGCCGCTAAAAATCAGTGCATGGATTCCTTGGTTGCTCCTTATCGGATTCAGCAGTTCGATCTCCCTCGTCGCCGGTCCTCCGCCACGAATATCGCAGCCTGCAACAGCACCTTTTTCACAAATGATCACACTGCATCCTGTCGCTGCTTCCCTGTTCTGTGCATGACCTATGCGTATATTTTTGATATCAGTGATTGCAATTTCCTGTAGCATATCGGTCTCCTTTGCTTGCTTACCATTTCTTTATCCTTGGAAAGATCTTTGCTTATTACTTACGTAGTATACCACATGTCCCGATGTCCCATATTCAGAATTTAAACCGTTTCTTTTTTCGTTTTTTTATTTTATCTCCCAAAAGAACGGCGATAAGGATAATCGCCGCTGCTCCTGTCAGGATCAGAGAATAAACAGGCAAAGTATTCCTGTATTCATCTATCTTTTCCTGATCCTCATCGCTGTACTGAAAAGTCTGAGCGTTCTTTGTCCCTGTATTTCCATCAGTTTCTGCACTTTGGTTTACAGACGATACCGCATCAGCATCAGATGAAAGATCAAGTTGATTATCCAGCTGTTCTGAACTGCTTTCAGCTGCTTCCGCCCGGCTTATACAGATTGATATCGTTTGTTTAACATCCATAGAATCAATAAATGCTATCGGCGAAATTATAATAAACATAATCATTAAACATAGTGTTATTTTGATCTCATATAAAAGTATTTTCATTATTAATTCTTTTTTCATTTGTTTTCCTCGAATGAAATCCTGTCTTAAAGTTTAATTAAATCCCCGCTATGCTGCATTCTATGCTTTTTTACATGTTAATTAAACTCTTGAATTGCTCTTCATCAAGAACTGTAATTCCCAGTGTTTCAGCTTTAGTCAGTTTTGATCCCGGCTCATTTCCGGCGATTACGTAATCTGTTTTTTTGCTTACTGAGCCGCTTATTTTACCGCCGGCTTTTTCAATCAGTTCCTGTGCTTCACGGCGGCTGAATCCTTCTAATGTTCCTGTGAGAACAAATATTTTATCCTGCACAGGTTTTATCTTATCTGCTGATGATTCTATATCAGAATTCTTCATATTGATTCCCATCTGACTCAACTCATCCAGCATCTGCTGTTTATCGGGCTGTGCAAAATATTCAGCCAGACTCTCGGCTATGCGGGGCCCTATATCGTTCAGCTGCTGTATCTCATCAGGCAGGGCACATCTCAGACGTTCCATACTGCCGAAATGCATCGCCAGCTGTTTCGCTACTTTCACTCCGACATGACGAATACCCAAACCAAATATTAATCTTTCCAATGGCCGGGTTTTGCTTTTTTCAATTGCTGACAGCAGATTATCAGCAGATTTTTCCCCCATACGTTCCAGTAAAAGCAGATCTTCTTTTTTCAAACGATATAAATCCGCGATACTTTTTACTAATCCGTTATTAATCAGCAGACTTATTACCGCAGGTCCAAGACCGTCTATATCCATCGCATCACGGGATACAAAATGAATCAAGCCTTCCCGCAGCCGTGCCGGACAATCATTATTGGGGCAGCGAACAGCTGCCTCTCCTTCCGCCCGGAACACAGGCTGCCCGCATTCCGGACATCTTTCCGGCATGATAAAGATCTGCTCATTGCCGCTGCGTTTCTCGGGCAAGCTGCGAACTATTTCAGGAATGATATCTCCGGCTTTCTGAACTATGACATGATCACCTATTCTGATATCCTTGTTAATTATATTATCCTGATTGTGCAGTGTTGCATTGCTGACTGTAGTACCCGCCAGATGAACCGGTTCCAGCATAGCCGTAGGAGTAAGCACACCAGTACGCCCTACCCCGACATATATATTTTTTATAATGCTTTCCGCCTGTTCGGCAGGGAATTTATAGGCAGTTGCCCAACGGGGACTGCGGGCTGTGAATCCAAGCTGTTCCTGCTGCTCACAATCATTTACTTTTATCACCATGCCATCTATTTCATATGCCAGCTTATGGCGTTTTTCTTTCCAGCTCAGACAATACTCAACAACCTGCTCAATCGATTTGAATATTTTTCGCTCAGTATTAACGGCAAAGCCCAAATCAGATAAATGCTGAAGCATTTCTTCATGGCTGGCAAACTGCCGATCAGCCTGACCAAGTGCATATATGAACACACTGAGATTGCGTTGTGCTGTGATACTGCTGTCCAACTGTCTAAGCGAACCTGCTGCCGCATTGCGGGGATTGGCAAAGAGAGGCTCCTGATTTTCTTCACGCAGCTGATTCAGACTGGCGAAAGATCGTTTAGGCATATATGCTTCGCCGCGCACTTCAAAAGTTCCAGGCTCATCAATAGACAAAGGTACATTTCTGATGGTTTTCAGATTGGCAGTGATATCTTCACCAGTAATTCCGTCTCCCCTTGTGGCACCGCGAGTAAATAGGCCGTTCTCATACAGCAGAGAGACAGCCAGCCCGTCTATTTTCAGTTCAACTACATACTCGGGCTGCTCACCATCAAGGGCATTGCGTACTCTCTGATCAAAATCTATCAGATCATCCGCATCATAAGTATTGCCCAGACTTAGCATCGGAACACTATGAATTACCTGAGCAAAACTTTTCAAAGGTGCAGCACCCACTCTGACTGTCGGAGAATCATCAGCTGCCAGTTCAGGATGCTCTGCCTCCAGATGCTGTAAGCGATTAAGCAATATATCATATTCCTGATCAGATATTTCAGGTGCGTCCTGAGCATAATATAACTGATTATGATATTCTATCTGACGGCGTAATTCAGCGATCTGTTCAGCAACAGTATCAGTTTGGTTTTTATCATTTTGCGGAATATTGGAATTATCTTCGTTCATATCTTTATAACCCCTAATTTATCAGATAATCAGACCCGTTACCCAAACTACAACCATAGCAGCCGGAACCAGCAGCAACTGTGCCAGCAGATTACCGCCGATTCGGGTTAGCGACAGATATCTGCACATCATGCGGACATCTTCTTCGCTGCGCTCTTCGCGAAGCGCCTGGTCAGTGATCATAGCAGCAGTAGGATCAACCACCATGGCAAAGAGAACAGTAGCTAAGCCGTTAACAACTGATGCCATTACTGTCGCTGTTGAGCGATAATCAGGCATCAGAGCTCCCGCATACATTGCCGCCAATACTCCTATAGTGTATATCCCCGTGACCAGAAAATTTAGAATCAAAAAATTTTGGGGTAAACCGCTGAATTTGTATTCTCCTTGATTTGTTCTGGCCGGCGGAGCAGGCAGCTCTGCGATCATCTTTTTCAATCTGCGCGGACGCAGAAGCAGCAGGAGCAACTTGGGGATCGACTCCACTTCTTCAAACAGAAATATCCCTTTAACAAAAACCCGTATAAAGCCGGGTATCATTACTGCGCCAAGAATAGTCCCGCAAGTTGCGGCAATTATGACAATACGCACCTTAATCTCCAATGAATCAATTTCTTTTTGATAGCTTTCCGTCTCTAACAAATCATTCGCAGTCTGAATGCCTCCGGCTTCCTGAATGCCGGTATTGACCGCGTTTTCCACTATAGAAGACATCAAAGGTGCCTGAATGGTGTTAGCCATGCTGGAAAACATAAATATGAAATTAAATAAAGTAAGTGCAATCGCGAGCCTTTTGGTGATCACACCTGATACCCTTACCGAATAAATCAAAGTATTGATCAAATGAATAAAGGCAGTCAAAATACAAACT
>JAZPYJ010000107.1:0-21021 GCA_045544075.1 Thermoanaerobacteraceae bacterium
CGCTGCAGAGGATAAAAGAAACAGGAAAGGATTATCCGGAGCGGAGGCATTGCTGATGACCGGCTGCAGTACCGGCTGTGAACAGTGCGGTTTTACCGGCCGCAAGGGACGTACGGGAATCTTTGAATTGCTGACTGCTGATGAGCAGATGCGTGAGCTGATAAAAAACGGGGGAGACGCTGCCGGGATCCGACGTCTGGCTGCTTCTCAGTCTATGCGTACGATGAGGCAGGAAGGCTGGCGCAAGGTCCTTGCGGGTGATATCAGCTGGACTGAAGTCCTGCAGGCAGCGCACTGAAGTGCTTATCTGTTTTTTCGGAAGGACATGTAGTATGCAAACATTTTATTATCGGGCCTTATTGCCTGACGGGACGAGCCGGAGCGGACAGCTGCAGGCGGATGACCGGAGACAGGCGATCAGAATGATCAATGGAGAAGGCTGGTGCATCATTAAGCTGGGCACAGCCGGGAAAAATATAAAGAGTCTTCCTCTGATGCTGCATAAGAATGATCCGGTCAGCGGGAAGACCGGCGCTCAGGCAACGGAACGGGCAGCAAAACAGATCAGCATAAACCGTATCTCCAAAAAAAATCTGGCTGTGTACTGCAGACAGATGGCGGTGCTTCTGAATGCGGGAATAGCTATCCTTCCGGCGCTGGATCTTTTAGCTGAGAAAAGTGCCGGCCGTCAATTGCAGACTATGAGCAGAAGGGCTGCCGACAGATTGAAAAACGGCAGCAGTCTGGCGGAAAGCTTTGCTGCTGACCACGTCCGGCCTGACCGGTTGTTTATCAGTTTTCTGGAAGCGGGGGAAAAAAGCGGCTGTCTGCCCGAAACACTGGAGCATCTGGCTGATTATTATGAACAGCAGGAAGCTGTTGCTCAAAAGATAAGGAGCGCTGTCAGTTATCCGCTGCTGGTCTGTGCGATGGCCTTCGTTCTTATTTATGTTGCGGTCACTGAAATTCTGCCTTCTTTTGAAGGTATCCTCAGCATGAGCGGAGGAAAACTGCCGCGGCTTACACAGATCCTGCTCAGCTTCAGTGATGCTCTGCCCGGATATGCCGCTTATATGCTGATGATACCGATGATTTTGTTCATGATAATAAAATTAACTCAGACAGGGAAAAAAATATCAGAGGAGGTGATATTTATTCTGCCGGGGATAGGCTCTGCGGTGCAGGCGATGCTTTTGGCCAGATCAGGCCGCATAATGGAGATGCTTCTGGCGGCCGGTCTGGACTTGTCTGAGGTACTGTATGAAGTGCGGACTGCCCTGGACAATTCATTGGTGAATGAAGCGATAACCGCCGCCATAGCAAGCGTACAGGCGGGAGATGGATTAAGCGGGCCGCTGGGGAAATGCAGATTATTTACCCCGCTTGCCGGACAGATGCTGGCTGTCGGGGAAGAAACGGGGAAACTCGAACATATGTTCGGACAGATAGCCGATTATTACGGCCGTGAAGCAGACAGGCTCATAAGCCGTAATACCGCACGGCTGGAGCCGATCCTTATGCTGATCGCCGGAGCTATAGTCGGTGTGGTTGTAATTGCTATAATGCTGCCTGTGTTTTCTGCTGTTACCGTTATTCAATAAATTTTTTTGCGCTCTATTGGAAAAAATAAACATAATTGGAGAATTTAAATGATAAAAACAAGAAAAGAGTCTCGGAATAAACACGAACGATCTGCTGAGGAACGGATCAGGAGGCATCAGGGTGGATTCACTTTGGTCGAGCTGATGGTAGTTGTGGCGATTATCGCAGTACTGGCTGCAATTGCCGTGCCTTTATATACGGCCCAGATGGATAAAGCCAAATACGGAAGAGCTGAGGCGGAAATGCGGAGTCAGGTAAGTTTGCTCACCCTGTATTATGTGGAAAATAAAGAATATCCTGCTGAAGGAGATGCTTTCAACGCACTGCTGACCGAGAACGGTGTGGATATAAACGCCAAAGATCCGTGGGGCAAGGAAAACTATCAGTATTCCTGCGATGACGGAACCGGATTTACTCTAACCTGTTACGGCAGCGATCTGTCTTCCGGCAAAACCGGAGATGATAAGTGGGCGCAGGATATCGTTTTTACCAGCGGGGATAATGGTCTGGTGACGATGACTTCGGCAAACAGCGCTTCGGCAGAGGTAGTTGAAGAAAATACGGATAACGGGTAATAATAAACTCCAATAAAAGCGTAATATATTGCAACGGTAACAGCAGTTATTATAATTAATTCAATGAGATGATTAAATGAGATATGATGGTGAAAGCGATGAATGCCAAACGAGCCGGAATGACCGGGGAAAAAAGAGCGATAAAAAGTTCTAAGGGATTTACGCTGCCTGAAGTTATGACTGCGGTCCTGTGCTTTATGCTGGCAGCTCTGCCGCTTCTGAGTATTCTGGAACAGACGAGCCGTGCCGCGTATAATGCTGCAGAAGACAGTAACATAACATTTGCTCTTCAGCAGATACTGGAGAACGCAAAGGTCCTGGGATTTGAAAGCCTGCTGGAAGCAGAAGAGTCCGGTGCTTTACCGACTGCAGAAAACAGGGCCCGGATAATTATTAACGGGAACAGTTACAGCTACAGTCTGTCGCTGTCCGATTATCCGGCAGTATCTTCTGATCAGGAAACGCAGGAAACTGAAGGAGCTGCGGACGGAAATAACGGATTGATGCTGCTTACCGCCGCGGTTTACTATGGCAGCGGCGGGCAGCGGACGGAGTCTATGAGCACAGCTGTATGCGGCAGAGTCCATTATACAAAATGATGCTTATGCTTTGATATAAGGTCGGATGATGATCGATGAAAAAGCTTAAAGAAACGGAAAAGAAGAGCATAAAGAGCATTATGGATCAGAGAGGATCGGCCGCGGTACTGATCGTTATGATCCTGTTGACTTTTGTTGTCGCCGTGATCCTTGGAACATGGCAGGTAATAACTGCTCAGACAAAGATCAGCGTGAGCAGCCGGCAGGAACTGCAGGCCTGGTATGAAGCCGAAAGCAAGCTGGAAGCCGTGATCTGCTCTCTGCAGGAAGACTGCAATGAGGTTCCTCCTCAGGCTTCAATGATTGCAGACAGCGGAAGCAGCGCGGCCTCTTTTTTATATGATATTAATGTCCGGGGAGACGCTGACGCTGCAGTCAAAAATATATTGGCCCGGGTGAGGATCACTTATGATCCTGTTCAATATCTGTGGCAGATCAAAGAGGATGATATCAATACCGCCGGTGCGGCTGAAGAATTGATCCTTAACGGCAGCCTCAGTCTCAGCGATAATGCCCGGATATTTATCAGAACGATCACTGCGAAAGGAGACGGAATTTTGCCTGCAGATGAGAGCTTGATCAGCGGAAGTGAAGACTTTATCGATCTGTCATGGCTTGGCGGTGCGGACGGGATGGATATGTTTACAGAACATATCCTGCAGCCCTATTATGGGGAGAAAATGCGCACTGCAGAAGAAATCGGACAAAGCAGTGAGCCGCTGATCTATATAGCTGACAGCAATATAAATCTGCATAGCATTGAATGCTGTCAGCCGGATATACTTGCGGTCAAAGGAACGGTTTATATTACCGATGATTTTTTAGCGGAGGATGAGCAGGGAGAGCCGGTGATGCCCGTAATAATGGCTGATAAAGTGGTGATTAACGCTCAGAAAAGCGTTAAACTGAGGGCTTATCTGCTGACGCGGGATCGGATCCGGGTAGGTGCGAGGACCCGGGCGGAGATTGACGGGCGTATTCTGACTGACACGCTGCAGATCGGTGATGAAGCGGCAGGGGCTTCATTGAGTATTGCGGCGGACAGCAGCTGCCGGCCTCAATATCTTCGCCCGGATGTTGAGATTATTTACTGCAGGGAGAAAAATGATCTGTGCAAATAATATTTTTATCAGTAGTAAGAAAGGAGCATTGTTATTGGGCTCAAAAAAGACAGTCACGGCTTTTGCTGTCAGCGGTCAGGGCATCAGGGCGGTAACTATGCAGAATGCACGCCGGCCGGTTATAGTAAGCTGCCGACAGATCGAAGTGCCGGCTGCGGAGATATTTTTCGTGACAGAGATAGGACGGTTGTTGAACAAAGCGGGGGAATATCCCGCAAAGAATCGCTTTATAGCCGGACTGGAATGCGAACAGTTGATTTTATACGATCTGCAGCTGCCTGGGATAACAGTCAGGAAAATGAAGCAGGCGGTACATCTTAAAGCTGAGGAAATCTGGCAGGATGATATCAAAGAGATGATCATGGATTATATGATCATGGATAGGAATGATGACGATGATAAACAGGATCTGAATGTGCTGCTGGCTATGCTTGATCAGCAGACAAGCAGACGGATCGCAGACGCTTTCCGTGCGAGACGGATGGAACTGGACAGATTGGATAGTTTAGCGGCTGCAGCAGGCTGCTGTGTGCTGTATTATCAGACTGAGCTGCTGCAGAAGAATTGTTTTATCCTTGATATTCAGCATCAATATTTCTATCTGAATTATTATCGTCAGGGAAGTCTGCAGGAAATAAAAATATTTGACCGTCATCAGTCAGATCGGACAGGAGCGATATCAGAATGCATCAGATTGAAAGCTTATGAAGCGGAGACGATAGTTCTGACCGGAAATATTGAAGCTTATCCGGATCTGTCCGACGAACTTTATGAAAGCACCGGCATCGTTTCTGTTCCGATCAGCTGCAGGCCCGAGGTCAATGAAAGAGCGCGATCGATAACAGATGAGAACGGATCTTTGCTGCCTGTATGGGCAGCCGCGGTTGGGCTTGCTGTAAACGGCTTGAAAGGGGTATCACATGCATCGGGGAATAAATTTGCTTTTGCCCTCCGACAGAAAAAGCAAAAAACTGCACCGGAAAATGATGCTGGCAGGAATGATCTTCATTATCCTTTGTATGCTGACGGTCGGAATAACTGAAGAAATACGGATCAGTCATCTGGAAAAAGAGCTGGCTGAACGGCGCAGTGAACTGAAAACAGCCGGCGGGCAATTGCAGGACATTGTTGAATTATTCGATGACAGTCAGGATGATCTGGCGGAATTGAATATTCTGAAGCGGATATCGGCAGAGCAGACCCTGAATTCCGGTCTGCTGAGCGATATAACTGAAGCTTTATCGTCCAGGATATGGCTTACACAGATAAAGACGCTCGGCGGATCCGAGCTGACTGAGCTTGAGGACAAATACAGCAAGGAACGGGAGACTGAAGCAGAAAAAAACAGCAGTGAGGGAAACAGCGGATCGGATACGGAAGATCTTTCAGCAGAACAATATTTTTTGCTGCTGAATGATATATCGGTCTATCTGCAAACTGAAGATAATGCCGCTGGATCGAAAGAAGAGGAGAATAATGCTGCTTTGCAGCATTATGATTTGCTGCTGCAGGGCGAATCCCGGAAACTTGCTTCTGTGACAAGCTATTGTGTCTATCTTCGGGAATTGTCAGGGATAGAAAGAGTCGAACTGCTGGATTGCCGGGCAGTACAGGAAGCTGAGAACAGCAGTGCCAAACTGGTCCATTTCAGGATTTGGATAAGCTGCCGGGTATAGTTTGACAGATAAGGAGAAAAGATGCGAAGTTTTATTTTTCGTAAACTGCCGTCGAAAAAACAGTCTGTGTTTGCAAACAACAGGACAGGCAGCCGGCAGGCGCTGATGCTTCCGGTCATGCTGTTTATCTGCGGCCTGTTGATTTTATTCTGCTGGTGCCTGCCGGCCGGAAAGCAGATGATCGTTCAGAAGCAGGAACTGAATACAGCTGATGAACTGAAGGCCAGAGCTGATGATCTTTTGCTTACCAGAGATCTGGCCAAACGTCAGGCTGATAAGAACAGCTCGGGACTGAAGAAGGAGCTTGGTAAGCTTAATACCGATCTGAGTGACGGAGCTTTGCTCCATCAGATAGCCGGCTTGATCAGTGCAGGGAATCTCATTGTTTTATATTTCGACCCTGGAGTTATCACCCGGCAGGGCAGCCTTTTAAATCGTGATATGCGTTATATCTTAAATGGCGATCATGCGCAGATCATTGATTTTATCAGACAGCTGGAAAAGGAAACAGATATGATCACGATCAGATCCATCAATATGATAGAAACGGTTTGCACAGATGCGGAGGAAGTCCTTCAGGGTTCTGAACAGCTTCCTTATCTGACTCCCGGCAGCGGCAGCGGATATCATAATATTTATTCGGGAGGGATCTCCTCTGAAGGACAGGATGATATAGAAATGACTGTTGATATAGTACTGACAGCTTACGCTGCCGGATAGATAAAATGATCAAAAGCGGCCGCGATCCGGTCAGTTATTGCATATCTTTTGGCATATCTATCAGACCGGCTTTGTATAAATTCCTGCAGCAGTCGATCATGGTTTGCATGCCTTCCCGGCGGGAGGTCTGCATGGCCGTTGTCAGCTGGTGCAGTTTTCCTTCCCTGATCAGACTTTTTACAGCGGGCGTGGTCAGCAGGATCTCATGAGCGGCGATCCGTCCGTTTTGACTGCGCAGAGGATATAGCTTTTGATAAACTACAGCCAGGAGCGTATCTGCTAACTGACGCCGGATCTGCGGCTGCTGCTGCGCCGGGAAGGAATCAAGCAAACGGCTAACCGATCCCGGAGCAGATGTCGTATGCATCGTAGCCATGATAAGATGACCGGTCTCTGCAGCTGTAATAGCGATCCGCATCGTTTCGGGATCACGAAGTTCGCCGACTAGGATAACGTCGGGGTCAGCTCGCAGAGCCGAGCGAAGGGCATTGGGAAAAGAATTTGTATCGCGCCCGATCTCGCGCTGACTGAAAACAGATAAATTTGGTTTATGAACGAATTCGATAGGGTCTTCCAGAGTAATGATATGACGATGATGATTATCATTGATATATTCCAGGAAAGCAGCCAATGTTGTCGATTTTCCGGAACCTGCCGGTCCGGTAACCAGAATAAGTCCCTGCTGTGAACAGCATATTTTTTTCAGAATATCCGGGATATTAAGCTGTTTCCAGGCAGGTACCTCCGACTTTATAACGCGCAGTACCGCACTGTGTTTTCCCTGCTGGCGGAATAAGGAACAGCGAAAACGCAGGTCGTTGTTCCATTCCAATGAAGTATCCAGTTCTTTATTATGCAGATAGTCATCCCATTGGCTGCCGGCCAGATAAAGACAGATCTCTTCTGTTTCCGATGCTGATAACGGTGCTGCCTCCGGCAGAGGTCTGAGCAGGCCGTTACAGCGGATATGCGGAGGAATATCGGCCGCGATATGGATATCGGAGCAATCAGCAGCCGCTGAGCTGTTTATTATAGCAGTCAGGAAATGTGGAGCAGCAGATGAACTAAGCATAATTCTTTTCCTTTCTGAACACTCATATTTTACATATAATATAACATAATTTCCAGAAAAAGGCAATAATAAAAATAAACATTGGAGAGGGATCATGAGGAAAGATTCTTCAGCTAAAGGATTTACCCTGTTGGAGCTGACGATAGTCATGTTAATACTTACCGTCGTCTGCGGGCTTATCCTGCCCGGGTACACAGGGATCAATAATGATTATGAGCTTGAGCATGCGGCTGTTGTTATGGCGCAGGATATCCGGCTGCTGCAGGAACGGGCTGCAGCCCGGCAGGAGAATGGCTATAATATTTATTTTGGTTCGCAGTACTACAGTTTGCGGCTGGCAAATAATGCAGGCGGTTATAGTACGCAGCAGATAATAAAAAAAGTCAGTTTGTCCGACGGACTGAAAATAACCGAAAGAACGTTTTCGCAGGTAGCTTCGGCAGGCAGGAATGTTTTGCAGATAAACAGCGGCGGGGCTTATCAGACAGGACATATAAAACTGCAAAATGATAAAGACAGCATCTATGTAGTGATCGCGATTACTGGTCGGGTGAGGGTGACGAAACAGCTATGAGTGCAAATTATAAAAAGCCTGTTTTTGCGTCAGATGACAGAGGATTTACATTGCTGGAAGTTTTGCTGGCTTTGGCGGTTTTTAATATTCTGCTCATTGGTTTGTTCAGCTGGCTGGGGATTGGAGTAAATGTATCCCGTTCGGTCGTTTCCTCCGCCGAAGAATTGTATAATGCCGAGCAGGCTCTGTTTTTTATCAGTGATTGCGTCAGACAGTCAGCCGGGGATCCGGAAATAATGAAGAGCACGCAGAACGGAAGCGATTCGGTTACGTGTTATTTGCCCGTTACGAATGCGCGGGGAGCTTTTACGGGCGGTACGCGCCGGATAAAAATAACTCATCAGGGAAGTACGCTGTATCGCAGCGTGGACGGAGCTGTACGTCAGCCTTTCGCAGATGGGATCGGGAAACTGACTGTACATTCCGAAGCAGACGGATGTCTGGAGATTACCATAATTACCGACGAAAAGCAGAATGAGTTCAGCACGATGGTCTTTACAAGAGCAAAATGATTCTATGAAACCGCATAAGACAGGCGCCTTGATGCACGGATCTGAGCAGGAATAATTATTCAGCCGGCGAATAATAATTACAACCGGAAAAACGGGATACAAATGCAAAAATAATCCGAGGTGCTGAGGATGAGTGTCAGATATCGCGCAGGCGCAGAAAGAGAAGGCCTGCGCGTTGATAAATATGGGCGGATTTCCGTAAAACCGCATCCGTTAATGCTGGGCAATAAAGACGAAGATCCTTATATCGGGACGGATTTTGCCGAGGCTCAGATCGAGATCGCGACTAAGGTCTGCTCAGATACAGAAGAGTGTTATGCCGATCTGAAAACGAAAACGCTGCAGGTCCTGCGCTGTCTGGAACTGCAGGATGAATACCTGTGGCCGTACAGCATGCCGGCAGTTATAACTGATTATGATATCACTGTATGTTCGCAGCATCCCTCTAAACCGGAGAAGCAGCGATACATCGAGCGGTTATATCACAAATACGATCTGGAAATGATGCTGGTTTCGGGAGTACATTTTAATTTTTCCCTGCCGGAGGAACAATACGCTGCTTTGCGCACAGAACATGAAGGCCTGCCGGCCGGACCCGATGACGCGTATTGTCTGATCGCCCGCAATTTACAAAGATATGCCCCTCTTATGAACAAGGCGTTCGGTTCATCTCCTTTTGCGATCGAACAGCCGCGTCCGGGACGGTATGCCGGCAAAGAGGATCGCTGTTCGCTAAGGAATTCTCAGTACGGATATGTCAATGAAGAAGATCTTTGTCCGGGACTGGGCAGCAAACAGGAGTACTTTGCGGATCTGCGCCAACTCATAGAAGAAGGAAAACTGTTGGACACCAGTGAACTGTATCAGTCCGTTCGCCTGAAGACCGCAGATGATCAGGCAGCCTTATATGATCATGACCTGCCTGTTGATCATCTTGAAGTGCGTTGGCATGATATCGATCCTTTGGATATATGCGGAATAAGCAGAACAGATATGGATCTGCTGGTCCTGCTTATCTTTACCGCTCTGTTCGACAGTGAGAGCGAAAAAACAGATCATGCGGATATATCCGGGATCACTGAGCTGGCAGCCGAAGTTAATGATATTTTGGATCTGGGCTTTGACGAAGCGTGGACTCTGCTGAAGAGGATAGAGTCGGAAAACTGGACAAAGGCTGACATGATCAGGGAGAAGTTTTCTGATAAGGAAGACCTGCTCCGGATCGCCGTGCGGTATAACCGGCAGGCATGCGGCTATGCTGAAGAGTACCTGAAGATCATTAATGATTTGCGGGGTGACGAAGCAGGACGGCGCGGAATGTGGCAAAGGATGTGCCTGAGCAATGCCCGCTGGGCCAACATTACCGAGCCTGTTTCTTATATGCCCGTGCTGCTGAGCGAAAATTCACGCTGCCTGCTGACCGATGCCGCGCATATCCTTAACGGGATCCTGCGCAAGATCATACGTCACTATCAGAAATCTCCTGCTTACAGAGAGGAATTCCATTTTGATCCTCGGTTAGAGCAGCTGCTGCAGATCCCGTGTATCCATGGAGATGAGATCCCTCTTCTGCGGGCGGACTGTCTCTTTGATGAAGACAGAGGCAGGCTGCAGTTCTGTGAATTCAATACCGATGCGATCGGCGGCATGATCGAAAATATCGAGTCACAGAAAGCGCTGGCTGAAACTGAGCCTTATAAAAAGTTTGCTCAGATGCATGATATCATCTCGGAAGCGGAATGGCAAATCGGGCAGAGAATGGCGGCGATAGCAAATATCTATGAAGCGGCAGGACAAAGCTGCAAAAATGCGCGGCTGGCTGTAGCAGTCTGTCTTGACGGTGATGAACCTGACGCGACAGAGTTCCGGACTTTTATCAGTTTTCTTGAAAAGCATGGATTTATCTGTTCGGTTTTTGATGTCAGACAGTTTGTTTATCGTGACGGAAAGCTTTTTGGCTGTCATGCTCTGCTGGGCGAAAGCAACATAAACGTCGACGTAGTATGGCGGTTCTGTATAGTCAGGGATCTGCTTCAGCACTGGGAAGAGATACATCCTTTTATTCAGGCGGTCCGGGATGAGGCTGTCGTCATGATAAGCGGCTTTTTGCCGCAGATCGTTCATGATAAACAGATATTTGCTGTTATGCGCGGGGAGCAGACGAAAGAACTGCTGAACGAGCAGGAACGGGATTTTGTTGAGAAACATATACCGCTTACTTCTTTTATCGATGACCCGGCGCTTGATCTGCCGATGATCAAAGCCGAACCTGAACGATGGATCATAAAACCAACCAACTGGTACTGCAGCAAAAATGTTTTATCGGGAACGGTTTGTTCCCTACAGGAATGGTCAGAAGCGATAGATGACCGGCTCAATGGCGAGCCTCACAGCTGGCTGATCCAGCGCTTTTGCGAACCTTCCCGGCTGCCTTCGATCCCGCTGAGAGGAAAAGAGCAGGAGTTTACGGCGCCTCCGCAGCTGTATAATACTGTTTACGGATTATATATTTGCCGGGGAGAATATGACGGGCTTTATGTGCGTCAAAGCTATAAGCCGGTCGTGTCCAGCATGAACGGCGGCGTAATGGCACCGCTGCTGTGGGTGCATGAACATAAATCCGATGATGGGAATGAAGAGAACTGATATGATCGCAGAGACTCAGATGCTGATAAATGAATTACGGGCCAATGATCTGTTTTATGAAAGGCGCCGGCAGGCTGTTGAACTGATCAGGCATTCAGACATTAAAGCACATGGAAAACATTTTCCTTTTTCCTACATTCCGCTGCTGATAAACGGTGAGGATATGGCTTTTTTTGATGATGCTGTTCAAAAGATGCACGGGATACTGGTGAAAATGACGGAGCATTATATCGATGATGCGGAATATCGCCGTTTGTTTCATTTTTCACCGGCAATGGAGGAACTGATCTGCTTGCCCTGCCGTTACGCGGAAATGATACCGGTAGGCCGTTATGATTTGTTTTTTGATCCGGAAAGCCGCGATTTTTCGTTTTGTGAATTCAATACCGACGGTTCCGGCGGTATGAGCAGAGACCTGGAGATATCTGCTGCTATCCTGCAAAGCCTGCAGGGCACGGACTTTGTGCTCAGACATAAGCTCAGCGTCATCGACTCGATAGAAACGATAGCCGGGCAGCTGATCAGGATCTATCGTTCGGACCCCGGTGCTGCGGATGATCCGTGCTTTGCCGTGGTCGATTTCAGGGAAGAAGGAGTCTTCAGCGATTTTGATCGTTTTATTGCCGCCTTTCAGAGACATGGGATAAAAGCAAGATTTACCGACGTCAGGGATCTTGTTTTTGACGGGAACACGCTGCGTGATCGTAATGACGGAGCGGTGATCGATGCTGTTTACAGACGTCTGGTCACCAGCGTACTGCTGGAACGACGGCAGGAGTGCAATGATCTTATCGAAGCGGTGCGCAGGGGAAAGGTCATACTGCTCGGACATTTCCGGACATCACTGGCGCATTCCAAGACAGTCGATCTGGTGATGCATCTGCCGCAGACGGCGGCGCTGCTTACCGCTGAAGAACAGGAATTCGTCCGGCGGCATGTGCCGGGGACCTGGAGGCTTGATGATGATCTGCCGGATGAACTGTCAGATTCGATCAAAGCCAATAAGGAAGAATGGATCATAAAGCCGGAGGAGGGATTCGGCTCGCACGGAGTGTTCAGCGGCATTGATTGCAGTCTGGAACAATGGCAGCGTCTGCTGAACGAAAAAAAGGATCAGGGTTATATCGTACAGCAGTTTTGCCGCCGGTATCCCGTTCCTTTATTAGGACCTGATGACAGCGAGATCGTTTATCATCCGCTGATGATCGGAGTGTATCAGGCGGCAGGCAGAGCCGCAGGCTTCTACAGCCGGGCCGGAGACAGCGGAGTCATCGATTTCGATCATGGAGGAATGTGTGTCAGTACATTAGCAGTTGCTGAACGATAAAAAAGCTGTTATACTATTTCAGCAGCCGGATTTGCAGATAAAGATCAGGCCGTTTGTCGAAGTGACGGTCAGTATGGAGTAGGAAAGTGAAAGAGGATAGAAGAATAAATAAACGTCTGCTGTTTTTCGGGACAGGTTTCAAAAACGGGATACCGATCGGGCTGGGGTATTTTGCCGTGGCTTTTTCTCTGGGCATTGCAGCGAGAGATTTCGGCTTAAGTGCCGGTCAGGGGTTCATAGCCAGTTTGTTCACTATTGCCTCGGCAGGGCAGTATATCGGTTTTACGATGATAGGTGAACATGCGACTTTATTGGCTCTGGCTGCGGCGATCATGATAACCAACAGCCGTTATCTGCTGATGAGTTTTTCATTGCGGCAGAGGATATCGCCGGACACATCCGCACCGCATCGTATCGGCATGAGCCTGTTTATAACGGATGAGATCTTCGGCAGCAGCATCGCTCAGGAAGGATATGTTTCGCCGTATTATATGTACGGTGCGGCGGCGGCTTCGGTCCCGCTTTGGGCTATCGGTACATCACTGGGAATTATTTTCGGCAACATCATGCCGCCCGGGGTCGTGAGCGCACTGAGTGTTTCTTTGTACGGCATGTTTATCGCGATCATCATTCCGCCTGCAAAAAAAAGCAAAGCTGTAGCTCTCGTGATCACGATATGTTTTCTGGTGAGTTACGTATGCTCGAAGGTTCCCGTGCTGAGCAGCATAAACAGCGGACTGCGCATCTTGCTTCTGACTATACTGATCGGCGGACTGGCGGCGCTTGTTTTGCCTGTGGAGGATAAAAAATAGAGCAATGACGAATTATATATATATTATGGTAATGGCGGGAGTTACTATCCTCCTGCGCATACTGCCCATGACACTGATGCGCAGGCCTATCACCAACAGTTATCTCAAATCATTTTTATACTATGTGCCCTATGTTTCGCTGGCGCTGATGACTTTTCCGGCGATCATTGAAGCTACCCAGGTTCCTGCCGCGGGAGCCGCCGCTATGATCTTCGGCATTATACTGGCCTGGTTAGGCGCCGGCCTTTTTCCGGTGGCGATCTCCTGCTGTGCGGTCGTTTTTTTGCTGGAATTACTGATAATATGATTTAATTTCAAATAATTAATATTGGGTTTATGTGTTTAGTGTAAAAAGTAATTTGAACGGAAAAATTTCTCTTGCAGCCGGATAAGAGGTATGATATAATCAATTGGTAACGGATTTTGAACCTGGATATAATCAGGTAATATGGAAAAGAGGAGAAACAAGAAATGAAAAAAGGGATCCATCCGAATTATGAAGAGGCGACCGTAACTTGCATTTGCGGCAATACTTTCAAGACCAAATCGACTCAGAAAGAGATCAAAGTTGAGATCTGCTCTCAGTGCCATCCGTTTTATACCGGTACCCAGAGAGTTATCGAGACCGGCGGACGTATCAGCAAATTCAAGAAAAAATACGGCATCGATTAAAATCAGCTCGGGCATTCTGTTTTGCTGAATGTTAAGTGTGTGGACAATAGGGCAGCGTTGGCAGCGGTAAAATTTGATGATTTCTGCGGCTAAATGCTGCCTGTGTTTTAGGAGTAAGACTATGAGTGCAAAATTCCAATATGGCGGGCAGGCAGTTATAGAGGGCGTTATGATGCGGGGACGGAATGGTTATGCGATTTCTGTCCGGCAGCCGGACGGAACGCTGACTACAGACGAGATCAGGCATGATTCTGTCACTAAAAAATCTCCAATATTAAACTGGCCGCTGGTCCGCGGCTGTGTTGCACTGTTTGAAGCCTTGATCATCGGAATTAAGGCTTTAACTTATTCTGCCAATAAATCGCTGGGAGAGGATAGCGACGAGCAGCTTACGACGGGAGAAATAATCCTGACGCTGCTGCTGGCTATCGGTTTGGCAGCAGTGCTGTTTATGGCGCTGCCGGCGGCGGTATCACATCTGACGATAAACCTGGTGCCCAATCCGCTTTTGCAGAATCTGATAGAAGGCGCGCTGCGCATTGCCGTGTTTCTGCTGTATGTCTGGGCGATAGCACAGATGAAGGATATCAAGCGCGTATTCAGATATCACGGTGCGGAACATAAAGTTATACATGCATATGAACAGGGGGAGGATCTTTCTGCGGAAAACATAGCAGGGATCCAGGCATATCCTACGCTGCATCCGCGCTGCGGCACAAGTTTTCTGCTGATAGTCATGGTGGTAAGCATTTTGATATTTGCCTGTCTGGGCAAGCAGGTACTCTGGTGGAGGATCCTGTCCAGGATCCTGCTGCTTCCTGTTGTTGCAGGGGTCGCATATGAGGTCCTGAAATTCTCTGCCAGACACTATGAATCACCGGGCTGGCAATGGCTGATAAAGCCGGGACTGTGGCTGCAGAAACTGACTACTGCTCAGCCGGATGACTCGATGATCGAAGCAGCCATGGCTTCCCTGATCGCAGTACTGAAAAGGGACGGTGTCTGGAAGGAAGCAGGCATACGATCGGCGGAAAATAATGAGGCAATTATAAATACAGACGCTTCGGAAGAGACGGAAAAGGCCGCTTCTTTTGCCGGGGCAGCATATTGAATAAAAAAACTGGTTTCATAAAAAGTCGGGGAAGTGAGCAGTTATGCTGGAGAAACTGAATAAACTTGAAGAAAAATATGAGGATCTTGCGCAGCAGCTGAGTGATCCGGATCTGATCAATGATTATTCGCAATATCAGAAGGTAGCGAAACATCATTCAGAACTGAAAGATATAGTCGATCTGTACCGGGAATACAAAAAAGTCGATAATGAACTGGCGGATACGGAGGAGCTCATCAAAACCGAAGATGATCCGGAATTTATCGAAATGGCGGAAATGACGCTGTCTGAGCTGAAAGAACAAAAGAGCAAAATGGAAAATGACCTTAAAGTTCTTCTGCTGCCCAAGGATCCGAAAGACGAAAAGAACGTTATCATGGAGATCCGTGCCGGAGCAGGCGGCAGTGAAGCAGCTTTATTTGCAGGGGATCTGTATCGTATTTATACCCGTTATGCGGAAAAGCGCGGCTGGCGGGTCGAGGTGATGAACACCAACTATACCGATCTCGACGGAATTAAAGAGATCACATTTATGATCGTAGGCAGCGGCGCTTACAGCAAACTGAAATTCGAAAGCGGCGTACATCGTGTCCAGCGCATTCCGGAAACGGAATCGGGCGGCCGTATCCATACTTCCACTGCTACAGTTGCCGTTCTTCCCGAAGCGGAGGACGTTGAGATCGAGATCAATCAGAATGATATCCGTATAGATCTGTTCTGTGCAAGCGGTCCCGGAGGACAGTGCGTTAATACGACGCAGTCAGCCGTGAGGATCACTCATCTGCCGACGGGGATCGTCGTTTCCTGTCAGGATGAAAAGTCTCAGCTGAAGAATAAAGACAAAGCGCTGAAGGTCCTGAAGGCGCGTCTGCTTGACAAAGCTCAGCAGGAACAGCACGATGAGATCGCCGGTGAACGTAAATCACAGGTCGGTACCGGAGACAGGAGCGAACGTATACGCACCTATAATTATCCGCAGAACAGAGTGACCGATCATCGCATAGGATTATCATCGCACCGGCTGGAGGCGATCCTGGAGGGCGAGATAGATGAATTCATCGATGCTCTTTCAGCAGCCGATCAGGCCGAGAAGCTACAGAATTATCAGGATGAATAAGGATCTGACTATTCGCGGACAATTCAAAGAAGGCTGCAGTTATCTGAAGCAGCAGGGCATAGAGACAGCTGCCGAAGAAATGACGGCGCTGCTGTGCCTGGTGCTGGAGTGGGATAGGGCTAAGCTGTTTGCCTGTGCTGAACAAAGTCTGAGCTTTGATCAATTACAGAAGCTGCATGCCGCAGTAAAAAAACGGGGCGACCACTGGCCTTTTGCTTATATCAGCGGCAAACGTGAATTTATGGGCATGGAAATGATGGTTGATCCGTCCGTCCTTATCCCCCGTCCCGAAACAGAATTGCTGGTCGAAAAGGCCGTCGAATGTGCCGGGAGCATGTCCGGACAGATAAAGATCGCCGATGTTTGTACGGGAAGCGGAGCAGTGGCTCTGGCCTTGGCTCGTTTTCTGCCGCAAGCGATGATAACAGGTCTGGATATTTCCGCGGATGCTCTGAGGGTTGCCGAGGAAAATGCCAGACTGCTGGATGCAAAGAAACTGCTGCGCAAAGAACAATTGCAATGGCAGCAGGGCGATCTGCTGCAGACGCTGCTCGAACAGCCGGGCGAAACGGCCGGACGGTTCGATATCATCACGTCTAATCCTCCTTATGTCACGGAAAAAGAAATGGCGGAACTGCAGCCTGAAGTAGCGCGCGAACCGCATATGGCGCTGGCGGGCGGCAGGGATGGCCTGAGGTTTTATCCGGGACTGATAAGCCAGGCAGTAAGATTGCTGCGGCCCCGGGGATGGCTGTTATGTGAGATAGGTTATCGGCAGGGTGCGGCAGTGAAAGATTTGTTTGCTGCATCGGGACTGTCAAGCGTTCTTGTTCTTCAGGATTATGCAGGCCATGACCGGGTAGTGATGGGACAGCAGCTAAATTATAGTTAAACGATCAATCGGGGTTGCGCAATGTTTAAACAGAAAATGGTCGGCAACGAAAAAGTCAGGAGCCTGATCTGGCAGGCGGTGATCGGCAACCACTTGGCTCATGCGTATTTATTCAGCGGACCTGACGGGATCGGGAAAATGACTATGGCGCGGATCGTAGCCGGTAAGCTGCTGTGTGAAGATCCGGTAAAGAGTGACGGAGAGGCATGCGGCAGATGCGCGGCTTGTCTGCTGATGGCCGCGGGAACACATCCGGATTACCATGAAATCGGGCCGGAAGGCAGTTTTATCAAAATCGAACAAATAAGAAAATTGCAGGAACAGCTGAGCTACCGTTCCTTCCGGCAAGGCTGGCGAATCATTGTTATAAGGAACGCGGAAAAAATGACATTGCAGGCGGCCAACAGCTTCCTTAAAACATTGGAAGAGCCGCAGCAGCAGACTTTGTTCATTTTGCTGACCAGCAATCAGCAGCTTCTGCCGGACACTATCGTCTCACGTTGTCAGGTATATAAATTTTCTTCTGCACCGCCGGCTGAGGTGGCGGCAGAATTAAAAAAGATTTACGAACTGACTGACGATCAGGCCATGACCTGCGCAGCCGTATCAGATGGCTGCTTCGGAGCGGCTGTATCACTTGCCGAAGATATGCTGAACAATTCCGCGGAAGACCGGGCCGGGATGAGCGAAGGCGATGGGAAAAAGAGCAGACTTTTTTTGCGCCAGGAATGTCTGAACTGGCTGTTTGCACTGCCTCAGTCTGACAGCGGACAGATAATTGCAATTACTGAGGAAATCGCAAAGCTGGACTGCGAACAATCGGAATTGGTTGATTTTTTGCTCTGTTGGTTAAGAGATGCATTGGTTTGGAAGTATCTTAACGATCCGGATCTCTTGATCAACCGTGACAGTGTGGATGAGATCCAAAAACTGGCTGATATTTATGATCTGAAGCAGCTGAAACGCGGATGGGAAACAGTATGTGAAGCGGGTATGGCTTTGAACTCAAATGTTAATATTAAGCTTACATGGGAAATAGTTTTTTTGCAGCTTGCGGATCGTGCGGCGTTATATTAGTGACCGGGAAAAACAGTGGAAATCGATCGAAGAAGCCGATGATATGAGCAAAACGTAGCAGAGGGAGGTAAAAATGCACCGTGTAATTGGTGTTCGTTTCAAACCGGCGGGCCGGATATATTTTTTTGATCCTGATGGTATCAGCCTTAAACAGGGTGACGGCGTAATCGTGGAAACCGTTCGCGGCGTGGAATACGGAACGGTTCTTCAGGAAGAATGTTTTGTCGGTGATGACCAAATAGTAAGCCCGTTGAAAAAAGTCATGCGCAAAGCGACCGATGAGGATCGCGAACATATTGCGGAACAAAAGACCAGAGAAGCCTGGGCGATGAGCGTTTGTAAAGAAAAGATCGCTGCCCGCGGGCTGCCGATGAAACTGATAAATGTTGAATATACATTTGATGACAATAAAATAATCTTTAATTTTACTGCTGAAGGCAGAATAGATTTCCGCGAATTGGTCAAAGACCTGGCGGCTGTTTTCCGTACGCGTATAGAGCTGCGGCAGATCGGAATACGGGACGAGGCCAAAAATCTCGGAGGCCTGGGAGCCTGCGGACAGGAGCTTTGCTGCCGCCGCTGGCTGGTCGATTTCAATCCGGTTTCGATTAAAATGGCCAAAACACAGAACCTGTCCCTCAATACGACAAAAATCAGCGGTACATGCAGCCGCCTGATGTGCTGTCTGCAGTTTGAAAATGATGTTTATGAAGAGTTTAAGGCAGGGTGTCCTAAAGAAGGTACCAGAGTAATGACTCCGGTCGGTGAAGGAAAAGTTAAAGAGGCAAATATTTTCAGCCGCAAGATCACTGTAGAGCTTAACGCCAGCAAGATCAGCAGGGATTTTGATCTGAAGGAGCTGGCCGTGCTGCAGGGCGCGGATATGGATGAAGAAGAAGCGGCCAGGCTGATGGCTGAACTGCAGGCCCAAACTGACGAACCGAAGGAGAATGAGGATATTTCTGATTGGCTGGCCCAGTACGAGATCCCGAAAGAAAAAGCTGGTCTGTCGGGGAAAAGAGAGATCAGGGAAAAAGAGTTTTCCGCAAAAGGAGACGAAAAGCCGGATCCTGACAAAGGAAGAACCGGCTACAGCGGAGGATATTCCCACGGAAGGTTCAACGATCTTGATTCTGAAGAACAGGGAACCGAATTCGGGGAAGCTGATGAAGAGTATTATCTGAAACAGTTTAAAAACAGAAATAAGCGAAGCAGCGGCAAGAATCAGCGGACCAAACTGCAGGAAGACGGTGCGGAGGATAAGTACGGCGGCAGACATAGTTCCTACAAAGATCATGCCGGACATCCGGGCAGCAAAAATAAACGGGGAAAAACCGAGAAGAAGCTTGTGGGCGCTGCCAAGGATACAGAAAGAAGAGACAACAGGGCCGGCGGAACAGAGAATGAGACCGAAATGACGGCCAATACCGGCAATCTGAAAACAGGCGGGAAGAAACGCCAGCAGCAAAGCAATAAAGTGAGGAAAACAGGAAGCAGCAGTCAGCGGCGCGGTGAAGGATACGGCAAAGGCAAGTCCGGATACGGAAAGGGCCATAGCGGTTCCGATGATAAAAACGATGAAGTGAGAAACGGAAAGAATGCTGCAAAAAACAGCGGCAGACGAAGCAATAAACCTGCTGAAGGCTCTGAACAGTATTATCCTGCTGATAACAAAGCCGGTTCTGATATAAGAGAAGATGTTCAGCCAGCTGCCGGCGAAAGAAAAAAGAAGTCCTGGTTCCACAGAAATATGGATGAATAGGATAGAGACAGACTAATTTGGGTAAGGCAGAAGGAGCTGAATCAATTGTATTCAATGCGATACCAGATGCTCGAGATCGAAGATGCCGCCAAAAAGCTTCTGGCAGAGATCGAAGAATTGCGCGGGAAAGTGCTGGAACTGGAAGAAGAGAACGCCAGACTCCGGCAGGAACTGATCGCGGTCTATAATACATTTTTGCCCGATAAGGAAACGAACCGTAATATAAAAGCAGCTGACAATCTGCAGCATTTATATGATGAAGGATTTCATGTCTGCAATTATCGTTTCGGACAGCAGCGGCAGGAGGACTGTTTATTCTGTCTGGGATTTCTCGGACAACAGGAAAAATGATAGTTTATTTCAACATAATCAGAGGCACGGCACATGATCACAGCAGCAAAAAATGATAACGATTGGCTGAACCCGGGAGAAAGTTTTGATGATCTGACCAGAGACGGATTAAAAGTTATTCAGTCAAAGGATGGTTATCGGTTTGCGCTGGATTCTGTTCTGCTGTCTCATTTTCTGTCTGTTCATCCCCGGGAAAAGGTAGTCGATCTGGGCTGCGGCTGCGGAGTGATGTCCTTGCTTTTGGCGAGCCGGGAGCCGACCTTGTTTATTACTGGCATCGATATTCAGCAGGATATGGCGGACAGGGCCCGACGAAGCGTGAGCTATAACAGGATGGAACACCGGATTGCGATACGCTGTCAGGACCTGAAGGACACAGAACAGTTTGACGGAGCTCATTATGACGCAGTCATCAGTAATCCGCCTTATGAACCATTGGGACATGGCCGGATCAGTCATAGCAGAGAGATAGCATTGGCCCGTCATGAACTGGCATGCAATATGGAAGATTTATTCAAAACAGCAGCAAACGTACTGCGCCCGCAGGGCAGAATAGCGGTCGTTTATCCGGCTCGCCGCCTGGCAGAGGCTATGAGGATAGCCGCTGGACAGCAGCTGGAACCCAAAAGGCTGCAATTAATATATCCTGCGGAAGATAAAGAAGCAAATCTGTTTCTGCTTGAGGCGGTCAGGCAAGGGAAACCGGGCCTTAAAGTACTTAAGCCCCTTATCGTTTACTCGTCGCCGCAGCAATACAGCAGTGATATAATGGATATTTATTTTAACTGAAATCATAAATATAT
>JAZPYJ010000108.1:0-6577 GCA_045544075.1 Thermoanaerobacteraceae bacterium
TCCATCGGACTATCGGCATAGGGCAGTACAAAAGACTTTTCTGATGCGGTGTAGCTGATCTCAGGCAGGTACTGATCGAATGAGGCATCATTTTCATCATCACCGCGAACAGCATTCCACATTTCCAGAAAAGTCACCGTCATATTCCGGACTGCGTCTCCTTCAAGCCTGACGCCGGTATCTTTCCAATAGCCATAAGGACTGTCTATATTAAAATATTCGTTAGCCAGATTATAGCCGCCGGTGTAGCCGACTCTACCATCGATGACCGTGATCTTTCGGTGATCACGGTTATTTAGGAAAAAGTTAATTCCGGGTAAAAATCGGTTAAAAACGCGGCAGCGGATGCCCAACGCTTCCATTCGCTTAACAAAATCCCGATTAATGAAAACAATACTGCCCATATCATCATAAAAAAGACGTACTTCCACGCCGTCTCTGACTTTTTGTTCCAAAATACTCTGCACGGCATGCCAGGATTCTTTATCTTCGATGGCATGGTATTCCATAAAAATAAAATATTTTGCTGCCATGAGATCGGATTTCTGTGCTTCCAGTGCTTTGGCTGCATCGTCGAAATAAACCATATCAGTATTCTGCCAGACGGGATAACGGGCATAATTATAAAGATAACTGGCTATACTTGCCTTGGCCGGATCTGTTTTCTGAAAATCCTCCTGAACTTCACTGTTAACCGGTAGTAAGGGTAAAAGGATGCTGTCGATTTTCTCAAAGCGCCGACGAGCAGCATAAGTGGCACCATTGAGACCGATCATTAAATAAAGCACGACACCCAGCACGGGCAGGGCAATGATCAGAATTATCCAGGTCGTTTTAATGGCGGATGTCTTTTGCTGAGAAAAAATACCGAGCACGATGATCAGTGCCAATACCTGCGTTGCGGCATTAATCCATTCAGCAAGCGAATTGAGCCGCAGAAAAAGGGCCATAATCAAATATATCTCCAGCCCGATGGCGATAATAGTCAGAACGAGTCGCCTTATGCCGTTTTTTACATCAGAGCGTCCTTCCACCCGATCGATTTTTGAAGTCATTGATTATTCTCCTTGCAGTGAACGACTATCACAGCCATTCGGCGGACAAGTTACTGATCTGATTCTTTGGCTTTAAGGGAACGTTCATTGGTTCTGCGCTGCAGCCAAATAAGAAAATTCTCATGATAAACTAAGCGCAAAACAACCATAAATGGGATGGCCAGAAAAATTCCCAGGACTCCGAATAATTTGCCGGCGATAATTATCGCGATAAGCGTCCAGACAGGAGGCAGCCCCAGCGAATTATGAAATAAGCGTGGCTTTATAATATTGCCATCAATTGTTTGCAGTATCAGTGTGAAGATCAGGAATGCAATAGCATCGGACGGACTTGCCAGAAGCATGATCAAAGCACCTGTAATACCGCCGATTATCGGACCGAAAGTAGGAAGCAAGTTGGTCATAGCAATGAGAATAGAAACAAGCGGCACATAAGGCATTCCCATGATCAGCATGAAAACTGCATTGGCGATACCAATGATTGCAGCATCCAGCAAACTATACAAAATGTACTGCTGGAAGATAACATTGCATCTATTCCAGAAAACAGTATGTCTATCATATTTCTCGACTACCATGGCAGCCCGCCGGAACTTATCCAGTCCGTTCATCAGATTATTTTTATCAAGCAAAAAGTAGATAGCCAGGATAATTCCGATAAACAAGTTTGCCAGAAAAGAACCTATACTGCTTAAGCCGGAAAGAATAGTGCCAAGATTATCCTTCAATGCCTTGCTTAAATCATCCAGCGCTTCATTAAGAGTTGAAATAAAAGACTCTGATTCCAGATTGATGCCCAATTTATTTAACAATGCCTGCGCGACAGCTGTATATTGGTCCGTGTTGTTAACAAGAGTCTTAATACTGTCGATAATAGCCGGAATAATTAAATAGATCAGGAAACCGAGAATAAGAAGTACGCAGGTCATAGCTATACTGACTGATAAAGCGCGGCGCCAGCTGCCTTTGCTGATATTTTTCAATAATGTTTTTTCCAATCGTTGAGTCAGCGGATCAACGAGGTAGGCAATGGCCAGACCGATAAGAATAGGACTGATTGCATGCAGGAATGATCTGATACTGTCCACTACTGTACCGGTTAGATGAGTCAGCAAAAGATAAAGCACAACTGCACTGCACGCACCTATTACGTTGGCAGCCCATCGCTTTTCCAATAGTTCCATTAGTTTATTCATTGAGAAATGATCACCGTACCATAAAAGAATTTGTATGTTTATTATTTAACTATGAAAAATTGCTAATAGTTTATTTTAACAATACTAACTGATTTTGTCAACTGAATGCAGGGAAAGCATTGAAAAACAATGATAATATAATAATAAAACGCTTCCTGCCCATAATTGAACAAGAAGCGATACATAATTATGTTTGATTAATAACAAAAATCAGTTATTGATATTTGCAGAATCTTTTTCTGATGAAGATAACGAGTTAGTAATTCCGGAAACAGTTTCCATTACTGCACAGATTTTATCAGCCATACTCAGGACGATGCTTTCGCGGCAGTTAGGGAGCCGCAGATTCAGGGGGAACATATGAGATCCGATCATATTTTTCTCGGTATCATTAAGTTCAAAATCACGTTCTGCATTTTCCAATGCGCGGTGAGCATGAGTGAAACCGTGCAGTCGATGAGAATCATTGGTATCATGCCAGTCATAAAGGAAGTAATCGTGTAAAAGTGAGCCGCGAACCAAAGATCTTTTATCAACGGGAATATTCATTTTATCAGCCAGATACAGGCTCATCATGGCTACGGAAAGCGAATGATTATATACTGTAGTACCGCCGTGCTGGGTCAGATTTTTTTCCTGCTGCATACCATCTGAGTCCAGAATATCTGAACCTTCCTGGATAATTGTGGATATATATTCTTTTTTCATTGTTGATCCTCCTAAAACTAGACAAAAATATTGATTTTCATCTTTATTATTCAGTTTTTATAATTTTACTATATTATAAATATTATTGCAAGCTTTTTTCAGATACATATTGTTTGATGAATATACTCGACATAACTGTGCCATATTTGCAATCTCAAGGAGACATATGATGCGAATTGTACGGCAATAAGGAAAATGATTTAGAAAAAAGAATATTCAATTGAAATGAAATGCATGAATTATAATTATTGATATATTTCAGAGATTATCGTGAGTCATTGTAATTGATACTATTATGCAGTTTAATCAGTGGATGATGGGTGAATATTAGTTTTGTACAGACGACAGAGAAAAGCGATCAAAAAAATAAGCGGATGTATCTGGATTCAGATGCCTCCGCTTAAAATGGTCGGAGCGACTGGACTTGAACCAGCGGCCTCTACCACCCCAAGGTAGCGCGCTAGCCAAACTGCGCCACGCCCCGGTAACGAATGCAATTATACAACAAATCATTTACCTTGTCAAATAAAATAACATTCCGTATCCCGATCAGTTTATTTATCCCGAAAAGTTATTTTTATACAAACATATTGACAACTGTTCAGATGTTGTATATAATCAGAATATAAGATAAAAGTTGGAAGTTACAAATGAATGGAGGAATATTACAATGACCAAAACATACAAGATAGAAGTCGATTGTGCCAACTGTGCTAACCTGATGGAGAATGCTGCCAGAAAAACCAATGGGGTTAAAGAGGTCAATGTAAATTTTATAACCCAGAAAATGAAGGTAGTATTTGAAGATGGCAGCGATGAAATGGCAGTCATGAAGGACGTACGTAAAAACTGCAAAAAAGCCGAAGATGATTGCGAGATATATTTTTAGAATACATTGATAAACATTTCAGCACATAAAGAAGTACACAATATAAGCATACATTAGCAACACCCCGGTAAGAGATTTTCCTGCGGGGTGTTTCGCTTATTATTGTATTGACGTTAAAACTATGATATTATGAATAAAAATACTCAATTTTAATTGATTGCATGAATATGAATCCACAACTATAATAATGCTGAACCGATGGATTAGTATTGATATCAGTCGTTTTTCAAAAACATTAGACGTAAAAAAGTAAGAAAGGAGAAAAAATGATTATTAAAAGAAATCGGAAAAACCGCACTGAAGGATATATTCGAAGAGTAAGATCAATCTATGTGGAATTTTTAACCATGCTGCTGGCAATTATTTGCATATTTAGCGTATCAGATAACGTACAGGCAGACGAAAGCAATAATATTAATCTGCTTTGTATTGGCGATTCGACTTCTCAAGGTTTCTTGCTGGAAGACTATGATCACACTTACTATGGTCTTGGTGATGCAGGATCGGCTGATTCGTATCCTTTTTTGCTGAGTGATTATATAGAGGAACAAACAGGTAGAAATGTTGAATTGTTCCAATATACTCTTGCTGGAATGCGCCCATGTGATTTGAGAGCTTATATCGATCCTGACTATACAGAAGAAAAGTGGGATGACGGATGTGCTACGAATATCGCTAAATATAGTGAAGCATTTATGGGTAAATTTAACACCAGTGATGCATCGGCCTGTTTTACGTATGCTATTGCCAATGCGGATATTATAACACTTGATTTAGGAGCCAATAACATTGCCGGTTATCTAAAAAATAGACTATTGACTTATTTGGGCACTATGGATGCCGGAGATTATAATGATAGTCTGGAAGACATACGAGTTGAACTGGAATCATGTGAGTCAGGCGCATATGATAAGATAAATGAGATAGGTGACCGATTTGAAGCTGGTCTCGACGGAATGTCGAACAATGAAATATTTGATGAAGTTTTGGTAGAGTCAATACGATATGGTCTTGGACGTTTTATAATAGATTATAAAATATGCCTGCAGAGGATATTTGAATTAAATCCAGATGTCCAACTAATAACCGTTGGTCTGTACAATGCTATGGATGATCTTTATCTGCAGTCAGGAACAAACATTATTGATTTTGGTACGCTCTGTCAGGATATATTTGATAGCTTCAATGATTATATCCAAGGCGGCGAAATGATAGGTATGAACAATTATTACTCGAATTATTACCGTTATTCCGATGTTGGTAATGTTGACATGTTTATTGATGAATTAGCTAACGGTATAACTGACGGATCGCTTAACGGAACAGTGAAAGACGGTACGCGTAATGTAATCGTTAGAAATCTTTTTGCGCAAGTTGGAGAGAATACTATAGGTCCACTGCTGATGGATGGAATAGCCGCAAATATAGCTGAAAGAGCATCAGGCATCAGCGGTCTACTGAATATGTTCGGGTCGTCTGCGGAAGCAGTGGGTGAAGCTGCCAGCCAGAATATTATGAATGTATTTGGCTTTGACGGAGTTGATACATATCTTAGTGCAGAGAATGTGGTTTATTCTTATCAGAACTGTCCGGCAGATTATTCTGATCAGCAGATGGTTTCAGCCCTGTCCAGAGTATTCTTCGGTCAAAGTGACTCGGAGTTTGCATATTACTGCGTGAGTGAAGCTTTCAACGTAATTCTGACCAATATGTGCAAAGCCAGTGCCAAAGATGTTCTAAACGCTGATGAAATGTTTGAACTGCTGGAAAGAGATGATTATCAATCTGTCGTAGCTTCTGCCTTCAGTGATTTCGATGCGGTCGATGATGGAACACAGTCGGTAATGAATCTTTATATGCGATTCGGTGGACTCAATAATATGGGAATGCATCCTTCACTTGCCGGATGCCTGAGCAAATATGATGCAGTAGTTGAAGGATATAACAGCACAGTAGCTGCTAATGGCGGTGATTTAATGGATTATTCATTGAGAATCAACGATGCAGAAGCTCTGTCGTTCGGTAATAAGATAAATGTAAATTGGCAGGTGGCAGGGAATGCTGAAGGTTTTGAAATATACGCCATGTACGCAGATGGAAGTGAATATAAGACAGTCATGGTCAAAAAATCTTATTGTAATTTCAAGAATTTGAACAATGGGGAGAGATATAGTTTTAAAGTAAGGGCTTATAAAACTGAAAACGGCAGCAAAATATTTGGAAAGTGGAGCGATACATTAAGTGCTGTACCTTATGACGATTCTATAAAAAACCTGAAAGCAGAATCTTATGATCAGAAAATAAGACTTTCCTGGGATAAAGTTGAAGATGCGGATGGTTATTTAATATATGCTATGTACGCTGACGGAAGTAAGTACAAAACCTACAATACTGTTAGAAACAGCTGCAATTTCACTAAACTAATAAACGGCAGTAAATATCAGTTCAAAGTCAAGGAATATAAAAAAGGATTGACGGGAGACAATTACTACGGTGAATACAGCGAAGTTGTTGCAGCGATTCCACGTCTGGATGCCGTTAGTGGCTTTAAAGTGCTTCCTTTTGATAAAAAGGTAAACGTTAGCTGGAATGCTCTTGATAAAGCTGATGGTTACTACATCAATGTGAAGTATAGTGATGGTACTGTATATAAAAATTACAGTACCAAGAAAACGAGTTGTAACTTCAATAATCTTTCCAATAGTAAAACCTATAAATTCAGAGTTCGT
>JAZPYJ010000109.1:0-5241 GCA_045544075.1 Thermoanaerobacteraceae bacterium
GCAATAACACCTACCCAGGATATAATGATAATAATCGCGATGATTACCTCAGCTGATCTGCCTATAGTTTTTCCTGCCAGATCAGGCAATGTTACAGCACCGGTTCTACGGACATTTTCTGAAATAAATACTGATTGCAGGATAAGTCCTGCCGCACCGAAAATCAGCCACCAGATGCCCGGAAAACCGATCTTATATACTGTATCAGTAATCCCGATAGTGGCCGATGCACCGATAACTGTAGCCAGTAATGTCATCACTACCGTAATAGTTCCCTGATTTTTCCCTGCTACAGAGAAATCAGTAAAATTCTTTATCCTTTTAAGTTCCAGTAAACCGATTATAATAAAAACAATAAGATATAGGATAAGCGCAGCAAAAAAAATACTATTCATTCACTTTTATTTGATCCTTTATTTTGATATTATATGTCACAACAACCGTAACTTATTATAATAAGAAGAAGAAGAAATGTCAACCAATATTAATGATTAGGTTGACATTTCTTCATTCAATGCTTTTATCAAAACCGCAATTATTTTATTATTATGTTGATATGTTTCCTGTAAATTCTGAAGTAAATCTGCTCTTATACCTATGCCGGTGATATAATTGCTGAAGATTCCCGTTTCCAGATCACAAATACCTTCTGTAAGAATACCGCAAACTTTATCATTCCCTACATATAAGGAGTTATCTCCCAGTTTGTTTATTTTCACATCAAACAGCTTTTCTATCACGGAACTCACAGCAGATGCTGCAAGTTCCGTCACAGGTACATATTTATTTTTTATCCTCCCCGGCCCAAGGATCATGCTTAAATATATACCCCCCAACGGTGAAAAAAAACCGGTTCCTCCATGCCCTTTGCCTGCGCTTTGCTGCTTTGCTATAATATACGTTCCGTGAATCATATGTCCATCATTAAACAGCAAGCTGCGTTTTGCCTCATTATTAGTGGAATCAAGCAGGTCATATACATATATCTTGTCTGCAATACCCGGCTGCAAACATCCTGATATCGATTCCAGATACATACATATTCCGGCCTTTGATATGATATCGCTTTTCCCTTCTAGCATATATCCTTTATTGTTGACAGACTTTATCTCATAACCGTTCTTTCTTAATTCTGAAATGATTTTCCAGATCGCGTTTCTTGAGACTTGACAATCCCGGGCCAATGCCTCCCCCGATATATAATTGCCCTTAGTCTTCTCCAGTGCAGCGATAACCTTCTCTCTCGTATTCATTATCTGCTTCCTCTGCTTTTTTCATAATTTGCTTCATGTATTCATCGCAAAAGATCATATACATCTACAAGCAATATCGATAAACACTTTTTAAAACTATAAATCATCTGTATCGATCATCTAAGCCGGCAGATACCTTTTTGGCGTCTTCTTCTCTTTGTTTACACAAATCTGCCCAGTGAGGTATTTCAGACAAGCGCCGGGCAAAATCATCCATAGCCTCAGGTATATTGATTTTCTGCGGACAAACGGCAGAACATCGGCCGCAGACCTGACAAGCCTGAGGCTGTCTGCTTTTATCAAAACTATCAACTATCATACCTGTGGTAAAACTTGAAGCAAAACGAATATCGTTATACAGTGATAACAGCTTAGGAATATTGAGCTTCTGCGGACAACTGTCCAGACAATACCCGCATGCCGTACATGGTACAGAATCTTTCATATCCTCCGCGATTTCCAGCAGCGCCTGTTTTTCATCATCAGATAACGGATCTTTCGAAGAGAATGCAGTAATATTTTGTTTCAATTGATCAAGTGAAGACATTCCGCTCAATATCATCTGCACGCCGGGAATATCCTGCAGAAAACGAAAAGCCCAGTCAACTGCACTGAATTCAGGACGCATTTGCTGCAGTTTATCCATTTCCCGAACAGATAAATCAGCCAGTTTGCCTCCTCTTAATGGTTCCATTATCCAAATAGGAATATTATAACTGTTTAGCAGCTCACATACTTCCCTGCCCTTTTGCAGCGTCCAGTCCACATAATTCAATTGTATCTGACAAAACTCCATAGCATACCCATACCGTTCAAGAAACTTTTTTATTATTTCAGAAGAACCGTGAGTGGAAAAGCCAAGATGGCGGATGCGTCCAGCTTTTTTCTGCTCAATAAAAAAATCCACGATGCCCCAGCGCGGATCGAGATAAGTAGATAAAGAATTCTCATAAACATTATGCATCAGATAAAAATCAAAATATTCAACATCGCATTTGCGGAGCTGCTCGGCAAATGTTGCAGCAGGATCATATGAGTCGCTGATCTGATGACCAGGATATTTCGTAGCCAGATAGTAGCTCTTGCGGTCAAGCTGCTTTAATGCCTTACCGATAACAATTTCTGACAGACAATTATGATACGGATAGGCAGTGTCGTAATAATTCAATCCATGCTCTGAAGCATAACGGACCATTGCGGCTGTTTCTTCCTCATCGATCGACCCTTCAGCCTTCAGAGGCAGCCGCATACATCCCAGCCCAAGCTGAGAAAGCTTTATACCCTTAAAATCAGTATATATCATTTGCTCATCTCCTTGTTGCCAGTTTTAGGATAAAATATAAATTATGAAATGATCAGTATTGACCCTGTTTATACGAATTCAACAAAAACCTGATTCGCCAGAAGCAATCCTCTTCCAGTCAAACATATTTTATCCCCGCTGCTGTATAAGAGCCCAGAAGCAGTCAGATGATCTATTTGTTTTCCATATATATCCTGAATATCTATTTTAAATCTTTCCGCAAAGTTTTTTCTGCTGATACCTTCCTGCAAGCGCAAACCCATTATCATAAATTCAGATATTTCAATCTGTGGCGTCAGTTCTTCGTATTCCTCAAGAAGATCATCAAGCATCAATAAATCATTTATTTGCTTTTCAGATTTTAAATCTTTCACTGCTATGAGATTATGGCAATATTTTTTTATATCACGGATATCCGACCACCTGCAGCCATTATAATAACTATGAGCCCCTGCTCCCAATCCCAGATAAAACTTATCATGCCAATAAACAAGATTATGTTTTGATTGATATCCCGGCCGGGCAAAGTTGGATATTTCATAATGTACATAACCATTCTTATCTGCATAATAAATAGCTGTCTGATACATTTCAGCATCAACATCTTCCTCAGGAGCTGTTAAAAAACCATCATGAACCAGTCTCGCAAGTTCCGTCCCATCTTCCAGCTGCAGATTATATAATGAAAGATGTTCAGGTTTCAGATCCATTACCTGCTGAAGATTATAGATCCATTGCTCTGTCGTCTGACCCGGCAGGCCGAATATAAGATCAAGATTAATATTATCGAAGCCTGCCGCTCTCGCAGCTGCATAGCTTGCGCTGCTTTCTCCTGCTGAATGTATGCGCCCCAGCAGCTTAAGGTCATCGTTAATAAAGGATTGACAGCCCAGACTTAACCGGTTAAATCCCAGCTCACGCAAATCACATAAATACTGTTCGTTTACAGTACCGGGATTCGCTTCTATAGTTATTTCTGCTGATTCTGATAAAGCAAACCACTTTTTTATTTCTTCCGACAGCATCGACAATTGTTTAATCGTCAGTAACGTTGGGGTCCCTCCGCCCAGATATAGTGATCCGATTTTCTTTCCCTGAAATGCAGGCTGCTGTCCAAAGAAAGCGATTTCCCTTCTAAGAGCCAGTACATATTTTTGAATCAGATCTTCAGGTGTTGACTCCGCACAAAGAGATAATGAATAAAAATCACAATGGCGACATTTTCGAACGCAAAACGGAATATGCAAATAAACAGCCAAAAGATCGTCACTTTTTATCGTCAACACTAAGCACCACCATAAAAGCCTCCTGTGGGATCTCAACTCCTCCCACCTGTTTCATGCGTTTTTTACCTTCTTTTTGTTTTTCCAATAGTTTTCTTTTACGGGAGATGTCACCGCCATAACATTTGGCCAAAACATCCTTGCGCAAAGCTTTTACTGATTCACGGGCAATTATGCGATTGCCTATAGCCGCCTGAATAGGCACGTCAAACATGTGGCGCGGTATGATGCTGCGCAGTTTGACAACAACGTTGCGTCCCCGGTTATACGCACTGTCTTTATGAACAATCATAGAGAGTGAGTCGACCAGATCACCTGCAACATAAATATCAAGTTTGACCAGATCGCTTTGTTTATATCCGGCCAGTTCATAATCCAGCGATGCATAGCCTTTGGTCCGGGATTTTAACAGATCAAAGAAATCAAAAATGATCTCGCTTAATGGCAGTTCATAAGTAAGCATTACACGTGTAGGTGATAAATACTCCATATTAAGATAATTTCCGCGTTTAGTCTGGCATAATTCCATTATAGCGCCCACAAATGTATCCGGAGTCATGATGCTTGCTTTTACAAATGGTTCAGCAATATAATCGATCTGGGTAGTTTCGGGAAATTTTGCAGGATTATCCAGATAGATCACTTCACCGTTTGTCTTTTTGATTTCATAAATAACACTGGGAGCTGTCATTACCATATCAATATCATATTCCCGTTCCAACCGCTCCTGAACTATTTCCATATGGAGTAAGCCGAGAAAGCCGCAGCGAAATCCAAAACCCAAAGCAACAGACGTCTCAGGTTCGTAGATAAGAGCCGCATCATTCAGTACAAGTTTTTCCAGTGCGTCACGCAAATTATCGTAATCATTTGGTTCGCTAGGATAAATACCGCAAAAGACCATAGAAACAGCTTTTTTATAACCGGGCAAAGGCTGATCAGCAGGCTGCAGATCATCTGTTATAGTATCACCGACCCGGCAATCGGTTACTGTTTTTATACTGGCTGCCAAATATCCTACCTCTCCCGTTTTCAGTTCATTTACCTGGACCATATCGGGTTTGAAATAGCCTGTTTCAGTTACATCAAAAACAGCTCCGGTCTGCATCATCTTTATCTTCATCCCTTTTCGTACAGTTCCGTTAACTATCCGAAAATAGGCAATAACTCCTTTGTAAGGATCATAATGCGAGTCAAAGATAAGAGCCTGCAGAGGTTCTGATTTTCCCTTAGGCGGAGGAAAGCGCCGGACTATGGCCTCCAGAACTTCATCGACTCCCTGGCCCGTCTTAGCCGAAATCAGAATAGCCTCGGAAGCGTCCAATCCGATCACGTCTTCTATTTCCTGTTTGACCCGTTCCGGATCAGCACTGGGCAGATCTATTTTATTGATCACCGGAAT
>JAZPYJ010000110.1:0-14041 GCA_045544075.1 Thermoanaerobacteraceae bacterium
CTTGTACCTCGGTAGATGCGTAGACGCAATAATATTGTGCAAGACTTGACAAAACGATAATTATTGATTATAATACATGCAGAATCTGAAAGGAGGAAGAGCATGAGCACAGAAAGAAACTCTTTCAGCGTAAGGCTGGAAGAATTGCTCAAAACCCGACGCATGACGCAAAAGGCGTTGGCAGAAAAGGCCGAGGTCACGGAAGCGGCCATGTCCCACTATATCAAAGGGGATCGTACCCCTCGTTCCTCTGTTCTCGCCCGGATCGCAATGGCTCTCGGTACTACATCGGAATACCTAATGGAGGGTGTTCCCCAGAGCTACGTTGATGAAATCGGCTATGCCAAAAGGTTGATTGCCCGCAATGTGGATAAGATGACTACCGCCGAGAAAAGAGAGATTTTGAGCATTCTGCTCGGTGACCGGGAGGGCTGATACCGCATGAGATTGTCCGCCGAACAGTATGAGTTCATCAAAGGGGAGGTCGTCGCCCTCTTTGAACGCTATGACGTCCGATGTATTCCCATAAGTGGCTTCGAGCTGGCATATAAGATGGGGATTTCCATCATCCCTTACTCGGCTCTGACGGAAAAGCAACGGTCAGCCGCAACGAAGGTCAGCACAGATGGTTTCTACATGGAGGATCCATCGGGCAGCGACCTTATCTACTACAATGACGACGAGGGCATTTCCTATGAGCGCACGAATATGACCATCCTTCACGAAATTGGCCACTGCGTGTTGGATCATCAAGGCGAGACCGATGAAGAAGAAGCCGAGGCAAACTTTTTCGCAAAATACGCGGCTGCTCCACCGCCCCTAATCCATCGGATCAAACCGGAAATGCCAGTGGAAATTGCCGATGTGTTCAACATCAGCTTTGAGGCTGCCTGTTACGCTATGGAGTATTACCAGAAGTGGCTGGCCTTTGGTGGCAAGGACTATACGGAATATGAAGTCAGGCTGCTTCGCCTGTTCGATGTGGCATAAATATGAAAGGGGGAATGCGTATGCTTGTGCGTGAACAAGAAAAAGCGCCGCTGTGACTGTTACCAGCAATCACAACAGCGCCGTTTCTCCGAATATCTCTATTCGTGATAGGACAATATCAGTATAGTGATATTCGGAGAGAAAGTCAATATTTTTGTAAATCGGGTATTGACAAATTCCTTGCAACACGCTCCGGGTATCTCTATTCGTGATAGGACAACTCGATATTAGATACCATGGAGCGCAGGACTCAGGGCAAAATCTTACTAATGAAGCGCGTATTGCCCTGTTTTATGCGCGGATGGCAGGATTGTACCATGTACGACTCCAATCACTATACGAGGTATCTATATGAGACGCAGAAAAACTATATTCGATGACGGTTTCCAAGAGCGACTGACAGAAGGCGCTACGATAGTAGGTGCGCCGGGGATCCCGATGCTGATGAATCTCGACAATGTGCAAGTCCCGCGGGATATGATTCCGTTCACCAAAGCGCGGAAGTGTCCCAACAAGCGACAGTATGTCCACTTCTATATGCATGATAGGGAGTTCTCGCGGGTACTGACGGCTACGGATCAGTATATTGACCTGTTGAAGCTGTACGATGGTGTCATTACACCGGACTGCACCTTGATGATTGGCCAGTCCCCGTGTTTGCAGCAGGCCAATACTTACATGAACAGGGCCGTCGGTTTCTATCTCCAGAAGAACGGCATTCCGGTCATACCCAATGTACGGTGGAGCGACGAAAGCAGCTTTGATTACTGTTTTCTTGGAGTCCCGCACGGGGCTATGGTCTCTGTCAGCACTCACGGTTGTATCACTTCTAGAGAGGAACGCCGGATGTTCAAAGTCGGCCTCGGTGCCATGCTGGATGTGATTCAGCCGAAAATTGTGCTTGTCCACGGGTATATGCCGGATGAGATCTTCGGAGAGTATGTCGGTCAAGTTGAGTTTCACCGCTATGCCAGCCAGTTTGAACGCACCCACCTAAAGGAGGGCGCGTGATATGGGGACGACATATAAGGGAAACGCTGCGTATTATCGGAGCGTTGGGCAGAATATTTTGCCGACAGCATCAAAATATCCATATCGCAATGGGCGCTTCGGCGTAAATAGCCCCAGCACCGGTAATAAAACCAGAAATATTGCATCAGCCGATCCGTTGGGCACAGCCAAGGATTTCTATGACAGGATCGCTTACGGGGGTGTGGAGAAGATCTACGCAAACGGGGATCGGAGAATCACTCAAATGGCCGATGGGACGATCATCACATGGCGCAGGGTATCAACATCTGATGGCGGCCCGGTCGTAGAAATCAATATTAGTAGCAGCTCTCATACCGGCGGCATAAAAAAGCAAAAGATTCATTTCGTGGAGGACTAATTATGGTTGATATTAGATTTGACAGCGCAACGATGGACATGCTCAAAAGCATGATAGGCAAATCCTTTGAGCATTATTCCTGCGACCCGTTCGTTTTCACACCCAATGTATTCGGGATTGTAGGATTTCGCATCGGTGGCGACACCTACAAAATGACAAGCGGTCTGGAAGCTGTCCAACGGTTTTTCCATGATGACGATGTTGCCGTAATGAGACTCGCACCTTGTCAGCTCGGTGAAATCGTCAGCATGATGGAAGGCGGGCAGATGATTGATACTCCCGTGCAGGATATCATCGTCAGCATTGACGTGGTAAACGACCGCGAATCGGTTGCACACGATGGAGAGCAGAAGGAAATGCTCTCAACAAAGGGCGTCATATTCCATCTTGCCAGTGGCAACGAGGTATCCTTTGAAATAGGCACATGGTTTTCGGAGATGATTACCATACGCCGGGGTTATGAGCTTATAAAGCAATTCACCCCGCTTGCCGATTTTTATGAGGAATGGGAAGACAGCGAGGGATATACCCCGGATTGCTCACGTGAGGTCATTTCAGTCAAATAACTGATTGGGGCTGCGGTTTGTGCCGCTGCCTTGAACGCTTGCTGACCGAATGATGCAAGCAGATAGGTTTTTTGTCCACAGTAGTAACGAGCATCGGATTTTGCCCCCAAAATCCGGAGCATGGCGACAAAACGGGCGTGACCATAGCGGTCACGCCCGTTTCATGTCCTTTTTAGCCGGTAATAGCTGCCTCAAAGCAACTTCCATACGAAGTGTGCCCAGAGCTCATCTTTTTTTGTACAGAAGCAGTTCGGGGTCTGCTCCTTCTTGCTCATAAGTGCAAACCATAATGAAATCCATGTTCGCAAGAACACCGAAGCATCGTTCTCCGCCGCATTCCGGCGCCAGCTGGTTTCCCAGATAAGTCGTCCGGTCATCCAGAAATTTTGCCTTCGTCCCTCCGGGGAGAGGATATTCAAGATTGACATATTTTCCGACGAGCGCATTCAGTTTTTCTACTTTGGGCATGCCTTCGATATGAAGATCATTGATCTCTCGGATCAGCTGCGTTTTCAGTGCTTCAAACTGCCCGTCATCGCTGAGCTCCTCGTATCTCTTCCAATAATCCAGCGTGGGCAGCAGATTTTTCATATAAGAGCGGGCCTGTTCTTCGGAAATATCCTCACTGACCATATGGCCGACACATACTTCGATCAGATCATCCATATCACTGTAAGTATAGGTTCCGTCCGCGTAACACCATTGGCAGTAATCTTCGTTGAAGCTTCCGTCTGCTTCTCTGCTGATGATCCCGTCATCGCTCAGAGGCATCCCGCAGCACTGACATGTAAGCTGTCTCGGACTGCCCAGAAGCGTATTGATCGATACGTCAAATACTTTCGACAATAATTTCAGTGTATCTGTATTCGGCTGTGTTTCTCCGTTTTCCCAGCGGCTTACGGCCTGTCTCGTCACCCTTACGCGCTCCGCCAGCTGATCCTGTGTGAGATCGTTTTTCTCCCGAAGACTTTTGATCATATCTTTGGTTTCCATAATAATTCACCCCTTTCAGATGATGGTACGACTATATTATAACTGTCCGGAGAAATATATACAAGCAACCTGCTGTTGCTTTTTTCCTTCCGCAAAAAACACAAAGCCCTGCTGGGCCCGGATTTAAAGGCCCGCAGGGCTGCTTTCATAACAGCGGTCAAATATCATTATCACAGCATACTGTTTTATTATTCAGCCGCTTCAAATACCGCAACAAATTCTGTATCTTCAGAGCATTCTGCTGTGATCTGAGGATCTGTTGAGTAATCCTCACCGTTTTTGGTCCATTTTACAAACTTCCATCCTTCATCCGGACTTGCGCCGATCGTAACAGTTCCGGCTTCAGTCAGATTGAGCTGGGAAGATGTGTACTGGAAGTCTTCTTCCGCTCCTAATTCCTCATCGCCTTCAGCGTAATCGAAATATCCCAGGCCGTCCACATTGATCATAACAGTAATGCCCGGTTCTGTCTCAGATTCTTCCATTTCGGTGAAGTGATAGGTATCTCCTCCTTCAACTTCAAGCATCAGGCCCTCTCCCTCTTCAGAAACAGTGACGATAAACTCTCCTTCTTCTCCGTCAGGAACGAGATCGCCATGGAGCTTGCCGTTTTCTTCCGCGATCACATTTCCGTAAGAAGCTTCCCCGATCATGCAGCCTACATACCAGCCGACACTGCCCTCAAGGTCAGATTTGGTCACAGAAAGGAAGTTGCCGCTTTCATCATCAAAATATCCCTCACGCGTCCATTCAGCTGCTTGTCCTGATCCGTCTCCGCTTCCGTTCGAATCTGATCCGCATGCTGCAAAAGCAAAGATCATCATGACGCCCAGTATCAGGCATAATAATTTCTTCATTTTTCCCCCTCCTTGTTTTATAAGATCGATCATGCATGCAATAATATAATTTATGTATATCATAACGACCTGAAAATATCAATATGACTGCCGACGGGAAAAGATCAAATGTATGGATGACCGGACAGAACGAAAACAGAAAACCGATAATTTTCGCCGTTCTGTTTTTTTGTTGCCTTTCTTTATTGACCTTTTTTTTATCGCTGATATATTTTAAGTATTGTTTGTTTCTGTTTAGTATTATATAATAAAATGACTGCTTAACCAAATCCTTTTATTTTCACCAGCAGCAAAGGAAGGAGACGCAATGATAGATAAAAACAGACTTTTAGCAATTACCGACGGCATCGTTGCAATAGCCGCGACGATCATGGTGCTGCAGCTTGTCGTACCGGAGGCAGTCAGTCTGAACGCGATCGCGGAACAATGGCCGACCCTGCTGGCTTACATCATAAGCTATGCGCAGATTTTTCTGGCATGGCATGAACATCACGACAGCATCGCCAACGCAGAACTGATCAATCACAGGATCTTTCTGATCAACTGCCTGTGGCTCTTCTTTATAACGCTTTTGCCCTTTGTCACCGGAGTGATCGGTCATTCTCCTGACCATAAGCTGTCCGTGCTTATGTTTATCGCCATTCTTTTTCTGGTACAGCTTTCGATCACAATCGAGAGCAAAGCGATCCAAAAGCTCAACAAGTGCAGGATCCTCGATCATGACGTAATACGCGTGATCCGTATCCTTAGCTTCACCGGATATGCCGTTGCTGCCGTCGGCGCTTGTATCGACCCGTCCGCAGGACTTTTGATCATCCTGGCGCTCAGCCTTTGTGAGATCATTATCATGTGCATGTACGACTCCAAGCTAAATAAAATGCACGGAACCAAATAAAAAAATCAAGTTTCTGCCCGTTTTTATTGATCAAGGGAATCACTATTTACGGGGAAAGTAAAGTAAGTATCCGGATACGGCTCATCTTCCAGCGTGAAGTGCCACCATTCCTCAGAAACAGGCTTGAAACCGTGTTTCGTCATAACTTCCCGCAAAAGCATACGGTTGGCGCATTGTTCCTCCGTAATTTCTTTGTACTCAGGGTGGCTCAATTCACCGAAATAATCAAAGGTACCTCCCATATCCGCCTCTTTTTCCGTTGTCATATCAAACAGCGTCAGATCGACCGTGCTTCCGCGGCTGTGGCCTGAGTGTTCGGCGATATAGCCCTGCGGAAATAATACATCCTTCGGAAGTTCAGGGTAAAAATATTCCTTCATCTTAGTATCGTCGGGATCGAGCGCCCAGTTCATAAAGTGAGTGACTGCTTCCTGTTGCCGGTAAGCATCATATATCTTCAGCCGGTATCCTTTGATGATCAGTTCATCACTGACCTCTTTCAGGGCTGCGGCTGCCTCTTTGGTCAAGAAAGCAAGCGGTTCCTCATAACCATCGATACGCTCACCCACAAAATTGTAGGTCGAATAATATCGTATTTCCAGAATAGCGTCCGGCACCGTCTCACTGATCAGCACAAAATCAGAAGAATCGTCTGATAATTTTACACCGTCTTCCCCGACTGTCTCTGCTGCTGCTTGATTCTCCTGATTCGCAGTATCCTCTTTTTTATCAGCAGCGACACCACTTCGACGTCGTTCCCCATGCGCAACAAAATTAGACCATCTTCCGAGTCATATCTTACAGGGGATCGGAAGTCAATGTGTTTAAGAGCTCTGTCCTTTGACTTGACATCTGAATAAATCTTATTAGATTTAATGATAATCCGAAAAAACTGCTTCTTATCAGCATCAGACATTAGTTCTGCTTTTTGATGAGTTCTTGCAGTTTTTCTTTACGCTTTTCCAGATCATCTCGATGCCTATTGTTTTTGGGTACATTCTTTAACTCTGCGTTGATTACTTCCAGCTCTTCTTCATACATATGATACTTCCGTAAAAGCTTGGCTGTTTCTCGATACAGGGCAGGCGCATCAAAGCCCTTGCCGATAGAAATGAATAATTGAACAAGAGCTTCTTTATCTTTTCCAATGGATTTATAATCCAGACCTTTAGATTCTTCTTCGAATCCGTCCCCTTTCGCCTTTATTCCTCTACTTATTTCCTCCTGCTTGCTCTTTAGGTAATCTCGAATTTTGTCTTTCTTTTCAGAATAATCTTCTTTTGCTGCTGGCTTCTTCTCTATTGGTTCAGCGTTTGCCATATCTACACCGAACTTTTTCTTTTCAATGTTTCCTACAACTTTTCTCCATTCAGTGGCGTTGCCATCAGGGAACAATTTATTGACATCCCATACATTGAATGTATCACCGAAGCTACCATCCTCTGTAGTCTTGTGCTTATGATTATGCATGTATGGAACATATCCATTGTCTTCAAGCTCAGCCTTCCCAAGTTCAGTAAGCTCATATTTAGGGACATAATTCTGAATGTGGATTTCCTCTTCAGGTATTTCAGAAGCTATGCGTTTGATTAAATCATCCTTCTTTCCGTCGAGAGGCAATCCTGCATTCGACAGCATTTGCTTCAGCTCATCTGCTTTCAAGCTTTTTAAGCTACCCGTCTTGGACGCCCATTTAAGAAAGCCTCTTTCTTCCAATGATTCAAGAGCGTGACCTACATCACGAATTCCATATTGGAACCACCAAAGCCCTGGGTAGCCTGATTTTGGCTTAGGGTAGTTACCTTTACTGCAATAATCCAACAACATAATCTCAGCAACATATAGACCTCGGGCGGAAGGAAAAGAAGTCTCTTTTCTTTCCTCAAATGTAACAACTCTCGAACTCATATGAGTTCCAGCATATGAATAGTAAGTGTAATAGCTATCAGGCTGGTAGTATTGTCTCTCATCGTCCGCAATTGTGCTGGAATCAACATAGCAATCTGGAGAGTCAACTATTTTGTTTCCTTTTCCGATGCCAGTTTCTTGACTTGTTGTTTTTTTACGTAAATCACTCTGATTCTTCGACTTAAAGCGATCAAAAAGCCCCTTCATCAGTTCCTCCAATCATTTCATATTAGAATATCATAGAAAGTAAACTCATCAATAATAAGCAGATAATCCTGTTGTTTCAGTGTCTAACACACAATAGCCATCGACTATCTGTCTCGTATAATTTGTATTTCCCACAAGATACACCTCCAGCCAACCATCTATTCTTATTCAGATTCTTTCTCAGAATCCTTTATCCTATAATAATCCTCAGCATCTACACCTATCTCAACATAGTCCCTCGGCTTCGCATTTTTGTTGCTCAAAAGGCACACGCACTCCACATGGCTGGTCTGTCCGAACATGTCGACGGGTATCGCTTCAATGAACTGATATCCTCCGCGGTTCAGTATCGCGACATCCCTAGCCATCGTTGAAGGATTGCAGGAAACATAGACTACGCGCGGTATCTGCTGATCGATCACGGTCTGCAACAGTCGCTTGTCGCAGCCGTGTCGGGGCGGATCGACGATCAGTACGTCCGGCTTTCCGATCTTAGCCGTGAGCTTTGCCAGTTCGACCTCCGCCTTGCCGGCGATAAAGCTTGCGTTGTTTATTTTATTGATCGCGGCGTTTTCCCGTGCACTGCCTACCGAACGGGAAACGATCTCGATACCATAGACCTGCTTCGCCTTCCGCGCCGCAAGCATACTTATAGTACCAATGCCGCAATAGGCATCGACAATGACCGACTGATCGTTAAGATCAGCGAGATCGATAGCCTGCTCATAAAGCACCTTCATCTGCTGATGATTGACCTGATAAAATGTCTCCGCCGCTATCTTTATTTTATTGCCCGCAAATTCATCGTTAATATAACCGCGCCCCGCGAGCAGCCGCGAGTGCTGCCCCAGAATGACCTGAGGACCTTCATTATTGAAATTGCGCAGGACCGACTTCAGCTGAGGGACCTGTTCCGTCAAACGTTCAGCCAGTTCCTTCTCCCGGTTCCAGCTTTGCTGTCCGGTGATCAGGACCAGCATAAGCTCACCTGTTTCCGCCCGTCTGATCATCACGTTGCGCAGATAGCCGCTGCGTTTTTCCCAATCGTACAGACGCACCTTATACCCGGAAAGCAGTTCCTGAAGCTTATCAGCCAGCTCGTTGATCTCTTTCTGCGCCAGCAGACAATGGGGGCCCGGCACGAATTCATGACTGCTTTCCTGATAAAAGCCCATCTGTATGTTGCCGTCTGCCGCAGCCTGCAGCTGATAATGCATCTTATTGCGGTAATGCCAGGGATCAGTCATGCTGTACACGTTGCGCACGACGGGATGGGGTATCCTGCCTATACGCACCAGAGCATCAACGACCTGCTGTTTCTTCTCACGCAGCTGGGAGCCGTACTTCAGCTTCTGCATCGAACAGCCGCCGCATCGGTCATAAACAGCACAGCGCGCATTGCATCTTTGCATAGAGGCCGTTTCGATATCCAGCAGGCGGGCACGCGCATAATTATTCTTCACCTGAGTTACTTCAGCAGTGATCGTTTCCCCGCGCAAAGCATCGGGAACAAACACAGCGAATCCATGGTAACGCGCCACTCCTTCTCCGTTGTCCGACATTCCGTTAACAGTCAGTTCCACAATTTCCCCGGAAGCGAGCGGGACTTCCCGGGCAGTTCGTGTTGGTTTTGCGGACTGCATAAACGAATACCCCCTGTCCTGATTTTATATTTTTCTGATTATATAATAAAACATCTCCGCTGATTTGCCAATACTATTTGCTTTTTTTCTGCAAAGATCGTGAATAATACCGCTTGTCACTAAGCTTACAATATTATATAATGAAGTTTAAGCGTTTTGCAAAAAACAATATTTCGTTCAATTAATTATCAACCCATGGAGACTATCCTGCTATGAATGATATTATTCCCCGCTTCCGCCGGCGTTTTGCTGACGACAGCACCGCGGGGATCTACGGTTTGTTTTTATTTTTTTCGCTGGCCTCGGTCGCCGCATCGTTTTTCACAGGCCCCCTGACAGATCTTCTGCCTGGAGTCCGGCGGATCATGACCGGACCGACCGCTCTGACAACTGATTTCTGCGCGGTAGGCGGGCTGAACGGCGCTTTGCTTGCTTCCGGAATGCTCGGTCTTTTGTCTCTGGCCTTGCTGAAGCTCTCCGGCGTTAAACCTTCCGGAGTTACCATCGGCGCTTTTTTCCTGACCATGGGGTTCAGTTATTTCGGTAAAAACTGTCTGAATATGCTTCCCATCGTCCTGGGCTCCTGGCTTTTTGCCAAAGCCAAACACGAGCCTTTTTCCCGATATGTTCATTTCGGACTGTTCGGCGGTGCTCTCGCGCCTTTCGTCAGTGAAATGTTTTTCAGTCAGTACATAGCTCTGCCCTGGTGGCTGGCGATCCTCACAGGTATCTCGGCGGGAGCGCTTATAGGCTTTATAATGCCGCCGCTCTCCGCTCATACCTCGATCATGCATAAAGGCTTTAATCTTTTCAACGCCGGATTATCCGCCGGATTGCTGGGCTTCGCTCTGTTCGCGATCTATAAATCCCTGGTCCTGGGTCCGATGGGACTGGAAGGCGATTACGCTTTGTATGACATTATCAGTCCCGGCTATCCTCTGTTCTTCTGTGTTTTTCTGGGGATAATTTTCCTGATCTCGGTAATATGCGGCGCTCTGCTCTGCGAACATCCTGTAAAGACCTATCGCATGATGCTGAAAGAAACCGCTCTGAGCTGTGATTATACCAAAGAATATCCCGTCGGGATCACTCTGATGAATTTCGGCCTGCTGGGAGCGATGTCGCTGCTTTACTTCGTTCTGATCGATGCGCCTTTTACCGGGCCCACTATCGGATCTCTTCTCTGCATCGTCTGCTGGGCAGGCAGCGGATCCAATCCGCTGAGTACTCTGCCGATATTTATCGGTTATCTGCTCGTCGGTCCCTTCACGGCGCTGGGAGTAAATGCGCAGGCCTTATGCGTAGGCGTCTGTTTCGCGACGGGAATGGCCCCGATCAGCAGTCACTGGGGACTTGGCTGGGGCGTTCTGGCCGGGGGGATACACGCTGCTTTTACTCCGCATACTCCCGCGATACACGGCGGTTTCAATATCTATAACGGCGGATTTACCGCCGGATTGGTAGCTATCGTGCTTATTCCCATGCTGGAGGAATTCATCAGACCAAAAGCAGCCCGGAACAGCACTGAGCATGCTGATCCTGCGGTCTCCGATTAGTTGCCGCTCCGCGTATCTGTCTCTTATTATCCGTACTGCCCGAAAGGTGGAATTCAGTGAAAATGTCAGACATCATCTATCTGGACAACAGCGCAACGACTGCGGCTTTGCCTGAAGTGGCAGACGCGGTCGCCGATATGCTTCTCAATAATTACGGCAATCCTTCCTCGGTACACGGACTGGGCGTCAAAGCCGAACAGGAGCTCCGCCGTGCCCATCAGAGGATCGCGTCACTGCTCGGCGTCAGCGAACAGTATATTTATTTTACTTCCGGCGGTACCGAATCCAACAACTGGGCCGTTAAAAGTCTGGCGCATGTCCGCCGCAAATACGGGCAGCACATCATTACCTCCGCCATCGAACACGCGTCTGTTCTGGAAAGCTGCAAACAGCTTGCGCAGGAAGGTTTCCGGATCACGTATCTGCCTGTCGATCAGAAGGGGATCATCAGCCTGGATGCGCTGGAGGAAGCACTGTCCGATGATACTGTTCTGGTCAGTCTGATGAGCGTCAATAACGAGGTAGGCTCTCTGCAGCCGCTGCAGGAAGCAGCCGCGCTGCTGAAGAAAAAACATAGTCAGGCTCTGCTGCATATCGATCATGTACAGGGCTTTTCCAAGATCCCGCTCAATATCCGCCGGCTGGGTGCTGCGGCGGTCTCCGTCAGCTCCCATAAGATCCACGGTCCGAAAGGCTGCGGCGCTTTGTATCTTAATACCACGCTCCGCCTTCCCGCTCTGATCAGCGGCGGCGATCAGGAAAAAGGAAAGCGCGGCGGAACGGAAAATATTTCCGGGATCGTCGGCTTCGGAACGGCTGCGGCGATCGCGGCGGAAGCGCAGGCCGAACACGTCGAACACATGTATCTTCTTAAAGAACAGCTGGAGCATGAACTGAGCGCCGCTGTTCCCGACGCCGTATTCAACAGTCCGCCCGGACGGGAAGGAGCTCCGCAGATTGTAAACGTATCCTTCCCCGGCATAAAATCAGAGGTGCTCGTTCATATGCTGGAGATGCACAGCATTTATGTCTCCTCCGGCTCGGCCTGTCATGCACAGCGCAACTCCGACAGTCATGTGCTCAAAGCGATGCATCTCGGCGATCCCCGTATCAAAAGTGCTGTGCGCATAAGCTTCTGTCCCTATAATACACCGGAAGAGATCACGCGGACTGTCAGCGCCCTGCGCAGCTGTGTCGATCAGTTCCGCCGGCTGTAACTGCAATATCCGGTAAATATCCCCGGTTTTCCGCATAGAAAGGAGTTTCCGATTTGTATAACGAAGTTCTGCTCCGCTATGGAGAGATCGCTCTGAAAGGCAGCAACCGTCATCAATTTGAAAATCGTCTGATCCATAATATACGCGCGGCTCTGTCCGATCTGCCGCCGCACAGGATATACAGGACATATTCGCGCATGTTCATCGTTCTGCAGGATGACTGGGAGGAAGTATCCGCCCGTCTGCAGAGGGTGTTCGGCCTTGTTTCCTTCAGTCCCGTGTGCACGGCGGAGCTGGATCTGAAAGCGATCCGGGAAGCCGCGCTGCTGGTCTACAAGGACGCCTGCGCGTCTGATGCATCGGGCGACGCTTCTTCCCAGCCGGACAGCGGATCAAAGTCATCCCTGCCCAGCTTTAAAGTCAGCACCCGCCGCTCCAATAAACGCTTCCTCTACGACAGCATGGAACTGAATAATCTGGTCGGCGGCTACATCATAAAGAACACTCAGGCACCCGTCGATCTGCACGATCCCGATCATACCGTTTATCTGGAGATCCGCGATGAGGCCGCCTATATCTTCTCCACTTCGGTGGCAGGTCTCGGCGGTCTGCCGATAGGCTGCAACGGACACGGTCTGCTCATGCTTTCGGGCGGGATCGACAGTCCAGTCGCCGCCTGGCTTTCCATGAAGCGCGGATTGACAGTGACCGGTCTGCATTTTTACAGTTTTCCATTTACCAGCGAACGCTCAAAACAAAAGGTCCTCGATCTTTGTCAAACCCTGACCGCTTACTGCGGACGGATGCGGCTGATAATCGCTCCTTTCACCGCGATCCAGACCGCCATCCATCAGCAATGTCCTCAGGAGCTGTACGTGACCCTGATGCGGCGCATGATGTTCCGTATCGCAGAGCAGGCCGCTGTTCAGGAAAACGCGGAAGCGATCCTGACCGGCGAAAATCTGGGACAGGTCGCCAGTCAGACCCTGGCCAGTCTCAACGTCATCAGCCGCGTAGTTTCCATGCCCGTCCTGCGGCCTCTGATCACTTATGATAAGCTGGAGATCATCGATCTGGCCAAAAAGATCGATACCTACGAGATCTCCATCCGTCCCTATGAAGACTGCTGCACGGTGTTCGTACCCAAGCATCCGGCGATCCATCCCAAGCTGAATAAAACAATCGAGGCCGAACAGGTGCTGGATAAAGACGCTCTGCTGGCTGAATGCATGGCCAATCTGGAGATCATAGAATTCGCTTACAACCGCGAGCCGCGCGTGATCCGCAGCAGTTCAGCTGATGGCGATACTGCCTCTGATGCCGTCGAGCTCAATTAAAACTATTTCCTTGGCCTGTAAAGCATACTGCCTGCAAACGTTATGTTTGCAGGCAGTTTATTTTTACCAGGGATAGGCTTATTCAGTTTTTCATTGCTTTATCTTTCAGATCTTATTTCTCGCCTACTTCGGCATCGATCGCGATCCGCTGTCCCTCTCTGAGCACCAGCATCTTCAGCTTATCGCCTATCTCGCTGTTGGAAACGATCTCCTGAATATCCTCCGGCGCATTTACGTCCTGATTATTGATCTGCAGGATAATGTCATATTGCTGCAGACCGGCCGCAGCCGCCGCGCTGTTTTCATAGACCGAAGCGACCAGCACGCCTTCGCCTGCCTTAGCTCCGAAGTAGGAGGCGATATCTTCAGTTACTGCCTGCATGTTTATTCCCAGCCATGGAGTGGAGACCTTGCCGTTTTCGATCAACTCGTCCAGAACTTCCTTCGCGTTATTGATCGGAATGGCAAAGCCGATGCCCTGT
>JAZPYJ010000111.1:0-7607 GCA_045544075.1 Thermoanaerobacteraceae bacterium
CTGTTGCCTCACGGCATCAGCCTCGTCGGGTACGGTACGGACTTTCATTGATCTTTGCTTATGCATATTTGATCCTGAAGCCAGACGATACCCTATCTTTTTAACGGAAGACCCCGTCGCAGCCTACTTAAGTATGAAAAAATTATCTGTTCGGTGCGCAGCTCGCGGAATGTATTCAGCGGTGTTATTCCAGCTGTCTTGCACCATCCGACAGTTCTCTGAAGGACAATCCACCCTTACTATTTTCCGGTCATCGCATTTGCTTGATCGTTGCAAAATATTCAATTGTCCGCTGTCGGTCTCAGCATATCCTGTCGGAAAACTGATCGCCGCTTCAGCATGTAAAGATTTTAGCACTTTAAAGTCTGTTTGTCAATGCTATTTTTTTATAAATTTATTTTTTCCAAACATTTTTCCGCTAACTGATACGCCTGTAATGTATCCGTGTGTTCGGCTCCCAGACATTGCTCTCTGATCCGTGCTGCCTGTAAATAGTATTCTCTTGCCTGCCGGTAATCACCCATGCGATAATAAGCTAAAGCCAAATTATAAAAGCTCAAAGCAGTATTTTCATGCTGCAGTCCATATTTTTCCACATATATATCAGCAGTTTTTTTTAAAAACTGCAGCTCCTGAAGCCGATCATTTTCATTGGTTTCGGCAGTTACAGTGATCCTTTCATCATTATGATCATTCGAGGAACCGGATCCCGAATTAATATCCTCCGGGTTTGCTGTTACATCCGCTTTGGTATTATATAAACAAATATATAACAGGCTGCATATCAAAACAATGAGAACGATCAGCCAGACCGCTATGATTATCCCCAAAGTGATATTTTCATCTAACATGCTTAATATCGGCATCAATACCGCCATTGCCACCAAAGCCAATGCCAGACCAAAAATCATGGTTATTTGCTTGCGCCGGCTCAAAAGACGCATCACTATCAGTATGACTGCAAAAATTGCCGCCAGCAATATTGCCCAGAGCAGCAGATGGTCACTGACCAGATTTGTGAAATTGTCCAAAGTCTACCTCCCGACTTACACTCATTTATAATATCTAGTGTCCAAAATAGACCTGCCGGGCATATTCTATATTCTCAGCTGACAGCTGCTGTGCATCTCCCAACAGGCGGGCCAATAAACTGATATGCGCACATTTTTCCACTGCAGCACAGGTTTGAACTGCCTCATTAAGATCGTGCCCTACTGTTACCAAGCCGTGATTAGCCAGCAAAACCGCATTATGATCACTCAGCACTTCAGACACGCAGCGGGCAAGCTGCTGTGTTCCCTGCGGTGCGAACTCGGCAACCATAACTTCGCCGCTTGTCATTATCGCCATATCTTCTGACATAGGAGCGATCGACTGCCTGGCTGCGGCAAAAACTCCGGCATAAACACTGTGTACATGAACTACAGCCCCTATATCAGATCGCAGAAGATATATTGAACAATGCAGATGTTTTTCATCTGATGGTTTTGGCTGCTGTCCAAATATACGCCCTGTCAGATCCACTGCTGTAAGGTCATCCTCCTGAAGCTGCAAATGACCGGCTGAACGCGGTGTGATGAGCATTGCACTTTTTCCCAGTTTTACACTTACGTTACCGAAAACACTGTTCAGCAGGCCGAGCTCCCGTAACCGCTGGACCTGAAATATGAGTTCTTTTCTTTTTTCAGCCAACTCCGGTCCGTAAAAATCGTCCAACACAGACACTGTTATCACCTCGTTATTATCACTGTTCTGTATATGATGTTTTCTTTATTGCCAGCTATGCAGATAGGTTTGCTGTTCCTCGGTCAGTTGATCTATTGATTTTCCCAAAGACAGTATCTTCAATTCTGCAACTTTATAATCCAGTTCCGGCGGCAAAGTATAAACTTTATTGTCCAATTCTCCCTGATGCTCGATCAGATAACAAGCAGCCAGAGACTGCAGGGCAAATGACATATCCATTATTTCGGCAGGATGACCATCGCCGGCAGCCAGATTAACCAAACGTCCGCGGGCCAGCAGATATATTTTTCGGCCGTCAGGCATGACGAATTCTTCTATATTGCTGCGTACTGTGCGTACCTCATCCGCCGACTTCTCCAGTTCTTTCACATTTATTTCAACATCAAAATGTCCCGCATTTGCTAAGACCGCTCCGTTTTTCATGCGGGCAAAATGTTCTTTCCGCAACACATTGCAGCATCCTGTATCAGTGATAAAAATATCTCCTTTTTCAGCCGCCTGCAGCGAAGGCATTATCTCATGGCCGTCCATGTGAGCCTCAAGTGCCCGCACCGGATTCGTTTCGCATATTATAACTCTGGCGCCCAATCCTTTGGCCCGCAGGGCAACGCCTTTGCCGCACCAGCCATAACCGAATACTACTGCCGTTTTCCCGGCGGTGAGCAGATTAGTTGTCCTCATTATACCTGACCAGACAGATTCTCCCGTACCATATCGGTTATCGAAAAGATATTTGCACTGCGAATCGTTAACAGCTATCATAGGATAGCGCATTATATTCTGCTCGGCCATTGACTTCAGACGCAAAACTCCTGTCGTCGTCTCCTCACTGCCGCCGATTATCTTCCCCGCCAGATCTTTTCTTACCGTGTGCAGTAAATGAGTAAGATCACCGCCGTCATCGATGACGATATCGGGACTGCAGTCAAGTACTTTCAGCAAATGCTGTTCATACTCTTCGTCAGTTGCTCCGTGCCAGGCAAAAACCCTCAGGCCTGCCGCTGCTAATGCTGCAGCAACATCATCCTGCGTGGAAAGCGGATTGCTGCCGCTTATAGCGATCTCTGCTCCGCCGCAATGCAGAACCTCGGCCAAATAAGCGGTCTTGGCTTCCAAATGGATGCTCATCGCTATACATTTGCCTTTAAATGGCTGTTCATTAATAAACCGTTCCTTTAATTGATTTAAAACCGGCATATGGGCCGAGACCCAGTCTATTTTGAGTCTGCCCTGCGGAGCAAGATCGATATCGCGCACAATGAATTTTTCCGGCATTGATCATTCCACCTTTCCGATCTTTTAATCTTCGTCTGCATTCTCTGCTTGGTTATATGGTTCTTCATCCTCTGCAGCCGGGCGCTGAAAAAGAGCTTCAACGAAATCTCCGGCAATAAAAGGCTGCAGGTCATCCATTTTTTCACCCACGCCGACAAATTTGACAGGGATCTGCAAATCATTGCGGATAGCAATAATTATGCCGCCTTTAGCCGTGCCGTCCAGTTTAGTCAGAACGATACCGGTAACATCGGTCGCCTCGCCAAACGTTTTCGCCTGACTTACTGCATTCTGACCGGTAGTCGCGTCAAGCACCAGCAATGTTTCCACCGGTGCATCAGGCAATTCTCTCTCAATAATGCGTTTGATCTTTTTTAATTCGGCCATCAGGTTGTTCTTAGTGTGCAGCCGGCCGGCCGTATCAATGATCAGAACATCGGCATGTCGGGCTTTTGCCGCCTGGATCGCATCAAAAACCACTGCTCCCGGATCCGCACCTTCCTGATGTTTGATCACATCTGCACCGATCCGGCCTCCCCATATTTCCAGCTGATCTATCGCTGCCGCCCTGAATGTATCCGCTGCCGCCAGGATAACTTTCAGTCCCTGATTTTTCAGGCTGTACGCTATTTTAGCAATGCTGGTCGTTTTGCCGACACCGTTCACACCGACCATCATAATTACCGCAGGCTGTCCGTTCAGATCAAGTTCGGCATCCTGATCTTCGGCAAATATTTCCGTAAGAAACTGCTTCAGTTCGATTATGACCTGATTCGGATCTTCGATCTTCTTTTCTTTTACAACCCGGCGCAATCGTTCAGTCATATCCATAGCCATATTAACACCGATATCTGCCTGGATAAGCAATTCTTCGAGTTCATCATAAAAATCCTCATCGATTTTTTTTGTGCCGGTGACTAATTCTTCAAGCTTGCCCAGCAAGCTTCTCCTAGTTCTGGTCAATCCGTTTTTTAATTTACTAAATAAACTCATCAGTTCAACCTCCGGTTTTTGTTTCCCGCTTTATTTTTTCTGTTGCTGCAAAGCCATTCCCGCCTGATCCACATCCAGCGACAGTACCTGCGATACGCCCTGTCTGTTCATCGTGATACCATACAGCACCTTAGCCTGTTGAATAGTTCCCTGTCTGTGACTTATCACTAAAAACGGCATATGCTCAGACAATTCGGTAAGGAACGAAGCGAACTTGCCTACGTTTGCTTCATCCAGTGATGCTTCGATCTCATCCAGAATACAAAACGGGCTGGGCCTCGTCTGAAGGATCGCAAATAATAATGCAATAGCTGTCAGTGCTTTTTCACCGCCTGACAAAAGATTCATGTTCTGAAGTTTTTTGCCTGGCGGCTGAACAATGACCTCTACTCCGCTGGCTAAGATCTGTTCACTGTCAGACAAACACAATCGTGCCTGTCCGCCGCCGAACAATTTATCAAAGGTCACCTGGAAGCTTTGATTTATTTTTTCGAAACCTTGCTTGAAGTGCTCTGCAATCGTCTGATCGAGTTCGCTTATTACAGTAAATAACGATTCGCGTCCCTGCTGCAGATCATCATGCTGCTGCTGCAAAAAGTTCAGCCGCTCTGTCAGCTTTTTGTATTCTTCAATAGCAGCCGGATTGATATTCCCCAGTTCTCTGATCTGGAGTTTAAGTTCATTGATGTGCTGCTTCTGCTCGGTTTTATTGTTCAGAGCAGGTATCTCATGAACATCCTGCCATTCAAACTGATATTGTTCCCGCAAAACCGTAAGTCCGTTTTCCCAGCGGGCTTCCGTTTTAGCCAGTCTCAACTGCATTTTGCTTATCTGATCACGCAGCTGATCTGTTTCCGTTCTGGCGGACTTCAGTTTGTTTTCCGTCTCTTTGATAAGTTTATCATTAATGTCTTTTTTCTGCTGGCTCTCCATTACTTCATTTTTTCTTTTTTCTTCCTGACGCTGCATACCTGCCAGTTCGGCTTTTGCCGCATCATATTCAGCTGTCAGACGGTCAGCGTGCTGCTGATTTTTTCTGATCGTTTCGCTCAAACTTTCCGTTTGTTGTTCAAGTTCGATAAGCTGAGCATCCAGACGTTCGCTTTCCGCATTGTAATGCTGATGCCGCTGCTGCTCTGCCGCCTGCATGACCCTTCTGGACGTCAGCAGTTCCTGAAGCTCATCATATTGCCTGTTTATCGTTTCATATTCCGTATCATCGATAACCTGTCCGAGCTTATGCTGCTGAAACTGCTGCTGATACAGTTCCGCCTGCTTATTCAACTGAAGCAGTCCTGTCTTGCATTCTTCGGCAGCTGCACTTTTAGCAGCAAGATCATTCTGCAGGTATTTCATTTCCGCCTGCAGTACGTCTCCAGCATTTTTATGATTACGGCACTGTTCCTGCAGATTCATAATCTGCTGATTTATTTCTTGCTCCTGCTGCTGATTGGCGGAAATGCTGCCTTGCAGTTTATTCTGTCTGTGCAGCCAATGCGCTTCCTGCTGCTCACTTATTTCCAACCGTTCCCGGATCTTTTGCAGATCCATACTTACTTCTCTTAGCTGGCGGCGCTGCGCCAGCAGACTGCCGGTCTTTTCAGAGGAAGTACCGCCGGTCATGGCTCCACCTCTCTGAATAACATCGCCGTCCAGTGTAACTATTCTGACCTGATAATTTACGCTGCGGGCATATTCCAAAGCCGCCGTCAGATCACTGAATACAACTATATGTCCCAGCAGATAATCAATAATAACATTATATCTGGAGTCAGTCTGTACTAATTCGGAAGCCAATCCGATCAGCCCGGGGAATTTCCTTTGTTCAGTTTTTATGTGCCACTCTGTCGGTCTTATGGTATTAAGCGGCAGAAAAGTTGCGCGTCCGTATCTGCCTTTTTTTAAAAATTCAATGGCGCGTCTGGCTCCTTTATCCGACTCGGTCACCACATATTGCAGGCTGCCGCCCAACGCTGTCTCTATCGCTTTTTCAAACCGGGGTTCCGTTGTCAGCAGCTCTGCTACAGAACCGATGATCTCTGTTAACTGTTTTCTTTGGCCGGCCAGCAGCACTTCTTTGGCTGCCCGCTGAAATCCTTCATAGTTTGCATTCATTTCCTGCAGCATCTTCAGCTTAATCTGCAGACCTTTAGCCTCGTTCTGCTGACGTGAAGTATTTTCCTGACGCTGCCCCAGCAGAACATCTGCCTTATCCAGTAATTTGCGCAGCCGCTTTCCCTTCGACTGACAGATATCCAGCTGCTGCTTCCATTGTTCTTCCTGATTCTTCAGTTGATCATGTTCATTAATAATATTATTATGCTCAGTTTCTTTTCCGGTCAGTTCTTTCCGCAAACGGCTGCAGTCCGCTTCCGCCTGCAGCAGATCCTGCTCGGTGCGTTGCTTATCCTGTTGAGCGCGCTGCAGCTGCCGGCTGATCTGCTGCTCACGTTCCCTGCGCTTCCGGTAGATCTCCTCTCCGCTTTTCAGACGCTGATCGATCTGCTGCAGCTTTTCCGTAATATCCTTTATTTCCCGTTCAAGTTCTGTCAGCTGCAGCATCGACTGCTCGGCATTATTATGCTCAGCTGCCGCCTGCTGACGGACGCTGATCGTTTTTGCCTGATGCTGCTGCAATTCATTTTGCAGATTTTCCTGCTGATCCTGTAAATTTGATCTCTTTTCCTCCTGCAGAACGATCTGAGCCCTCATTCGCTCGCTTTCAGTCTGACAGCTGAAATATCTCTGCTGTCTGGAAGATAATTCTTCATTTAATCTTTCGTTTGCTTCCCTGTCTGCAGCAAATTTTTCGTTCAGATCTTCATATTCCTGCTGCCATTGATTCCATTGTTCTTCTAATGATTTCTGTTTATCAGCGGCCGAGGCGAGTTCTTTGTGCATTCTTGCCAGATCGTTCAGCAAAACAGTTTTCTCATAATTGCTCACTATACTGTAAAGCTGATTATATGTTTTGGTTTTTTCAGCCTGTTCGTGCAGATCTTCTTCCCGCTGCGACAGATCAGTCAACAGATCATCAATACGCAGTAAACCGGCTTTGGTTTCATCAAGTTTTTTCAGCGCTTCTTCCTTGCGCTGCCTGTATTTTGCCACACTAACGGCTTCCTCCAGCAAAGCCCTTCTTTCCGCCGGATCACTGTTGAGAACTTTTTCCACCTGACCCTGACCGATTATGGAATAAGATTCCCGTCCCAGACCTGTGTCCAGAAACAGTTCGCGTATATCTTTCTGACGGCATTTAACATTGTTGATCAGGTATTCGCTCTCACCGGAACGGAACAGACGCCGTGTGACCTGTATTTCATTATACTGCAGCGGGAACAGCTGCATCGAATTATCCAGGACCAAGGATACTTCAGCCATACCGACAGCTTTTTTGCTCTGACTGCCTGAAAAAATAATCTCTTCCATTTTGTCACCGCGCAGCATACGGGGATTATGCTCTCCCAATACCCAGCGGACAGCATCGATTATATTGCTTTTCCCGCTGCCGTTCGGTCCTACGATAATAGTCAGTTCTTTATTGAAATCCAGGACAACTTTTTCCTGAAATGATTTAAATCCCTGAATTTCTA
>JAZPYJ010000112.1:0-18970 GCA_045544075.1 Thermoanaerobacteraceae bacterium
AAGAAAAAATAACCGGCAGATACTGGTAGGCTTTGCCGCTGAAACGGAGAATCTTACCGAAAATGCTCTGCGCAAGATGAAAAGCAAGAATGTCGATCTGCTGGTGGCTAATGATGTCTCATTGACCGGTTCGGGATTTAACTCTGACAACAATATTGCTCAGCTGATGTTCAGCAGCGGTGAGATCAGAGAACTTCCTAAGATCAGAAAACATCAGCTGGCTGATATTATTCTGGATGCAGTGATTGAAATAAGCGGCAAATAATGCCGCCTTTTTCATAGGATAAGGATGAACAAAATGAAGTCGGTAAGAGTTGTATGCGATATCAGATCAATGAAGGATAATATTTTTACTTATCTGGTACCCCCTTCTATGGTGAGTGCGGTCAGGATCGGAAGCCGGGTGCTTGTGCCGCTGGGTTCACGGCAGGTATACGGATATGTTGTCGATTGGGACACGAATCCGGATAATCTTCATGACAACTGCAGCAGCAGATCATCTTCCTCAATAGTATATAAGGAACTGATATCTGTGCTGGAAGACGATACTTTTCTCAACAAAGAACTGGTGGAACTGGCTTACTGGATGTCCGAGAAATATTTATGCTCAGTTGCTTCCTGCCTGCAGACTATCGTATCACCAAAGGTCAGCAGATCGTCAGGAGGTACTGATGAATATTTATCGGCAGTTGAAAGCGAAGAACAAAAAGAATTGATCGAATATCTGGCTGCGCGAGCGCATAGACAATATAAAGTCTGGAACTGGCTGCGCGAGCAAAACGGGCCTGTTTTGAGAAGAACAATTCCGGAAGAACTGAATTGTTCTTCCGCTGTTATTAGAAATCTGGAAGAAAAAGGTCTGGTACGGCGGGAAAAGCGCAGCAGATTGCCCGGCTTTTTTGATTATGATCCCCGATCACAGGTTCAGGAGCTTCAGCTTACGGAAGAACAATCGTCTGCCTTGCAGGAGATCAAGAAAGATATCTGCAGAAAAAACAGAGCATCTTTTCTTGTACATGGTGTGACAGGCAGCGGCAAAACAGAATTGTATTTACAGGCTATAGAGGAAACAGTCAAATTTGGACGTCAGGCTATAATGATGGTGCCGGAGATAGCGTTGACTCCGCAGGTCATTGATGCATTTAAGATCCGTTTTGCAGACAGGATAGCAGTTCTGCACAGCATGCTGACTCCGGGCGAAAAGAAACAGCAATTAAAAAGGATCTGCGACCGGGAAGCTGATGTAATAATCGGGACCCGTTCAGCGGTTTTTGCTCCCTGTGATGATCTGGGGCTGATAATAATAGATGAAGAGCATGAGCACACTTACAAGCAGGAAGAAAATCCGAAATACATCACTCAGGAAGTAGCTCATAAAAGAGCTGATCAGAACGATTCGGTGCTGATCGTCGGCAGTGCGACTCCATCGCTGGAAACATATTATTATGCTAAAGCCGGACGATACAAAATATTACAGCTGAAGGAAAGAATAAATAAACAGGATCTTCCGCGGGTAATAATCGTTGATCAGCGGGAGGAAAACAAAAAAGGCAATAAACATATTTTAAGTGAGGCTTTACTGCTGGGTATTCAGGAACGCCTGGCCAAAAATGAGCAGTGTCTGCTTTTTCTGAATCGCCGCGGTTATGCTTCATTTGTCAACTGCCGCAGCTGCGGACACGTTTTTCGCTGTCCTCATTGTGATATTTCGCTGACGATGCATCGATATGAACGATCGCTGAAATGTCATTATTGCGGCTACAGCATGCCCCAGCCCTATAATTGTCCGCAATGCGGATCATCGGATATACTGAATTATGGCCTTGGGACCCAGAAGCTGGAAAAAGAAGTTCGGGAACTGTTTCCGCAGGCCGCTGTGCTGCGCATGGATAGTGATACTATGCGGCACAAGGGCAGCCAGGATCAGTTATACAGACAGTTCAGAAGCGGACAGGCGGATATCCTGATAGGCACACAAATGATCGCCAAAGGGTTTCATTTTCCGGAGGTTACTTTGGTAGGCGTGGTAAGCGCTGACGTGATTCTTAACCTGCCGGATTTCAGGGCAGCAGAACGAACTTTTCAATTGCTGACTCAGGTGTCAGGACGCGCCGGACGCGGAAGCAGACCGGGGGAAGTTGTTATCCAGACATATAATCCCGAACACTATGCGATCAGGCTGGCAGCCAGTCAGGACTATTCAGGTTTTGTCAGCTATGAATTGCGCATGCGGAAAATGCTGGCTTATCCGCCTTTTACAACCTTAGCCAGAATAATCATCCAGGGCACCGACGAATCAGAAGTGAATCAGGAAAGTCTTAAATTAAGCACTATCCTGCAGAAGATGATAACAAACGGTTATGAAGGCCTGATAGAATTGATCGGACCGGCTCCGGCTCCGCTCAGCAAATTAAAAGACAATTACCGGTGGCATTTTTTGCTGAAAGGCAAAAGACAACTGCTTACAGAATTGATTGGTAAAATCGGGAATGAATATCCGTCTGCCGGCAGCAAACTATATGAACGACATAATAAGGTCAAGCTTATTATTGATTTAGTACCGCAGATGATGTTATAATATGACAAAGGAGGCATTATAAGCATGGCAGTTTTTAATGTGGTTAAAATTGGTGATGCTGTATTAAGGCAGGAATGTAAAGCCGTACCTAAGATCAATGATAGTATTCTGCGATTGCTGACAAATATGGCTGACACGATGTACGCTGCAGAAGGAGTAGGATTGGCGGCGCCGCAGATCGGCATAGCCAAAAGAGTTGTGGTTATAGATGTTGGTGACGGTTTGCTGGAAATGATAAATCCTGAGATTATCGAATACTCTCCTGAAATGGAAATGGGTGAAGAGGGATGCCTTAGCGTTCCGGGACGCTGGGAAAAAGTTCCGCGTCATTCTTCCGTAGTTGTTCGCTATCTGAACCGGAACGGCGAAATAAAAGAAGAAAAATTGGATGGCTTTAAAGCGCGTGCAGCTCAGCATGAAGTTGATCATCTAGACGGTATCCTTTTTATCGATCATATACCGAACAGCTGATAATGCTTTAATTATGAAATTTGATCATTTTATCTGTTTTTCTGATTTTAAATAGAACGGATCTATATAATGAGGGGATAAAAATGCGCGTAGTTTTCATTGGGACGCCGGAGTTTGCAGTACCGTCTCTGACGATCCTGCATCAGAACGGTTTTGATATCGCTGCAGTGTTTACTCAGCCTGACAGACCGAAAGGACGCGGCAAAAAAATGCAGCCTTCACCGGTCAAGCAAAAAGCTTTGGAACTTGATATACCCGTCTATCAGCCGGTCAGGATCAAGGAGCCTGCTTCTGTTCAGCAGTTGAGAGAACTTCAGCCGGATGTTATTGCGGTAGTGGCATTTGGTCAGTTGTTAAGCGGTGAAATCCTTGATTTGCCTCCTATGGGCTGTATCAATGTTCATTCATCGTTGCTTCCCCGTTATAGAGGAGCGGCGCCGATGCAATGGGCAGTCATCAATGGTGAGAAGGTCACCGGTGTTTCAACGATGTATATGGACCGCGGCCTTGATACCGGTGATATTCTGCTCCAGCAGGAATTGATCATCTCACCGGATGATACTTTCGGTCAGGTACATGACCGATTGTCTGTCATGGGGGCTGAATTGTTGCTCCGTACCCTGCGTATGGCTGAAAGCAATGACTTGAAAAGAATTCCTCAGGATGACAGCCTCAGCTGCTATGCGCCTCTGCTGAAAAAGGAAGATGAATTGCTTGACTGGAACAGAACTGCTGAACAATTAAGCAATCATATACGGGGCATGAATCCCCAGCCCGGTGCGCACACTTACTGGCAGGGGAAAATATTAAAAATATGGCTGGCTCATCCTGCCGGACAGGAATTTTACCTGGAGCATGGAGAATTTAAAGATAAACAGCCCGGAGAGATAGTGCTGAGCGATCCTAAGAAAGGATTGTTCGCAGCGACCGGCGGCGGATGCCTGCAGATCATCGAATTGCAGATCCAGGGAGGCAAGAGATTGAAGTCTGCAGATTTTCTGAGGGGCAACCATTTGAATTGCGGAACTATATTGGGAGGATCTCAGGATCAGTAATAATATCAGAATCTGGCTGATCTGATTATTTGATATTGGGAGGAATGATTGTGGCAGAAGTTGCTGCCCGTGAGATTGCTTTGCTGGCGATGGTGGAAATTGACGGTTCAGGTGCATATGCCAACCTGGCTTTGAACGGAGCGCTGGAACGTTACAGACCTAATAAACTGGATAAAGCATTTATAACCGAGTTAGTATATAATACGGTCCGCAGTCTGAATACTATCGATTGGATCATTAATCATTTTTCCAAGCAAAAAGTCATTGAGCAGACTGTATGGATCCGTAATATACTCCGTCTGGGCGTTTACCAGCTTTTTTATCTTGACCGGGTTCCGGATTCGGCAGCCTGCAATGAAGCGGTGAATCTGAGTAAAAAATACGGCAATCCTGGACAGGCTAAATTTGTTAACGCAGTATTGCGCAGCATTATTCGCGGCAAAGATATGATAGTCTTTCCCGATTCGCAGAAAAATCCGGATGCTTACTTGTCACTGAAATATTCACATCCCCAGTGGCTTGTACATCGTTTGATAAAACAACTGGGATATGATAATGCAGTCAGATTTCTGGCAGCGGACAATGTCAACCCTCCGCTCACAGTCAGAACCAATATTCTGCGTTGTGAACGGGATCAGCTGCAGAAGTGGCTGACTAATAGCGGAATTGAAGCTGAAAAGACCCGCTATGCATCAGAAGGACTGAAACTTCGTGGTGTCAGCGGTTTAAATAAATTATCTGCTCACAGACAGGGGCTTTTTCAGGTTCAGGATGAAAGTTCGATGCTCGCTTCAGCAGTACTTGCTCCGAGACCGGGAAGTACTGTGATCGATACCTGTTGTGCTCCGGGAGGAAAAACGACTCATCTGGCACAATTAATGAATAATGAGGGGAAGATACTGGCCTTTGATCTTCATGCCAATAAACTTGCTTTGGTAGAAGAAAATTGCCGGCGTTTAGGCATTACATGCGTTGCGACTGAAGCTGCTGATGCAGAAGATCTGGGCCGGAGATTTTATCAGCAGGCTGATTATGTTCTTGTCGATGCTCCGTGTTCAGGCCTGGGAGTATTAAGAAGACGCGCTGATCTGCGTTGGCGCAAGCACCCGGATGAAATCTCAAAGTTACCTGCATTGCAGTCTGCGCTGCTCAGAAGCGCGGCTGCCTGCGTGAAGCCGGGCGGAAGTCTTGTTTACAGTACCTGTACAATAGTTCGCGAAGAGAATGAAAATATAATTACTGATTTTTTAAAAGAGCATGAAGAATTTGCAGGAGATGATCTGAAGCAGTTCCTGCCGTCGGAACTAGACTGGCAGGGAACTTTTAAACACGGCTGGATACAGATCCTGCCCTACATGGATGAGATGGATGGTTTCTTCATTGCCAGACTGGTCAGAAAATCGTAATGGTATTGCAATAAATGATGAAGATAAATTACAAGAATCTAACACTATCTGAATTGGAATCCCTGCTTTATGAAATGGGTGAGCCGCGGTTTAGGGCAAAACAGCTGTATGATTGGATATTTGTGAAAGGACGTTGCGACTGGTCGGAAATGACCAATCTTCCGCAGAGTTTGTGCATCAGACTTGCAGAAAGAGGTTATATCAGTCAGTTAACGACGCTTACCTGCCAGCGCTCAAAGGACGGCACTGAAAAGTATCTGTTTCGTCTGGAAGATGATCTGATCGAAACCGTTAAGATCCCCCATGAATATGGATTGAGTGTTTGCGTATCCACCCAGGTAGGATGCCGCATGGGCTGCAGCTTTTGCGCTTCAACTATAAACGGACTTCGCCGCAATCTGTCATCCGGAGAGATATATGATCAGGTCCTGCAGTTGGAAAAGACAGCTGTCCGAGACGGGAAACATATAACTCATATAGTTATGATGGGTATGGGGGAGCCTTTGGATAATTATGAGCAATGCCTCCGGTTCATCAGACAAATAACGGCAAAAGAAAGCCTGAATATCAGTGCGCGCCGAATCACATTATCAACTTGCGGACTGGTACCGGAAATAAATCAGCTGATGAAAGAAGAGCTGCCGATAACTTTAGCAGTATCTCTGCATGCTCCCGATAATAAGCTGCGGGATAGTTTAATGCCGATCAATAAAAAATATCCATTGGAAGTACTGCTGCCCGCGTGCAGAAAATATGCCGAAATAACCGGAAGGCGTTTGACTTTTGAATATGCTCTTATAAAAGGGGTCAATGATTCCGGTCAGGAAGCAAATCAACTGGCAGCCTTAATGCACGGCTGGCTGTGTCATGTGAATCTCATCCCGATCAACAGGGTGAAGGAACGAGATTATTTGAGAAGTGAAGATAAAAATATCGCAGCATTTTGTTCAGTGCTGGAGAAAAAACATATTTCTTATACCATTCGCAAAGAAATGGGAGCGGATATCGATGCAGCCTGCGGGCAATTGAGACGCCGTTATGAGATGGATTTTAGCAGCTGATGAGAAAAGAGGGAAGATAAAGTGCAATATGCCTGTTTTTCCGATGTTGGTTTGACCAGAAAAAATAATGAGGATTCAGTTATTGTTAATGATGATCTGGGTCTGTTCATTGTTGCCGACGGAATGGGAGGCTATAATGGCGGTGAAACCGCAAGCAGAACAGCGGTCCAGATCGTAGAGGATTATTTTGTTCGTTACTGGCCCGAATGGCAGGATAAACAATTGTCAGCCGGGACCGGACCGGATGATGAATATGTATTTGCCCGGGCGCAGACTGGTTTAAAAACGGCTATTCTGCAGGCAAATGAAGAAATATTCAGAATCGCGCAGCAGGACAGTCAATTTGCCAATATGGGTACAACGATAACCGCTGCATATGTGGATGAGATCGATTACCGGGTCGCTTTGGCTCATGTCGGAGACAGCAGAGCTTATCTGCTGCGGGAAGGTCAGCTCAGTCAGCTGACAAAGGATCATTCCCTGGTTGGAGAATTATTGGATGAAGGGGCGATAACTCCTGCCGAAGCTATTCATCATCCGCAGCGCAATGTGATTACAAGGGCTGTAGGAGCAGATCGGGATCTGGCCGTTGATGATTATCAGTATGATTTGCAGGAATATGACATATTATTATTATGCAGCGATGGATTTTATGGCGGCTGCAGCAACGAAGACTTAGCGGATAAAGTAACAAATGCATTGAAGAAAGCCGGAGGATCGATAGCGGAGGCTTCATCATTTTTAATGGACGATGCGTTGCAGCGCGGAGGACAGGATAATATCAGCTTGATTTTAATTCAGTTATGATCACTAATACTATAAAACTATTATCAGGGGGTCTGATAATATGATCGGCGAAATTATAGGCAATCGTTACGAAATAATTGAAAAACTTGGCGGCGGCGGTATGTCTGTCGTGTATAAAGCCCACGATAAGAAACTTAACCGGATCGTGACCATAAAATACCTGCGCCCTGAATACGCTGCGGATAAAGAATTTCTTGAGCGTTTTCATAATGAAGCACAGGCAGTTGCCCGTTTATCCCATCCTAATATAGTCAATATATATGATATTGGCTATGAGGACGGAAATACTTATCTGGTCATGGAATATATTGAGGGCAAAAATCTCAAGCAGGTAATCAGACAGAAAAAGGTTATAGGTCAGAGACAGGCTATAATAATTGCGCGGCAGGTTGCTGAGGCATTGAGCCATGCTCATGAGCAGGGAATAGTCCACAGGGACATTAAACCTCATAATATAATGGTGACTAATCAGGGCGTTGCCAAAATAACCGATTTTGGTATAGCGCGAACTATCACAGGCGATACTATAACCCAATCAGATAATATCGTCGGATCGGTTCATTATATTTCGCCGGAACAAGCTAAAGGAGCTCCTGGAGGACCTTCGTCTGATATTTATTCTCTGGGTATAGTTTTATATGAAATGATAACCGGAACTTTGCCTTTTACCGGAGAGACACCGGTAGCGGTAGCTCTGAAACAAATAAAGGAGGAATGTGTTCCTCCTTCCAAAGTAAATCCTTCCATTGTGCCGCAACTGGAAACAGTAGTCATGCATATGCTGGAAAAGGATATAGCACGCCGTTATCAAAGTGCGGCGGATGTGGTGCATGATCTTAACTCAGTGTTATCCGGGAAAGCTGATCTGATCGCAGCGGTCAATAATAGCGAGGATGATTTTGCAACCAGAATCATGCCTAAGCCTGATCTCAAAAATGGTTCGGGAAATGGTTCGAATGCAGTCAGATCCGGATCAGCTGTCACGAATAATAATGGTAAAACAGTAACCGGTAATGCATCAGCTGCAGAAAATAAAACAAATAATAAACAATATGAAGATTCACAGTATGATATACCGCCGAAAAAACGCATAGGTCTGTTTTTCCTGATCCTGGGACTGATGATTGCACTGCTCGGCGCGGGAGCATATATTTATTCCAATTATTTTCAAGTAAAGGATACTCCGGTACCATATGTTATTACTTTGGAAGAACAGCAGGCCATAGAAAAGATAACGAATAATAATCTGCAGTATAAAATAAAAACAGAGTATAATAACGACATAGAGAAAGATCATGTTTTCAATCAGGAGCCTGAAGCCGGAACTATAGTTAAAGAAGGCGAAACGGTTACTATATACGTGAGTCTTGGCGCTGAACAGGTTAACGTACCCGGTGTGATAGGAAAAAGCGAGGAAAAAGCCCGCGCTATCCTTACAGAAGCCGGCTTTGCAATTGGTGATGTTTCAGAAGAATACAGCGATTCGATCGATGAGGGATGTGTTGCTGAACAGAATCCTGATGCCGGTGATAAACGTGACCGGGGAGCAGAGATAGATCTGGTGATAAGCAAAGGCCCGGCTCCTGTGATAGTTGTCGTTGGGAATTATATCGGTGAAACATTGGATGCCGTGAAAACTAAAATACAGGAGCTTAAGCTTAAACTCAATGAAGATATTTCTTATGAGGAAAATGACGAATACCCGGAAGGCTATGTGATCAATCAGTTTCCTACAAGCGGCAGTGAAGTGGAAGAAGGAACTGAAATAACTCTGGTAGTAAGCAAGGGAGCGCATACCAACAGTACGGTCATTGAATATACTGTTCCTCAGGCTTCGGATAATGCAGGTGAAGAAGGAAAGACACACAACGTTGAATTTGTAAAATCTGATGCTGATGGTGATTCATCTCTTTTACAGGGTGAATATGCAGAAGGAGAAACGGTCAGCTGTACAGTCGAATACAGCAAAGATTGTCAGATAATCATCTATCTGGACGGCAATGCTGCCGATACAAGAAACCTGACCTATAATTAATATCCGGAATAATATACAGTTTAAATAAACAGAACAGGAGAAAAGATGCGGCGGGGTCTACTGGTACGGGCATTCAGCAGTTTTTATTACGTATTGTACAACGGAGAAATCTGGGAATGCCGAAGCAGAGGGAAATTTAAGAATCAACATCAGGATATCCTTGTTGGTGACCGCGTTCTCTTTTCCTGCATCAGCGAACAGGACAAAAAAGGAGTCCTGGAAGAAATACTGCCCCGACAAAATCAATTACTGAGGCCTGCGATCGCCAATATAGATCTGCTGGTCATAATAATGGCTGCGGCCATGCCGGATCCGAATTTTGTTCTGCTTGACAGGATGCTGCTTTTTGCAGAGTATTATGGAATCCCGGCAGCAGTTGCTTTTAACAAAACAGATCTGCTGGATGATGAAAAGATAAAAGAACTGACAGAACCGTATATATCTGCCGGATATCCCGTCCTTTCATTGAGTGTTTTAAACGGCCGTGGTCTAAAGGAACTGCAGAAATTAGTAAGCGGTAAGGTTGCAGCTTTTGCCGGACCGTCAGGTGTAGGCAAATCTTCGCTGCTTAATACACTTAATCCCCTGCTTACAGTCAAAACAGGTACTGTAAGTGAGAAAAACAAACGCGGAAGACACACTACGCGTTACAGTGAGTTTTATCAGCTGAGCGACGGAACGGTGATCGCTGATACTCCCGGATTTACCAGTTTGATCCTGCCTCCTCTGGAAAAACAGCAGCTGATGAACTATTATCCGGAAATGGAACCTTTTTTGCAGCAGTGCCGTTTCAATTCGTGCATCCATCGCAATGAACCGGATTGCGTAGTGAAAGACGCCGTAGCCGATGGCAGAATAAGTAAACAGCGCTACGATTCATATCTGCAGTTTCTGGCCGAAATCGAAGAAGCCAATAGGAGGTTATTCAAATGATCAGGATTGCTCCGTCAATATTATCAGCTGATTTTTCCTGTTTGGGCGCTCAGGTGCAGGAAGTGGAGAGCGCCGGTGCTGAGTGGCTGCATATCGATGTTATGGATGGCCATTTTGTTCCGAATATAACTATCGGCCCGCTGGTTCTTCGTTCCCTGCGGCCGAAGAGCAAGCTTTTTTTTGATGTTCATCTGATGATCGAACATCCCGAACGATATCTGGCTGATTTTTCTGAAGCAGGTGCTGATATGATAACGGTTCATCAGGAAGCCTGCATACACTTGAACAGGACTATTCAGGAAATAAAAAACATGGGACTGAAGGCGGGAGTTTCCCTGAACCCTGCTACGCCTCTGAATGTATTGGATGAGATATTGCCTGAAGTGGACATGGTTTTGCTTATGTCTGTTAATCCGGGCTTTGGCGGACAGAGATTCATCGATTCAGTTGCCGATAAAATTCAGCGCTTGCGCAAAATGACAGATCAGCAGGGGTTGAATACTATAATAGAAGTGGATGGCGGCATCAATACCGAAACAGCTGCTATGGCTACTAAGGCGGGCGCCGATGTTTTAGTTGCAGGGAATGCTGTTTTCAAGGCAAAAAACATCAGGACGGCTTTATCGGAGTTGATATCATCGGCCAACAGCTGAACGGCGGATAAAAGATCTGCAGTAAAAAGTATTGGCGGAAATGGAGAAGAAAATGAATAACGATTATCTGGTAAGAGCGATCGGAGCAAGCGGAAGAATAAAAATCGCTATCGCAAATACAACCAATACAGTGGAAACAGCCCGTGCTTCTCATAATACTTTTCCTGTTGCGACTGCTGCCTTGGGCAGGTCGCTGACTGCAGGGCTGCTTTTGGGGACCAATCTGAAGGAAGAGGATCTGCTTACATTGCGCTTTCTGGGGGATGGCCCGATCGGCGGTATCATAGTTACTGTAGAGCCTGATTATAAGGTGCGCGGATATGTGGTAAATCCTCAGATAGATCTGCCTTTGAATGATCACGGCAAGCTTGATGTTGCCAAAGCGGTGGGGCAGGGTATCGTTTCGGTGACAAAGGATTACGGACTGAAGGAACCTTATTCCGGCACAGCGGAAATAATAAGCGGAGAGATCGCCGTTGATATAGCTAATTATCTGCAGATATCCGAGCAGATCAATTCCGCTGTATCACTGGGCGTTTTAGTCAATAATGACTGCACTGTGAAAGCTGCCGGCGGGTTTATGATCCAATTGCTCCCGGACGCAAAGGAAGCGGAGCTGGAAATACTTGAAGAGAATATCGGTAAGCTGGAACCGATCAGCACTTTGATCAACTGGGGACTGTCGCCTGAGGATATCCTTGCCAGATTGATGAAGGGAATTGACTATGAGATACTGGAAACACATCCGGTACAGTTTTGCTGCAACTGTTCAAAGGAACGTTTCGAGCGTGTTCTGATCAATCTGGGAGAGCTGGAACTGGGCGAACTGGCAGACCGGCAGGAGGATATTGAATTGCAATGCCATTTTTGTTCACGTAAATATTATTTTTCACCGGAGGATATCAGAAATATATTGAAGGAAATAGAACAAGGCAGGTAAATAATATATGAGTAAAAAGAAGAAAAAGAAATATAAGAGCCATCCTGTAAGCGAGGAGTATAAAGTCAACATTCCGGAAAAAGACAGCGAAGAAAAGCTGACAAAAAAACAGCAGAGACAATTGGAATTCCAGCAGCAGGCAGCGGAAAAACGCAGCAGGCAGGCGCGGCTTTTGTTATTAGGTGCGATCGTTATCGTTCTCGGTTTGACAGTTTTCAATGTCCTGTCTCTGCAGCTGGGTATGATGTGGGGCATGCTCTTTCTGGGTGTACTTAATCTGATCAATGCCTATTACAATCTGAAAGCAGGCAAAAAAGGTGACGCGATCTTTATGGGGGCAAGCGGCGGATTATTTATTCTGGTAGGAGCTTATTTTTTACTGGAGATAATATTGGGATGATCTGAATTTTCATTTTTTGATTTTGTACGGTAAAAATTGAGGAGGGTCAAACTATGAGTGAAGAAAAAGTTTCTGAGATCAATGCGGAACAAAAAGCGGAAAGCGAACAGCAGACTGCTGCCGGAGAACAGCAAAAGGCGGTCGGTGATACTATCGATCAGGCTTATCTGCAGCAGCTGCAGCAGATAATCCAGTCTATGGTCGGCGCGGTCGAGTTTAAAGAATTATGCCGGGAATTGATCAGGATCACTCCGCTGATCCATGCTTCCAAGGCATATCGGGCTTTATTCTTTCAAAGCTTTTTATTTGCCATCGATGACGGATGCGGTCTGACGACTTCTCTGCATTTGTTGAGGGATCTGGTGGATAGTCTGGGCCTTTACAGACGCAAGCTGGCCAATGCTGAAAATCTGAGCGAAGAACAAAAACAGCAGTTTCTTCAAAACAGCGTGATCGAAATCGAACTGGAGCGGTCAGAACATCTGGCTGATACTGAAACGCTGGACCTTATCCTGCATAATCTTGAACAGCTTCAGTTTTTCCCGCAGCTGATCTGTTTTGATATCAGCAGCTGGAGCTTCAGTATCCATGACAGCCGCTTTAAGCAGTTTTTACAGCATCTTAATAACTTTCAATATGACTGCATATTTGTTTTCAGAGTGCCATTCCTGGCGGATGATGTACTGCGCGATATCAAATCAGTTATTAATGATGTTATGTTTGTACGTTCTGTAAAATTCGTTCTGCCTACCAATCAGGAATATCTGATGTGTGCGGCAGGTATACTTCAGCAGCACAAATTCCAGTTAACGGCGGATTGTGAAGAAGCATTCTATCAACTGATCGCGGAAGAAAAAAATGATGGTTATTTCTATGGCCTGCGAACGGTGGATAAACTCGTCAATCAAATGATATACGGCAAATTGCTGGCGATGGCTGAAACTGAGAATTTTGATTTTGTCATCAGTCAGCAGGATATCCGCGATATTTTCGCTCTTCCTCAGGTTAAGGAGTTCCGCGGCCTGGATCAGCTGGATGATATGGTTGCCATGGATGAGGTCAAAAAACAGCTTCAGGAATACATCACTCTTGTTGAATATCAGCGCAATACGCCGGGGGATGAATCAGACGATCCTTCCGCGGTTTCTATGAATCTGCAGTTTATAGGAAGTCCGGGCACGGGGAAATCGACAGTTGCCCGCATTTTAGCAAGAGTTTTAAAAGAGAAGGGATTGCTGACGATAGGCAATGTGATCGAGATATCTGCTCAGGATCTGTGCGGCCGGTATGCAGGGGAAACGATTCCTAAAGTAAGCGCGGTATGCCGCGATGCGTTTGGATCGGTATTAATGATCGATGATCCTTTTTCGCTCTACAGGGGCAGAGGCAATTCTGAAATGGGACTGGAAGTAGTGGAAACACTGCTGGCTGAAATGAATAACCGGGGCAGCAATATGGTCGTGATATTATCCGGCGTAGAAGAAGATCTGACGATGTTTTTGGAAAACAATCCTGCTATGGCTCCGTATTTCAACACCGATATCAGATTCCCGGTCTACTCGCGCAATGAACTGCGCAGTATATTCTTCCAGATGATCGAAGACAATGCGGTGTATGATGATGATTTTGTGCTTGCTGTCGATAATTTCCTTAAGGAGATCCCGGATCAGCAGCTTCAGTCCGCGGAATTCAGCAACGCCCGCCTGATGCGCAATCTTTATGAATGGATCATGGCCAGAGCGTCAGCCCGCAGAGAAATCAATAATGAGAATGAGATAAAACTATTGGCGGAAGATGTAAGCAAAGCAGTATCAGAGAAAAGATTTAAAGAACTGACAGAACACAAAAGCAGCAATCGGATCGGATTCAACTAAGATCATTTTGTTTGCTCCGGAGGATATTCGTTTAAAAAATTCAGGACATTGGCGGCAGGTATTGCTGTGGCCAATGTCTGTTCTTTTCCGGAGTAAGCTGATATATCAACGGTACCGTTGACTACAGCGATGACCTGCTCCATGGAATTAAATACAGGACTTCCGCTGTTTCCGGAATAGATCGGCATATCAAAAGCAAATACCGGTGAGTCTATATTCATTATGTTCATATAATCGACAAAAGTACCCGAAACCGCAAAATTGGCATAATTAAGAGGGTTGCCTATAACATGTACGGTTTCTCCCTGTGCCGGCGTATAATCAGCAAGGATCAAAGCCGGCAGACCAGATGCATCTGCAAGCTTTAATGCAGCCAGATCATATTTTTCAGTTCCATGCCAGGAGTCAGCACGATACAGAGTACCGTCCGGAAAAGTTACTGTAATGCTTTTGGCATTTTCTATCACATGATTATTGGTTATTATCAGACCATTGGTGTCGATGTTGAATCCGGTGCCGGCGCTTTGCTCCAGCCATAGTTCATCTTTGTTTTCATTAACTGCGGATATATAAACGATTGCCGATTGAGCATCACTGCTGATGGATCCTTTTAATTCCTGTGATTCAGGCAGCAGCCCGAACAGAGGAGAATCCATTGAGGAAAGCAGTGAGTTGACCAGATATACACTGACGAATGCAATGATCACTATAACAGCCACTGCTTTGAATAAAAATCTGGCAATCCGGAAAGCTATGGAATCCTGCTCGAATGGCATACTTTCACCTCGGATATTTAAAAAGGCCGGATTGCGGGATGCAAAACGGCCTTGTTTTATAAATAGACGGTTTCTGATCTGATCGGGGAACTAATTAGCTCTTTCCACTTTGCCGCTTCTCAAACAGCGAGTGCAAACCTTGATTTTGCGAGGAGAACCATTAACCATTGCTCTTACCGTCTGCAGGTTTGGAGACCAGGTCCTTTTGGTTCTGATATGAGAGTGACTGACTTGCATCCCCGATACTACACCTTTACCGCAAATACTGCATTTATTTGACATTGATTATAACACCTCCTCCATGCGAGAACCATCAAAACACACAAAGTATTTTAACAAACATTTGCTCAAAGTGCAAGTATTAATTGTGTTTTTTAAAAAATTTTTATTAAATATCACAGGATATAAATTATGACTCCGGAAACATTGCTTGATCAGCCAACAATATTTTTAAAAAATGTGGGATCATCCAGAGCGGCAGCTTTGCAAAAGCTGGGTATTTTCAGCGTTGCTGACTTGCTATTCTATTTTCCCCGTGAATATGACCGGCGAATCATTACTGATGATTTTCGATCTCTGAAAAAAGGAGACGCGGTATATTTTTACGGACGCATAGAAAGCGTTAAAACGATGTGGACAAGAAGACATATGTGCATCATCAGGGTCATGATGCAATGTGAAAGCGGTCAGGGTACGATGTGCGAAGTCAGCTTTTTTAATCAGCCCTATTTAAAGGGAAAACTGACAAGCGGAACGTGGCTCAGGATTTACGGCAGAGTATCCGAAAATTTCCTGCTGCCTCAGATCACTGCTGAAGAATGGCAAGTGATCACACCTGATGAAATCGGTGCGGAAGAAGAACAGAGAATAATTCCGGTGTATCGGGTAACCGAAGGGATAACTGTTAAGTATCTGACTAAACTTATCGCAGGAGTTCTGAATTTACTGACCGAAGCGGGCAAGGGGAGCGATATATGCCCGATGCCTGAAATATATCCTCAGGAAATACTGATAAATAACTGTTTTCCCGATCGCTGGGCAGCGATCAGGGAGATACATCAGCCGCAGGATCAGACGAAGCTGCAACAGGCAAGACAGCGGTTTAAATACGAGGAAAGTTTTGCCTGGCAGTTGATCATGCGCCAAAAGAACAAGGATCTGCAAAGCAAGCCTAAGCAGATAATTTGCAGGACTGACGGTGAATTGCACTATCGCCTGCTGGCGGGATTAGGTTTCGAATTGACGGCAAGTCAGAAACGGACCTGGCAGGAGATCAGTTCTGATATGGAACGTATCTGGCCTATGAACCGCCTGCTGCAGGGGGATGTGGGTTCCGGAAAAACGATCATAGCAGTAATGGCTTTGATCAAAGCCGTGGAAAACGGTATGCAGGGCGTTTTGATGGCTCCTACAGAAATACTGGCTGAACAGCATTTTTATAAATTAAGCAAGATAAAAAGCATGGGAATCGATATAGGATTGCTTACGGGCAAAATGCAGTCCGGAGCTAAAAAAGAAATATTGGAAAAGATAGCTGCCGGAGATATAAAGATCGTTATCGGGACGCATGCGTTATTGGAACAAAATGTTAAGTTTAAGCAGCTCGGTCTGGTGATAATAGATGAACAGCATAGATTTGGAGTCAGGCAGCGTGCTGTGCTGCAATATAAAGGACAGCAGCCTGACGTATTGATCATGACTGCGACGCCTATACCGCGTACGCTTGCCTTAACTGTATATAATGATCTCAATATATCAGTTATCGATGAGATGCCGGCAGGGCGCAAGCCGATCAAAACTTATTGGCTGCAGGAGGATTATTTGCCGCGGGTATATAGCCTGGTAAGAAAAACAGTTTCAGCCGGGCATCAGGTATATATGGTATGCCCTTTGATCGAAGAAAGTGAACATGTGCAGGCCCGGGCAGCAGAAGAACTTGCTCATGAAATGCAGAATAAGGTATTCCCTGATCTGTCCGTCGGTCTTTTGCATGGCCGCCTTGCTTCGGAAGAAAAAGAACAGGTAATGAAGGATTTTCTGGAAGGAAAGGTCTCGGTTCTGGTCAGTACGACTGTGATCGAGGTAGGGGTGGACGTTCCGAATGCTGTTTTGATGATCATTTACGGGGCTGAGCGTTTCGGCTTGTCGCAGCTTCATCAGCTGCGGGGAAGGATAGGACGCGGCAGCGGGCAGTCGTATTGTATTTTGCTGGGTAATCCTGAAACAGAACAAGGAAGGGAACGCTTGCAGACGATGTGCCGCACAAGTGACGGCTTTAAAATAGCTGAGGCCGATCTGATGATACGCGGCCCGGGAGACTTTTTCGGAACACGCCAGGCCGGGGTTTTAAGTTTCAAGATGCTTGATCTGCTGCATGATCAGCGGCTGATTGAACAGTCCCAAAAAGATGCTGATAGATTTATTTCGGTATATCCGCCTGACAGTCAGGAGTTTATTAGGATTATGAAGGCGTGCAGGGAGCTTCTCGGCAATAATCAGCAATGGCTGGATATACGATGAAAGAATCATGCAAACTCAGATAATATAATCGATAAACCGCTGCAAGTATTGTCGTGCCAGTAATACTTCCAGATATTCTCCCCGGTCATCGAAAGAATTATTCAGAACATGACAGTGTCCATGCAGCCAGGATGCATCATGTGCTGCGGAATAGGGGATCAGCATCTTCAATTTCAAAGAATCGGACCGGAGCTGTTCAGCGATCGCCTGCAGCAGTTTATCTATGCCCGTTCCATCTTTGGCGGAAACCGGAATGATCATCTGCGGCTCCTGCATGATTGAAGGAAAGTGGTTATTCTGCGAATTTATTATCAGGAAATGATCATTCAATATTTCCTCCTTAGCGGTGGCATTCAGCAAGTCGATCTTATTGGCCGCCAGGATCATTTTTTTATGATCTGCCTTCAATTCTTTCAACACTTGTTCGACGGAGCGTATTTGCTGCTCGAAATTAGGGTGAGTGATGTCTGCGACATGGATCAGCAGATCGGCATTCAAAACTTCTTCCAGTGTTGATTTAAATGCTGAAATCAATTGATGAGGAAGTTTCTGAATGAAGCCGACTGTGTCGACAAAATCTGCCTGTCCGCCGTTGGGAAGAGCTATGCGCCGTGCCGTAGAGTCCAATGTTGCAAAAAGCATATCCGTTCCGCTGTCTTCACCGCTTAAATCCCGATTGCTGACTGCAGCCTGTTTGCAGCATTGATAGCGAAGCGTGGACTTTCCGGAATTGGTATAACCTATCAAAGCTATGGTCGGTATATTATGCTGACTGCCATGACTCAATACCTGCCGCTGCTGTCTGATCTTTTTCAGACGGTTTTCTATTTCATGGATGCGCTGGCGGATATAACGCCGGTCGCTTTCCAGTTTGCTTTCGCCGGGTCCGCGGGTCCCTATGCCTCCCGCAAGACGGGAAAGCTGAGTATTTGCTCCGGTAAGTCGGGGCAGGCGGTACTTCAATTGAGCGAGCTCGACCTGCAGATGTCCCTCTTTGGATCTTGCCCGTTGGGCAAAGATATCAAGTATTAAAGCCGTACGGTCAACGATCCGGACATTGATGATCTTTTCCAGATTATTCAGCTGACTTCCCGATAATTCGTCATCAAAAATGATCAGATCGGCTTCTGTTTCGGCAGCTGCGGCAGCGATAGTTTCGGCAAGACCTCTGCCGATAAATAATGAAGGATCGGGGTGATTCCTCTTCTGCTGCATAGTTGATAATACTTCAGCGCCGGCAGCTTCGGCCAATAAGGCTAATTCCGCTAAAGAATCTTCTGTCGAAAGCTGACTGTACTTATTATTCGGGTAAATGCCGTCCGAACGGTCGGTTAGTTCCAGACCCACCAGAATAGCCTTTTCTTTTGATCGGATTAAATTTAAAGGTTGGGCAGTCATCTAATTAACCTCCAGTTTATTAACTAATTATATCATGACTGCAGGAGAAAAATAAGATATTCT
>JAZPYJ010000113.1:0-3695 GCA_045544075.1 Thermoanaerobacteraceae bacterium
ATCGGAGAAAACGGCGCCGGTAAAACCACCATCATACAGCTTATTCTGAATATGATAGATAAAGACAGCGGAACGATAACCATCCTGGGGCAGGACAATCAGCAGATCCCCTGTTCCGTTAAGGAAAAGATCGGTACCGTACTGAATGAACCCGGGATCTCAGGCTGTCTGACCTCCCTGCAGGCAGGAAAGATCATGCGGGGGATCTTTAAAAACTGGGATGATGATTATTACCGTCAGCTGCTCCATGAACTGAATATCCCGACTGACAAGATCTACAAAAATTTCAGTCAGGGCATGAAAATGAAACTGGGTCTGGCTATAGCGCTTGCCCACCATCCGCAGCTCCTGCTGCTGGATGAGGCGACCAACGGTCTTGATCCCGTAGCACGTGATTGGGTCAGCGAAATGCTTATGGAATTTACCCGCAGCGAAGAAAATGCCGTACTGTTTTCTTCTCACATCGTCAGCGATCTGGAGAAGACATGTGATTATATAGCTATCCTGCACGAAGGAAAGCTGCTGCTCAGCGAAGAAAAGGATCTGCTGCTGACCGATTACAGCATGGTGAACTGCACGGAAGAAGATCTGAATCAGCTTCAGCCCGGAGCAGTGGTCGGACAGCGGAACAGCAGGTACGGCGTTAAAGCAGTTATCCGCACTGAAGATGTCCCGGCAAGCTGTCAAAGCGCCCCGGTAGATCTTGAAGAATTATTCGTTTTTATGGTAAAGGAGGATAAATGATAATGAAAGGACTTCTGCTTAAAGATCTTTATATGACGCTCAAATACTGCCGGACGTTTTTGCTTATGGTCGCGATCTTTCTGGGAGTTTCCCTGTTCAATCATGATATGTTCTTTTGTGTTTTTTCCGTTGTCATGGCCGGCTTTATCGCCGTCTCTCTTTTTTCTTACGACGATGCCGAAAAATGGAATGCTTACAGCTGTACCCTGCCCGTAACTAAAGCGCAGCTGGTTAGCGTTAAATATATCGACGCGCTGATCGTCTGCATACTTCTGCTTATCCCGACGACTATCGTACAGGCAACGAATATGACAGCCTCAGGTATATCCGATCCCGCCGGACTAATATCCAATATGCTGATCATCTGTGCTGTCGGATTGCTTGGTCCCGCTATCCTGCTGCCCATTTTTTTCCATTTCGGAATGCAGAAAGGCCGTATGATCTATCTGATCTTCCTGGGACTGTTAACTTTTCTGGCAGTCTCTTTTTTCTCAGGGAAAACGGTCATGAGCATAGATATCGGTTTTTTCAACAGCATCTGGATGATGCTGCTTACGATCATCGTTTTATATGCCGCTTCCTGGCTGCTGTCTATAAAGCTCTTCCGCTATAACGTCTAGGAGATCAGCTAAAAAAGATTTCTCAGCTTCGTGCCGCATGATGACAGCAAAGGAGAGACTGTAAAAACAGTCTCTCCTTTCGGCTATTACAGCCTTTTATTTTCAAAGCTTATTAACCAATCCTGCCTCGGTCATTCTGCTGTACCGGCAACGGGTTCATACATCTCCCGCGCTTCCTGTACCGACGCCTGTTCCGCCAGTTTCAATATACGGAAACTATTGGTCCGGGCACCGTAATGCACAGTTAAAACATCACCTATCCTGACTTCACTGGCTGCTTTGGCCACTTTATCGTTAATACAGACATGTCCGGCATCGCAGACTTCCTTAGCTAAAGTGCGTCTCTTGATCAGACGCGATACTTTTAAGTACTTATCCAGTCTCAATTGATACTTCCCGCTTATTTCTTAGCTTTCCCGTTCTTTTTGTTTACAGCATCTTTCAGAGCTTTGCCGGCTTTGAAGCTTGGAGCTTTGCTGGCCGGAACTTTGATCTCTTCGCCCGTACGTGGGTTCTTCGCTTTTCTTGCCGGTCTTTTGCGAACTTCAAAAGAACCGAAACCAATCAGTTGAACTTTTTCACCTGCAGCCAGAGCTTCTTCCATACTGCTTAATACAGCCTCAACCGCGAGTTTTGCGTCTTTCTTTTTCAAGTTGGCTTTTTCTGCAACCTGAGCAACCAATTCAGCTTTTGTCATCAAATATTCCTCCTTTCGAACTATTACTTTTCTCTTCGCTATAATATAGCATTTCCCTGCTAATAACAGAAAAATTTTTTCATTTTCTCTATTTTTCTCTTTCTTTAGCCTGTTCCCATATCTCATCCATCTGATCCAGGTCCAGTTCAGAAAATTTACGCTGCTGTTCGGCCAAGCGTTTTTCCATAAACTGAAAGCGGGAGATGAATTTGCGGCAGGAAGTCCGCAGGGATTGCTCGGCATCACTATGAACAAAACGTGCCAGATTGACTATACTGAAGAGCAGATCTCCAAGTTCCTCATCGATCTTTTCCTGCCTGCCGCCGGCAATAGCTTCGTCCAGTTCCCGCAGTTCTTCATTGATCTTGGCCCGCGGGCCGCTCATATCATCCCAGTCAAAACCTACTCTGGCCGCTTTTGACTGAATTTTATCCGCCTGAAGCAGCGCCGGCAGCGTCGCCGGCACGCTGCTCATGATAGAAATAAACTGTTCACGTTCAACAGCGTGCTCTCCCTTTTTTATCTGTTCCCAGTTTCGCAGAACATCCCGCGCCGAGTTTACTTTTGCTGAATCGAATACATGCGGATGACGGCGGATCATTTTATCGCAAACTGTATTCTCCACATCAGTCAGATCAAACAGGCCGTCTTCCTCTGCCAGCTGAGCATGAAATACCACCTGTAGCAGCAGGTCGCCGAGCTCCTCGCGCAGATCGTCGTTATTGCGTCGGTCAATGGCATCCAGGACCTCATAAGTCTCTTCCAGGAGACAGGTGCGCAGACTTTCATGTGTTTGCCTGCGGTCCCATGGACAGCCGTTTTCACTGCGCAGCTGTGCAACGATATCGATCAGTCTGTTCAAATTATCGTTTTTGCTCATCGTTTCTCCGATCATCTGCAGCATTGTTTACAGATCATATGAAGGATTATAGCGGATAACGGATTTATCCCGGACTTCATTCATATATTGGCTGTATTTTTCGGTCTTTTTGTTCTGCATCAGTTCATTTTTCAGCATATCACGAACCGATTCCAAAGTCTGTACTTTTCCGTTTTCATCTGTCAGATATTCTTTATTCTCTTCATAGAACTGTTTCAATTCTTCATTGGTCACTTCCACACTGCCTGCTATCTTTTCAATAAGCTTGTCGCTGGCCAGAACACGGGCCAGATATTCCCGCAAAGTTTTCATGTTGAGTCCGTTGCTGCGCAGAGCATCTTTAAATTCTTTATCGGAACTGTAGCCGGCGACAACAGCATCCACCTCGGCTTCTATCTCGTCGTTGTTGGGATAAAGGCCAAGTTTTTTCGCTTCCTGAGTAACCAGTACTTCGTCGACCATATAATTGATCACTTCAGTCTTAAGCAAACTCATCAGCTCTCCGTTCTCAGCGCCTTCTCCGGAAAGCACTCCCGGCTGCTGCTGCTCAAAGTTAGCGATCACCTTATTCAGATAATCAACATAGTCGCGCGAGGAAATATCTTCCCCGTTCACCGACGCTACAGTCGGAACGAGCGAGCACCCGGCCGCCATGAGCATTACCGACAGCAACAGAACCGTTCCCAGTATGATCTTTAGTCTCTTTTTCATTTTCATCTCTCCTTAATGATTTTGCAGCTCTTTATGCGTTTAT
>JAZPYJ010000114.1:0-14142 GCA_045544075.1 Thermoanaerobacteraceae bacterium
ACCGCTTGGCCTCCGACTTCGGAATCGTCGGCACGAGCACTAAATGGGGATTCAGCGGACTTGAGCAGGCTGAAATAATCAATGCGGTCAACACGCTGGGCGGTCAGGCGGTTATGACACCGCGCATAAGTTTTGCCGATCCGAGAGAACGTCATCAGGGTATAAGCCATCATACTATTACTGTTTTAAACGATGCTGCCCGCAGCAAAGCGACTATTGCCATGCCGGGCCTGCCGGCTGATAAGATGAGCATTATGGTCGGACAACTGGTTTCTGCCGGCGGTATACTGGAAAAACACGAGCTGGCTTATGTAAATTACAGGGAAGCATCCCGATCGCTCATTACCATGGTCAATGAGTATAATATACGCGTCAGAACCATGGGACGTACTATGGATGAGGAACGTGAATTTTTCCTGGCTGCAGCATCAGCAGGACTCATAGCCGGCAATATGGTCAATGCCAACAGGAAGGAACACGAATGACCGTGTTGAGCTGCAGATGATCGGATCCCGTATATAATGAAACGATAAGACTGAAAGATCGTGATGACATGAATATAAATGTTACAGCTGATGCGAGCGGTGCAGCGGCGGCAGCCAGACAGGGACATGTTGTAGTTATAGTTGATGTTATAAGTATGTCGACAAGTCTGGAAAGTGCTCTTGATGCCGGAGCGATTTCGGTATGGGGAGCAAGCCTGGATGTTTCCAGAGCTCCTGTGGATCTCGATCCGCAAAACATCGGCCGCATAGTCGGCGCGTCGGCACTCGAGCAAAAGTGTAAAGTTATCGTATTGTCTGAACCCCGTTTCGGTTCAGAATCAGAGCGCAGAAAAAATGCCGGCAAGCTGCTTCAGGGCTTAAAACAGGCAGGAACGGAGCCGGCAATGATCCTGCCCAATGCCGGAGCGGAAGTAAGCCGTCTGACAGATTTGTCCGGCAGTATCGTCGTAGCCGTGACGGATTGCGGCGGTGCTGCTTTTGATGCTGCTTATACGGCAGGTGCTCCTGCTGTATTGACGGGGACAGTTGCCCGCACGCAGAAGCAAAAAGGCAGTGAGCCGGCGATAAGTGCTGCCCTTCGCGCCATGGCAGAAGCCGAAAGATTGCACACATCGATATCAGTAGTTGCGGCCAGTTCCAACGCTGCGGAAGATATTATGGCTGCTGAACGTGTGGCAGAGGAAATCTATCGGTTGGGGGCAGCCAGAAGATAAAATAAAGATAATGAGGTATAGATATCAGGGACAGATATAGTTCAGCGTTAAATGAGATAAGGTGATAACATGACTGATATTGCTGACGGTAAAGAAGTAATGAACGTTATCGACGGACCAACTGACAGGGTGCTGATAATTGTGCTGGACAGTCTGGGAATCGGGGAAGCTCCGGACGCGGCGGACTATAACGATGAGGGAAGCAATACGATCGTTCATCTGGCTGAAGCCTGCGGCGGACTGAAGGTGCCGAATATGCAGAGGCTTGGTCTGGGCAATATCACTGAGATTTCCGGCGTTCCTGCGGAAAAAGATCCTATAGGATGTTACGGCAAAATGCGGGAACAGTCCAAAGGGAAAGATACCACCTGCGGTCATTGGGAGATAGCCGGACTGGTTACATCAAAAAAATTTCCTACGTACCCAGATGCTTTTCCGGCCGATTTAATAAGTGAATTTGAACGCCGGATAGGCTGCCCTGTTCTGGGAAACGAGGTAGCATCCGGAACAGAAATAATTCAGCGGCTGGGGGCAGAGCACATAAGAACTCATTATCCGATAGTTTATACTTCAGCAGACAGCGTATTTCAGATCGCGGCCCATGAGGAGATTATTCCGCCGGAAAAACTCTATGAAATATGCCGTATTGCCCGTGATCTGCTGCAGGGTGATCACGGCGTCGGCAGAGTGATTGCCAGACCGTTTATCGGAGAAGAAGGAAAGTTCGTACGTACCGGCAACAGGCATGATTTTTCTCTGCCGCCGACAGGAACGACTGTTCTGGATCTGCTGCAGGAAAAAGGATTTCTGACAGCCGGTGTGGGAAAGATCGGGGATATTTTCGCACAGCGAGGCCTTCAGATCTCTCAGCCTACAAAAAGCAATCAACAGGGCATTGATGTGACTGTTCAGTTTCTGCGGGAACTGAAAGGACCGGGACTGATATTCACGAATCTGGTCGAATTTGATTCCAATTACGGACATCGCAATGATGCAATAGGCTACGCTAAAGCATTGCAGGAATTTGATCAGCGCTTGCCTGAGATCATCAGGGCGATGCATGAGGATGATATAATGATTATCACTGCTGATCACGGATGCGACCCTACTACGCTCAGCACTGATCATTCACGGGAGTATGTTCCTTTGCTTGTTTATGGGAAAAACCTGACAGGCGGATCGGATCTGGGTATCAGAGGTACATTTGCCGATGCGGCAATGACGATAGCAGACCTGTTCGGATTTAGGGAATATGCTGCCGAAAGATTATCGGCGGGAAGCAGCTTTGCCGGTTTGCTCAAACGAACAAAATAAACAGAGAAATCAAAAGAGCAATAAAATATAAGCCGATCATTTATTCAGAGCAGATCGCGCCAGTCTATCAGCCAGATCGTTATAATGATCACCGCTGTGCCCTTTCACTTTGACGAAACGGATCTGTATCTTATCAGCTGCCTGCAGATAATAATCACGATAAGCACGGGTACCGGGCAGATTGGTCTTCCAGTCACCGATGCACCAGGATGAGATGCCCTGATAATCATGAAAAATGGTCAGATGTTTAAGATTGAGATCGAGTGCCAGCTGCATTGCCAGTTCGGCACCTTTTATTTCGCCGGCGACATTGCGCATAGCAGAAAGATCAGGATCGTGAAAACGCTGTTGAAAATGCTGTTCGCCGTCAGAAAGCAGAAGCACGACACCGCAGGCAAAATCTCCGCTTTGCTGATCATAGCTTCCATCAACATAAGCCAGAGCTGTTTCCGGGGCAACGGAGGGAAAGTGCTGCTCAGCTTGGGATTTATTTGAGGAGGAGCCGCCGTCGGGAGCTTCTTCTTTAACAGAATCAGCAGGTGAGTTCAGGAAAGCCTCAGCCTCGGTCAGGGTCGCAAAGCCCTGAAAACAGGCATGAGGAAAACCGTTAACCTGCTGCTGACATTCGGCCCAGGTGCGGAAGATGCCTGTCTGACGGCCGCACCGCACCGCGTAATAATTTTTTTTGGCCATGGGAAAGGCCTCCGTTTCTGTTGTTGGCAAATATACCATCTGGCATTTTTCATTCAGGATCAATGCACTGATTGTATTAAAACATATTTCGGAGTATCATGCAATAATATTTTTTTATTCGCCTCAGATACAGCTTGATTTATTCTGATTTTGCTGTATAATTATTACTGTATCCAAGCGCCTGTAGCTCAGTGGATAGAGCACCGGCCTCCGGAGCCGGGTGCGTAGGTTCGATCCCTATCAGGCGCGCCATTCTAATATATTTTGATAACTTCAGACCGCATAATCGTGTCACCCTGAAGCCTGCAGCTGCGCGGATATAGTTCATCGGTAGAACGTCAGCTTCCCAAGCTGAACAGGAGGGTTCGACTCCCTTTATCCGCTCCAGAGTTACAGCAGTTTTCAGCACTGGGAACTGCTGTATTTTATTATCATTAGGTCTGACCCAACAGATCAAAATAATTCTATCTTTCTCTATTCTGTTCTGCGCGCATAAAGCATATTCTGACCAAGGAGGGCGATGTAATGGCTAATATAATGGACTATTTGGATTGGCGCGGTGATCTGTCTTTTGACGACTCGCCGTTCAATGAAGTGGATAATTATATTATTTCCAAGATAGGGACTCTGGATTTCAGTGGGATCGTATCTGCTGACACAGAAACCATCGTCCTGAATGAGGCTCTCGAACGATACTTAAGCCTTTATGGTGAAAAAGGATATTATCTGGGCCTGCTGTCTTCCGATCAGATCGTGCCTGCAGTGGAAAAGATGAGCAAGACCAGACGTTTTCAGGATCTGCAGCTTAGCGGATTCGTGCAGCGCATCGATCCTGCTGCTACCGAACAATTTTCGGCAATGACTGTGGCTATGCCTGACGGCAGGCATTACATATCCTTCAGGGGAACAGACGACACCCTGATGGCGTGGAAAGAAAATCTTTTAATGAGTCTGGAAAGCGCAGTAGCAGCACAGATAGACGCGCTTAATTATCTGTTATGGGCAGCTTCGGTTTATCCGGGAGAATTACTGATCGGAGGTCATTCTAAAGGCGGCAATCTGGCGATCTATGCTTCTGCTTCTGCTCCGCCTGATATCCAGGACAGAATCTCACAGATATTTTCCAACGACGGGCCCGGCTTTCCGGCATCTTTTCTGGAACAAAGGGGCTATCTGCGTATCCGCCCCAAAATCAGGATCCTGCTGCCGCAGTATTCATTTATAGGTACATTGCTGACTCAGGAAGAGAATATTGAAATCATTAGATCCTCTAAATCAGGATTCAGTGCACATGACGGATTTACCTGGGAAGTAAAGGGACCGCGTTTCGAACGCTGTGATCGATTGAGCAAAAGCAGTCAGGCCTTTGATGAGACTATGGACAAAATGATGGATAAAATGAGTCTGGATGACCGCAAGGCTTTTATTGAGGAATTATTCGGCGTATTAACGGCAACAGGAGCAGTCACCCTGACCGACCTGACAGACACCCGCCTGCGGCAGGCTATAGTTCTGGCCAAATCAGTTTATGACGCTCCTGAAGTAAAAAAATTTCTTTTTGGAACTCTGGAAAATATGCTTCGGGAATATATTCAATAAGATACAGGTATACCCAAAATATTTTCTTTTATTCGTTTTCCGGAAAAACTTTTTCCCTTGCCAATTTGGTGATCGCGCTGAAGCTTTGCTCACTGAGATCATGCTCGATTTTGCAGGCATCGTCGGCAGCAGTTTGCTCATCCACACCAAGATGGATCAAAAAAGCAGTAAGTAATTTATGCCGTTCGTACATACGGGCGGCAATTTCCATGCCGGATTCAGTCAGGTTGATCAGACCATCACTGTCCATAGTGATATAGCCGTTTTCCCGGAGCCTTTTGGTGGCATAGCTGACGCTGGGTTTGGTAACACCAAGCTGCGCGGCGATATCGATAGAACGAACATAACCGCGGCTTTCTTTGAGCATGAGCATAGCTTCCAGATAATCTTCTGCTGATTGCTGAATTTTCATGTGTTCTACCTCACTTCTGATTAGGATGATTATAGTAATGTTTTGCTAACAGGAGTACGATATATTTAACCGACAATCATATTATCTTATATTATAACACAAAAATAACTATAAATCAATAGTTTAATATGGTTTGATTATTGATTTATAAAACAGCATCAGACAGTCTCACCTTCATATACAAATTCTGCCGGACCGGTCATGTATACCGAGTTATCATCTGTGATCTCGATCTTCAGATCTCCTCCGTCCAGATGAACGGTCACCGGCGTATCATAGTCGCAATGATTCTTTGTAATGGCGGCCATAACACTGGCGCATGACCCTGTACCGCAGGCCATTGTAATACCGCTTCCCCGTTCCCATACCCGCATACGCAGTTCATTTCTGGCGATTACCTGAACAAATTCGACATTGACACCGCCGGGAAAGAAGGAATGATGCTCGATCTTCGGCCCCAGAGTGGTCAGAGGAGCCTCATTTATATTATCGATAATGATCACGGCGTGCGGATTGCCGACAGAAACAGGAATCAGATCGACCTGTACACCGTCGATATCAAGTACGGCAGGATCCTGAGGAACAGCTTTTCCCATGGCAACTGTTACGCTGTTCACTTTGCCGTTTATCAAATGAAGATCAAGAGTTTTAATACCGGAAAGCGTCTCGATACGGATCTTTGTTTTATCGGTGTATCCCTTATCGTACAAATATTTTCCCACACAGCGAATCCCGTTGCCGCACATAGTTGCTTCGCTCCCGTCAGCGTTGAAGATCCTCATTTTGAAATCGGCTGCTGTTGAGGAAGAAATGCAGATAATCCCATCAGCTCCGGCGCCGAAGTGACGGTCGGAAAGTTTGACGGAAAGCTGCTCTATATCCTTCGGAACTTCGCCGTAGATGTACAGATAATCATTGCCCAGACCTTGCATTTTTGTAAAGCGCATATCTTAGCCTCCTATTCATCATCGATCGTAGAAATGCCGAAAGTAACCTCTTCAAGTACATCAAGAAGCATACGGACAGTATCAAGTGAGGTAAGCATGACTGCGTTGTTTTGAGCCGCACAGCGGCGGATCGCTACGCCGTCGCCGAAATGTTTACCCGAAAGGATAGCCCGTGTATTGATCACATAGCTTACATATCCTGAACGAATGGAATCCAGGACCTCTTCGCTCCCTTCACTTGGTTTGAGCAGTATCCTGGTCCGGATGCCGTGTTCTTTAAGACATGCTCCGGTCAGTGAGGTAGCTTCGATGTTAAAGCCCATATTATAGAACCGTCTGATCAGAGGAACTGTTTCTTCCTTATCTTCATCGGCAACACTGACTATAACGGTGCCGTAATTGTGCAGTGTCAGCCCGGAAGCAGTCATCGCCTTATAAATCGCCCGATGAAGTTTTTTATCATAACCGATAGCCTCGCCTGTAGATTTCATCTCCGGCGACAGATAGGCATCCATTCCTCCGAGTTTGGCAAATGAAAAGGCCGGAACCTTGACATAGTATCTTCCTTTTTCCCTGGGATATTTTTCATGTATGCCCTGTTCCTCCAGAGAGACACCCAGAATAGCAAGAGTTGCTATGTCTGCCAGATTGTATCCGGTTGCTTTGGACAGGAAGGGGACAGTACGGGAGGAACGCGGATTAACTTCGATAATAAAAACATTGTCTTCCTGATCGACGATGAACTGGATATTGTAAAGGCCGATGATGCCTATGCCCAGTCCCAGTTTTTCAGCATAATCAAGAATGGTTTCCTTGACTTTTTCCGGGATGCTGTAGGAAGGATAGACACTGATGGAATCACCGGAATGAACACCTGTCCTTTCGACCAGCTCCATTATCCCCGGTACGAAGACCTGTTTTCCATCGCAGACAGCATCTATTTCTATCTCTTTGCCGCGGATATATTTATCGATAAGCACAGGTTTGTCTTCATCGATCTCAACGGCGGATCTCAGATAATCGCTGAGAGATTCATTTTTGGCAACGATCTGCATAGCTCTGCCGCCAAGAACGAAGCTTGGTCTGACCAGAACAGGATAGCCGATCTCCTCGGCTACCTTCATGCCGTCCTCTATAGAGGTGACAGCCTGTCCTTTCGGCTGCGGGATATTCAGATCGAGCAGAAGCTTTTCAAAAGTATCACGGTTCTCGGCGCGATCGATAGCCGCGCAGTCAGTGCCGATGATATTGACCCCGAGAGAGTGCAGAGGTTCTGCCAGATTGATGGCTGTCTGGCCGCCCAGCGTGGCAATGATCCCCTCAGGCTGCTCAAGCTCGATAACATTCATAACGTCTTCGACGCACAGTGGCTCAAAGTATAATTTGTCCGAGCAGGTATAATCTGTGGAGACCGTCTCAGGATTATTGTTGATGATGATAGCTTCATAGCCTGCCGATTTGATGGTCTGTACGGCATGAACGGTGGAATAGTCAAATTCGACGCCCTGACCGATGCGTATCGGACCCGAGCCGAGCACAATCACTTTTTTCTTATCGGAAATGATGGATTCATTTTCCTCTTCATACGTGGAGTAAAAATAAGGGATATAACTTTCAAATTCCGAAGCACAGGTATCGATCATCTTATAAACGGGCGTTATGCCGTACCTGCGCCGCAGATAAAAGATATCTTTTTCGCTCTTGTTCCATAATTTAGCTATTTCTTTGTCTGAGAAACCGGTTTTTTTGGCTTTATACAGCGTATTGATATCATCAGGGTTTGTTTTTATCTCAATTTCAGCTTTGACGATATTGTTCATTTTGCGGATAAAGAAAGGATCGATGGCAGTGATCCCGGCGATCGTTTCCGGATCGCAGCCTTTTCGCAGCAGCTGTGCGATGGCATAGATACGGTCATCCGTTCCGATCTTTATGTAGGATAACAGATCTTCCTCGCTCATACCGGTGAATTTGCTGCTTTCCAGATGGAACAATCCTGTTTCCAGTGAGCGGATTGCCTTCAGCAGGCTTTCTTCAAATGTACGTCCCACGCTCATAACTTCGCCGGTCGCCTTCATCTGGGTGGAAAGAGAATTGTCGGCATCAGCGAATTTATCGAACGGGAAGCGGGGCATCTTGCACACAACATAGTCCAGCGTCGGTTCAAATGAGGCCGGAGTGTTGGCGATAGGGATCTCATCCAGATTCATTCCCACGCCTATCTTGGCGGACACCCGGGCGATAGGATAGCCGCTTGCTTTGGAGGCCAGTGCAGATGAACGCGATACTCTGGGATTTACTTCAATCAGATAATATTGGAAAGAATTCGGGTCCAGCGCGAACTGGACGTTGCAGCCGCCTTCGATTTTAAGAGCGCGGATTATCTTCAGTGCGCTGTCCCGGAGCATATGATATTCTTTGTTGGTCAGAGTCTGGGACGGGCAGACAACGATGGAATCTCCGGTATGGATACCTACGGGATCAAGGTTTTCCATGTTGCAGATCGTGATCGCCGTGTCATTTTTATCCCGGATGACCTCATATTCTATTTCCTTATAACCCTTGACGCTTTTTTCGATCAGCACCTGAGTGACCGGCGAAAGGATAAGTCCGTTTTTGAGTAAAGGCAGGAGCTCCTCTTCGCTGCCGGCGAAGCCGCCGCCTGTGCCTCCCAAGGTAAAGGCGGGACGCAGGACAACGGGATAACCGATCTTGCGGGCGATAGCAATTCCCTGTTCCATGCTTTCTGCTACTTCGGAAGGGAGAACCGGCTCTCCCAGCTTTATGCACAATTCTTTGAACAATTCTCTGTTTTCGGCAAGCTCGATGCTTTCGCTTTTCGTTCCCAGCAATTCGGCCCGGCATTCTTTCAATACACCCTTCTTTTCCAGCTGCATAGCCAGATTCAGGCCGGTCTGCCCGCCGATGCCGGGAAGCAGGGCATCCGGACGTTCGTAACGGACTATTTTCGCGATATACTCAAGAGTGAGAGGTTCCATGTATATTTTGTCAGCTACTGTTTTATCAGTCATGATGGTAGCAGGGTTGGAATTGCAAAGCACGACTTCATAGCCTTCTTCTTTGAGAGCCAGACAGGCCTGTGTTCCTGCATAATCAAACTCGGCTGCCTGACCGATGACGATCGGACCCGAACCGATCACGAGTATTTTTTTAATATCAGTTCTTTTAGGCATGATGTTTATCCGCCTCCATTAGCGTTATAAAGCGATCAAACAAATAAGCGCTGTCCTGTGGTCCCGGCGCGCTTTCCGGATGATACTGAACGCTGAAAACTTTATCCCGTTCACATTTCACACCCTCTACTGTATTGTCCAGAAGATTGATGTGAGTTGCTTCCAGACGGGTATTTTGCAGACTGCCGAGATCCACCGCGTAGGAATGATTTTGTGAAGTGATCTCGATCTTTTTGGTTTCAAGATCGCGAACAGGGTGATTTCCGCCGCGATGACCGAATTTCAGCTTATAGGTTGTGGCACCATAGGCAAGTGAAATGATCTGATGGCCCAGACATATTCCGAAAACAGGGAATCTGCCTATAAGGTTTTTGATAGTCTCTACTGTTTCGGGCACGTCCATAGGATCTCCGGGCCCGTTGGAGATAAAGATGCCGTCAGGATGCATGCCGGTGATCATTTCAGCAGGCGTATTCCAGGGAACGACAGTTACCGTGCATCCTCTGCGGCAGAGGGAACGAATGATATTTTTTTTCATGCCGCAATCGATAGCCGCAACTTTATACTTTTCCTGTTCCGCGGGATATGTCCTGATGCTTTTGCAGCTTACCGCGGAAACAGAGTCGACGGGTACAGACGTATCCCGAAGTATCTGCAGACATTGTTCCGCGGGCATATCATAATCGGTGATCAATGCTTTCCGGGAGCCGTGATCTCTGATCGAGCGGGTGAGCTTACGGGTATCGATCCCTGATACGCCCGGTATATTATAAGTCTTCATAACCTCGGAAAGAGTTGAAGCACTTCTGAAATTGGACGGTTCGTCATTGTATTCCCGGACGATCAAAGCGCCTATGGTCGGCGTATCAGTTTCATAATCATCATCCGCCATGCCGTAATTGCCGATCAGAGGATAAGTCATAACGACAGCCTGATAAGTATAGGAGGGATCGGAAATGATTTCCTGATAACCTACCATAGAGGTGTTGAAGACTATCTCACATACTTTGCTGCAGGTATCGCCGAATGCAAACCCCGGATATTCCTGTCCGTCTTCCAGAACTATCTTTCTGTTGTAATTCATTCAGAAGCACCTCTTTTCTTTTTGACGGATATTTTCTGATCGAAGCGGTCTTTGCGTGTATCCTTCGGTATCCGGGTAGGATATTCTCCGCTGAAGCAAGCGCTGCAGTAGCTGTCGTCTCCGGCTAATACGGATAATTTATCCACCGGCAGATAGCCGAGCGAATCCGCTCCGATTATTTTAGTGATCTCGGCAATAGTATGATGACAGGCGATCAGATGTTCTTCCGAGTCGATGTCTGTGCCGTAATAGCAGGGATGAAGAAAGGGAGGTGACGAGATGCGCATGTGGATCTCGCTGGCTCCTGCTTCCCTGAGCAGATTGACTATCTGACCGCTGGTGTTGCCGCGGACGATGGAATCATCGATCAGGACGCCCCGCCTGCCGCGCACTGTTTCCTCGATGACGGAAACCTTGATCTTTACTTTGTCCAGCCGGCCGTCGGGCTCGATAAAAGTTCTGCCGATGTATTTGTTTTTGATCAGGCCTATACCATAGGGAATGCCTGATTTTTCACTGAAGCCGAGAGCGGCGTCCAGCCCGGAATCGGGAACGCCGATAACGATATCAGCTTCGCACGGATGAGTTCTGGCAAGCTCTCTGCCTGCCATAGCCCGGGCATGATGCACGGAAATACCGTCGACTACTGAATCGGGTCGGGCAAAGTAAATATACTCAAATATGCAGGACCTTCTGCTTTTACTGCCGCAGTGTTCCCGCAGAGAGGTGACTTCGTTGTTGGTAAAGACAAGGATCTCTCCGGGTTCCAGATCGCGGATGAAGATCCCGCCGACGGCTTTTATGGCACAGCTTTCCGAAGCGACGATATACATTCCGTCCGGTGTCCGGCCGTAGCAAAGAGGGCGGAAGCCGTAAGGATCACGGACGCATATAAGTTTCTGCGGTGACATCAGGATAAGCGAATACGCTCCGTCCAGAATATTCATAGCCGAACTGACCGCTTTTTCAATGGATCCTGTTTTCAGGCGTTCGCGCGTAATTATATAGGCTATTATTTCCGTATCGCTGGTGGAGTGGAATATCGCTCCTGACATTTCCAAATCAAATCTAAGATCTGCAGAGTTGGAAATATTTCCGTTGTGGGCGAGCGCCATACGGCCCTGCATATGATTGACCACGATAGGCTGACAATTATTCCGGTTGGTGGCTCCGGTAGTCCCGTAGCGTGTATGGCCTATAGCCATGGTGCCCCGCGGCATTCCGGACAGAATATCATCTGAGAATACTTCGTTCACCAGTCCGAGGTCCCTGTGAACAGCAAACAGCCCGTCGTCATTAACAACGATGCCGCAGCTCTCCTGACCGCGGTGCTGCAAAGCGTACAAACCATAATAGCAGATATTGGAAAGATTGGAAGGCTCCGGAGCGGCAACTCCGAAAACTCCGCATTCTTCACGCAGACTCATATAGCAACACTTCCTTTGTCCAGCGCGGCACCGATAAATCCCTTGAAAAGAGGATGAGGTTTATTAGGCCTGCTTTTAAATTCCGGATGATATTGTACTCCGACATAAAACGGATGATCAGTAACTTCCACTGTTTCTATCAATCTGCCGTCAGGAGATATGCCGCTCAGCGTCAATCCGGCAGACTGCAGAACAGCTCTGTAATCGTTGTTGAATTCATAGCGATGTCTGTGCCGCTCGCTGATGGCCAGAGTCCCGTAGCAGCGTTCCATCACAGTGCCCGGCTTGATATTGCAGGGGTATGCGCCGAGGCGCAGCGTTCCGCCTTTGTCGATCTCATCGCTCTGTCCAGGCATGAAATCGATGACTTTATCGGAACAGTACTCAGCGAATTCACCGGAATTAGCATCCGGGATGCCGGCTGCACTGCGGGCGAATTCAATAACAGCTACCTGCATGCCGAGACATATGCCGAAATAAGGTATCCTGTTTTGGCGGGCGAATCCTGCAGCGGTGATCATGCCTTCGATGCCGCGGCTGCCGAAACCTCCCGGGACGATTATTCCGTCCAGTTCTCCTAATAATGATTCAGCGTTTTCAGCGGTTATTCCTTCGGAATCAAGCCATTGAATATCGATTTCGGCATTGTGATGATAGCCGGCATGCCGCAGAGCCTCTGCCACAGAAAGATAAGCATCATGCAGTCCGACATATTTACCGACCAGACCTATCTTTACGGTATTGGGACGGGATTTGATCCGTTCTACCATTTCCCTCCATTCGGCTAGATCAGCGGGAGGGGCTTCTATACCCAGTTCTCTGCAGACTACGCCTGAAAAATTGGACTGTTCCAGCATTAATGGTGCTTCGTACAGACAGGGAAGAGTGATATTTTCGATTACGCAGTCAGGCTGAACATTGCAAAAAAGAGAGATCTTTCTGAAAATGGATGGCTCCAGCGGCTCATTGCAGCGCAGTACTATAATATTAGGATTGATCCCCATGCCCAGCAGTTCTTTGACTGAGTGCTGGGTAGGTTTGGATTTGTGCTCTTCCGAGCCTTTAAGGAAAGGGACCAGGGTTACATGGATAAATAAACTGTTCTGCCGGCCGACCTCGAGCGAGATCTGACGCACGGCTTCGATAAAGGGCTGTGATTCTATATCGCCGATAGTGCCTCCGATTTCCGTGATGACAACATCCGAGTCTGAATGTTTGCCCACATCGTAGACAAATTTTTTGATCTCATTAGTTATATGAGGTATGACCTGAACCGTGGATCCCAGATATTCCCCGCGCCGTTCCTTGTTCAGTACGTTCCAGTAAACCTTGCCGGTGGTGAGATTGGAGTATCGGTTCAGATCTTCGTCGATGAAACGTTCATAGTGACCAAGATCCAGATCGGTCTCCGCGCCGTCTTCAGTTACATATACTTCACCATGCTGATACGGGCTCATAGTGCCGGGATCAACATTGATATAAGGGTCGAGTTTCTGAGCAGCGACTTTTAGGCCTCTGGCTTTAAGCAGACGGCCGAGTGAAGCAGCAGTAATGCCTTTTCCCAGTCCGGAAACGACTCCTCCGGTAACGAAAATGTACTTGGTCATAGTTAGTTTCCTCCGTATTTCTGCTACTCCACGGTAACCGATTTGGCAAGATTTTTTGGTTTGTCGATATCGCAGTTATTCTCCCTGGCAACGTAATAGGCAAGCAGCTGCAGTGGAATGATTTCGACTGCGGCGGAAAATATGGTATCAACAGCAGGTATAAAAATAACATCATCTGCCAGTGCGGTGATTCCGGTATTTCCCTTGAAGGTTACGGCAAGCACTTCCGCGCCTCTGGCCTTAACTTCGATTATATTGTTCATGGTCTTTTCCATGATATCCTGATTGCAGCAGAGAGCGATGACCGGCTGATGTTCCTCGATCAGCGCGATGGTGCCGTGTTTAAGCTCACCGGCAGCATAGGACTCCGCATGGATATAGGAGATCTCCTTCATTTTCAGTGCGCCCTCCAGAGCGATCGCGTAATCGGTATTGCGGCCGATAAAAAACAGGGCGCGGGCAGTATGATATTTTTGTGCCAGCGCAGGGATATGAGGATTCATATCCAGAGCTTCCTGGATACGCTTGGGCAGCTGCTTCAGAGACAGCAGCATTTTGTCATAGCTGTCGCCGTCTATGCGCCCGAGGACTTTGGCCGCATACAAGGCAAACAGATACAATAAGTCGGAGGCCAAGCGGTCTTAGG
>JAZPYJ010000115.1:0-2120 GCA_045544075.1 Thermoanaerobacteraceae bacterium
GCTATAGTTGATAAGATAGGACATGACAAGCGCGGTAATCCCCTCTTCAAAAGGGATAAAGAAGGAAACGAGATACTTATTTCAGAAGAAGATAACGTTCTGGAAATGGGAACCACACACAATGGTTCACGTACCGTTACACGACATCTCCGAACCAGAAAGATCGAGGATGATCAGACCTCAGCAATACCGCCAGTATTTGCTGAATGGAAATTACGGGAGGGGATCCTATGGTAGATTATATGAAAACAACCAGCAATGCTCCCGATCTCTATCTCAATAAATTTCAGCTTATAGAATTCGATGAAAGACCTGTTAAATTCTTTACGGTATCATTATCTGAAGTAATTGCTCAGGGCAAGCGTCTGGATGCCGGGGTATTTGATATCGACGCAAAAAATATCCGGGAAAAAGCGGCACATGGTTCTTATCCTTCTATATATTTAGGAGGCAGCAAAGGCCTGATTAAACATGCCTATTATCCCGGACGTTTCAAGCGTCATTATTGCACTTCCAACGAAGGTGAACCATTTTACATGCCCTCTCAGCTGACCGATATTAATCCGCGCGCAGAAAAATATATATCCTCACTCTCCAACGGAGACATCGATCAGTTGCGTCTGCAGCCGCGCACTCTGCTGCTCACCCGTTCGGGAATTATAGGTAAAGTCGGATATGTCTCCAAAACACTGGCCGGTAAATTATTCTCAGACGATGTGATCCGCGTAACTTTTAAAAGACAATATGATACAGAATATGTGTATACCTTCCTAAAATCAAAAGCCGGCAGAAAAATACTTACAACTAACGGATACGGCGCGGTCATCTCCCACCTTGAGCCCGATCATCTTAATGAGATCCCTGTGCCCTATGCGCCTGAATACCTCAGGCGACGTATCAGTGACCTGATTGTCCGTTCCTATCAGCTGCGCGATAAGTCCAATCAAGTGCTTAATCAAGCGTCCTCTTTGCTTATTCGAGAACTAAGACTGCCGCCCGTTGCTGATCTCCATGGTCCGCAATTCAAGGAAAATGCCGGAGCGGAAAACTTCATAGTTCACTTAAGCGAACTAGCCGGCAGAGCGGATGCATCATATCATGTTCCGCCTGTCAAAGCAATACATCATCATCTGCAGCGCCACTCACGAAAAGTTGTCTCAGCAGGCGACCCTATGATCAGTCAGGATATTTTTATGCCTAATCGCTTCAAACGCGTTTATGTAGATGAAGATTATGGAGTTCCTTTTTTCGGAGGCAAAAGCATAGGCGAGCTTGATCCTTATGATAAAAAGTTCCTGTCTCTTGCTCAGCATGAAAAGCAAATCAAAGAACAGCTTACTATCCATACCGATATGATCCTGATCACTTGCAGCGGCACCATCGGCAATACTGCTCTGGTTCCGGAACATTGGAACAACTGGGTAATGACAAACGATATTATCCGTCTTATCCCTAAGGAAGGCATAAAAGGTTATCTCTCGGTCTGGCTGGCCAGTGATTACGCAAGAAAGCTTATGCAGTCCAAGGCATACGGATCTGTAGTATCTCATATCGAAACGGAAAACATTTCCTCTTTGCCCGTTCCGCTTTTAAGAAGAAAAGAAATTCAACAGGAAATAAATCAATTGGCGCTCACCGCCAGCGAATTACGTACACAAGCCTATCATCTGGAGCAGGAAGCGTTGAATATAATGAATAAAGAAATTATTCCTGTATGATATCTTTGCAAAAGCATTAATATATTTATTACAATGTACATTTTATAATATAACCAGCAGCAGTAAAAACTGCTGCTGGTTTTTAGCATCTTACTATTTTGCTCTTGCTTTTACAACTGTGCTGTATGTGCCGTAGACTTTTTTGCCGGCTGCATTTTTCTTATATTCTCTTACTTTAAACTTATAAGTCGAACCGGTTTTAAGTTTATTGAAATTACAAGTTGTCTTAATTGTGTTATAAGTTTTATACTTTGTCCCATCGGAGTACATAGCATAAATATTATAACCATCAGCCTGGTTAACAGCTTTCCAGCTTAATGAAACCTTATTGGCAGCACCAACCGCTTTCAGTTGAGTTACTTTATCATAATAAGGATTAGCCGATATATAACTGCAATACTT
>JAZPYJ010000116.1:0-4855 GCA_045544075.1 Thermoanaerobacteraceae bacterium
AAATTTATGGATCCGCTGGCAGATAAACTGCTGGTTTCAGCGGCTCTGATCTCACTGGTGGAGCTGAAAGGTCTTGCGGCTTGGATCGTGTTTATTATTATTTCCCGTGAATTTATAGTTACCGGTTTGCGTTCTATTCTGGCGGTCGAAGGTGTGGTAGTGGCTGCCAGCCGTCTGGGAAAACTGAAAACAGTCACTCAGATACTCGCCATAATCTTTTTCCTGATAAATGATTTTCCTTTCAGTCTGCTCAATATTCCGGCCGGGATCATCACGATGGGAATAGCTCTGATATTTACTGTTTGGTCGGGTGCGGATTATCTGATTAAATATGCAAAATATCTGGATAATTGAAATGATTGACGTGTTTTAAAATAATTCAATTGGATATAATAATATGAAAGAAGATTCTGTTGCCGTTACAATGCGATGTACGGACCTGATCAAACAGGCATTTATTGCAACTATTCCTGTTTTGACTGGCTATATCGTATTGGGAATCGGTTTCGGCGTTATTATGAAAACTGAAGGATTTGGTTTAGGTCTGGTTTTTGCAATGAGTGCCCTGATATTTGCCGGATCGCTTCAATATGCGGCGATTGACTTACTGACCTGCGGGGTCTCGCTGGCAGCAACAGCACTGACGTCACTGGCGGTTAATTTCAGACATTTTTTCTATGGTATTTCCATGATCAATCAATACAAAGATCAGCCGAAACTGCGCAAATCATTTTTGATTTTTGCCTTAACGGATGAAACTTTTTCTCTGGTATGCAATCCTCCCGAACATATGGGAAACGTCAGCAAAGGCAAATGGTTTTTTCTGGTTTCTTTTTTGAATTATTGCTACTGGGTGGCGGGCAGTGTTCTGGGGGTGCTGTTGGGAGAGTTTATCCCTTTCAGTTCAGAAGGAATCGATTTTGCTTTGACTGCGCTGTTTCTGACTGTGTTTGTCGAGCAGTGGATCACCAGCAAGGATCATGGAGCAGCGATAATCGGAGTAATTTGTTCAGTGCTTTGTCTGATGATATTCGGCAGCGATAGATTTCTGATTCCGGCTATGATTCTTATAACCCTATTTCTTGCAATTTTGCGCCGCAAGGAGGACGTTGCTGATGAGTAACGATTTGCACATCATTATGATGGTCTCTGTTATGGCGCTGGTGACTATAGCGATCAGATTTCTGCCGTTTGTACTCTTCGGCAGTCAGCATCATACACCCGATTTTATCAATTATTTAGGTAAAGTCCTGCCGTTTGCCATCATGGCTATGCTGGTGGTATTCAGCCTTCGTCATATATCACTGTTGAATTCACCATACGGTCTGCCTGAATTATCAGCTTGCCTGGTAGTTGCTGCTTTGCAGTTCTGGAAACGCAATACATTGGTCAGCATAGTTTGCGGAACGGCCTGTTATATGCTGTTAGTGCAGACAGTATTCTGATATGGCGATAATTGTTATACGGTTCTGTATTTTCTGCGTATTAAACGATCATTTTGTTCTGGAAAATAAAATTACTTAAAAAGGAAAATATTGAAACTGTCTTGACAGACCGCAAGGCCTGATATATAATATTCTCATAAATGGAAAATTTAACCAGTCGATCCGGACTGTTATTACAGGAGCTGCCATTATGAACATAAGAAATCTGGAAACAGAAAAAAAAGAATTATTTGCCGCGGTTGCTAAAAAGCTTCTGGATCGCAAGGAAACAGTAACAACAGCCGAATCATGTACAGGAGGGCTTTTGAGCGCAGCCTTGACCAGTGTGCCGGGCAGTTCCGGTTTCTTCGATCTCGGAGTAACAACATACAGCAATGATGCCAAGAATAAGCTTTTAAATGTAAGTCAGCATCTTTTGAATAATTATGGGGCAGTCAGCAGTCAGGTTGCTGAAGCAATGGCCTGCGGAGCACTGCAGAATTCCGGAGCTGATTACGCTTTATCAGTGACCGGTATAGCGGGACCCGGAGGCGCAACCACTGCGAAGCCTGTTGGTCTGGTGTTTATTGGTTTAGCGGATAAACACGGCGTGGTCAGTGTAAAAAATAATTTCAGTGGTGATCGGGATGCAGTCAGAAAGCAAACTGTAGTCGCTGCTCTTCAAATGCTTAATGAACGATTGCATGCCGACGGCAATTAAAACAGTTTAAACATGATTTCAAAATAAATAATATCACTGAAAAATGGAGGTCAAACGATGGAGAAAGACAAGCAAAAGTACAAAATGAATGAAACTATCGGCTCCGAAAAAAGTGAGGCTTTGGATAAAGCTTTGCTGCAAATTGAAAAACAATTTGGCAAAGGATCGATAATGCGTTTGGGGGATACCAGACAACGTTATAATGTTAATGTTATTTCAACGGGCTGTATGGCTATAGATTCTGCTTTGGGAGTCGGAGGAGTTCCCCGAGGACGTATTGTAGAGATCTACGGTCCGGAGTCTTCCGGTAAAACTACGCTTGCACTGCATATTGTTGCGGAAGCGCAAAAAAACCAGGGAGTCGCGGCTTTTATAGATGCCGAACATGCGCTGGATCCTGAGTATGCTAAGCATTTGGGCGTGGATATAGATAATCTGCTGGTCGCTCAGCCGGATACAGGTGAGCAGGCGCTGGAAATTACAGAAGCATTGGTGCGCAGCGGATCGGTTGATGTGATAATAGTGGACTCGGTTGCTGCTCTGGTCCCCCGGGCGGAAATCGAAGGAGAGATGGGAGATTCTCACGTTGGTCTGCATGCCCGTCTTATGTCACAGGCGTTGCGCAAGCTGACCGGATTTATCGGTAAATCAGATACTACTGTTATTTTTATCAATCAGCTGCGGGAAAAAGTCGGAGTTATGTACGGCAATCCTGAGGTGACGACCGGAGGGCGTGCGCTTAAGTTCTATGCATCAGTTCGCATCGATATCCGCAAAGGTGAGCCGATCAAACAGGGCAATGATATTATCGGCAACAGAACCAAAGTAAAGATCGTAAAAAATAAGATAGCCCCTCCGTTCAGGACAGCAGAAGTCGATATGATATTCGGCGAAGGGATATCTAAAGTCGGTTCATTGCTTGATGCCGCGACTGAGCTGGAAATCATCGATAAAAGCGGCTCCTGGTATTCATATCGCGGCGAACGGTTAGGGCAGGGACGGGAGAAAGCTAAGGAAGAGTTAAAGAACAATCCGTCAAAGTATGCAGAAATTGAGCGATTGGTCCGCGAACGAATGCTGAAAAATGATGCATCAGATGAGAATGAGAAAATAAGTTCTGTGCAGCCGGATGATCAGATTGGATCTGTACCGTCTGCTGCACTGAAAGATAAGTCTTCTGATGATAATCTGCCTGATACGGGGACTTTTGACAGTGATATCTTGGAGAATGATCCGTTGTTTATAGATGACGACAGCGATCTGGCATTTTAATAGCTATGATAGATCTTGATGAAATGTACAAACAGGGACTGTTCAAAATAATACAGGACAGTAATAATAAAATTGACCTGCCCGACGGGAACAGTGATGATCAGCCGGCAAGCGAAGAGAAGTTTCATTCGGATTATGAAAAAGCCAAAAATCATGCATTCAATTATCTGGCTTATCGCGCAAGGACCTGCAGAGAAATGCGCACATATCTGAATAAAAAGGGCTATCCGGCGGAAATAACAGAAAAAGTGATCAATGTTTTAAAACATTTGGAAATGCTGGACGATGAGGCTTTTGCTGATCAGTTTATCCGGGAACATATGAACGGGAAGCCTGTGGGCCGTAAAGCGATCATTTATCGCCTCCGGCAGCTCGGTGTCGAGTCATCCGTTATTAATGCAAAGCTGGCAGATTATTATTCGGATAATACAGAATATGAGCTGGCCTGGCAGGCAGTGAAGGAATATTGTGTACGAAAAAAGATAACTATAGACGATGATCCGCTTTCATTAAAAAAAAATACCATTGCTTTTCAGCGCAGATTAACTGCGTTTCTTCAGCGCCGCGGATTTTCTTATGAGGTCATTAAGGAGATAATCTATTCTCCAAGATTAAAGGTGTTCTTGACAGAAACGAAATAAAGAGTTAAAATATCTATTAGGCTGTTTGGCTGAAAAGTATCGCTGTGTTTTTGTTTTTTATGTTAAACAAAGCAGAAACAGGCTGATTATAAATATAGATGTTTATCTTTGTTAATCAAAAAATCTATCAATCCATTCTTATTATGGATGAACAGACTATATTTATCCAGTTTAAGTCGTACTTATTATGCCGGGCAGTCGGAAAAGTCTGTCCGGCATTTTGCTGTTTTACAGGCTATGGATAATGGGGGATATAAAAAATCAAACAAATCTGACAGGAGGTGAGTGAAATGAGTAGTGCGATGCAGATTGTTTTAATCATTGCCGGTATTGCGATTGGTGCGGCTGCAGGGTATTTGGTCCGTCGGGCCGGAGTCGAAAAGAAAATGTCAGCCGCCGGTCAGGAAGCAGCGGTTATAATCGCTAATGCTGAGAAAGAAGCTGAAGCCAAAAAACGAGAAATGCTTATCGAGGCTCGCGAAGAAGCCATCAGATCAAAGAACGAAATAGAAAAAGAAAACCGGGAAAGACGTTCAGAAATGCAGCGCACTGAAAGACGACTGCAGCAGAAGGAAGAACAGCTGGAAAAAAAGATCGAATCGCTGGAGCGTAAAGATGAAGCTGTAAGTAAAAAAGAAGCTGATCTTAATAAAGATAAAGACGAGCTGCAGAAAGTGCTGCAAAAAGAAATAGCCGAACTCGAAAAAATCTCAGGATTATCATCGGAAGAAGCCAGACAGGTATTGCTGGCTAATGTGGAAGAAGAAGCAAGACGCGATATGATAGTTCTGATCAAG
>JAZPYJ010000117.1:0-6196 GCA_045544075.1 Thermoanaerobacteraceae bacterium
ACTCCGTGTTATCAGTGTACTCTGTGTTATCAGAATACTCCGTGTTATCAGTGTACTCCGTGTTATCAGTATACCCCGTGTTATCAGTATACCCCGTGTTATCAGTGTACTCCGTGTTATCAGTATACCCCGTGTTATCAGTGTACTCCGTATTATCAGTAGAACCGTAGTTGATCACTTCATATTTGTTGCCATTATAAAGGTCTTCGATTATAGTCTTAGTTTGTTCAGTATCTATTTCCCAATAACTGGCGTCAGTATCCAGAAATTGACCAGGCAAAGTCTGTGAGGTAATATTTTCAATATCCAGCTTATACGCAAGCTTCGACATCAATACCATATCAGAAACACTGATGTTGGTATCCACGCACCTCATTACCGCCGGTATCAGTTTAGGCAGCTTGGTTATAGTTTTTGCCGACATCAATTCATGTGCCAGAGTAATCAGAAACTCCCGCTGGACTTCCGTCCTGTGGATATCACCTGATTCATAACTGCGATAACGTACATACTGCAGTGCCTGTTCACCATTAAGTTTTTGTTCTCCAGGCTCTAACTCAATAGTTAAATCAGAGTGATAGGCATCTTCATGATACATATATTCCGGCACGTCAATAGTAACACCGCCAATGGCATCGATTATATCAATAAAACCTTCAAAATTGACCAGTACATAATAGTCGATCGGTATATCCAGTAATTCCTCTACGACTTCCACCGTATACTCTACCCCCCCGATCGTGCTGGCACTGTTTATCTTGCTGTATCCGTAACCTTCCATATACACCCTGGTGTCACGGGGAATCGAAAGCATAACGACCTTGCCTGTCGACTTTTCGGCACTGGCAACGATAATCGTATCGGTACGTTCAATAGAATCCATATCGCGCGAATCACTGCCCAGCAGTAGGATATTGACCCTCTCGTCAAAATGATCATAAGCAGTTTCTTCCGAATAATTTTCATCGAATTTATCGACCATCACTTTAGTCTTAATAGCCGCAAAGGCACCTGAATAAAAAAATTCGAAAACTGCCAGAATTATTATCGCCAATAGGATTATCTGAATAACCTTGCTCGCTCCATGGGGTTTTTGTTGATCATCGTTCATATAATTAACCTTTCTCCGCTCAGTATCTGTTTTATCAGAACAGCATATTTATTTTAAAAAGCCGTTCAGTATCGTCTCTTCCGCTTCACTTTCGCTCAATCCAAGTGACATCAGTTTCGTCATCTGCTCTGACTCAATCTTACCGATAGCCGCTTCATGAATGAGATTAGCTCCTTCATGATAAGCAGCGATTTCTGGCAGAGAAGAGACTCTGGCGTTATGCATAATAATGGAGTCGCACTGAATATGTCCGCGGCAGTTAGCTTTGCCGATCAGACTAAGATAAAATCTTTGTTCGGAATCATTCTGCGCAACTGAGCGGGAAATGATCTGAGCAGAAGCATCGTCACCCACCATCTCTACTTTAATGGTGGAGTCGCAGCGCTGATCAAGATATGTCAGAAGGCGCTCCGTAACAATAAGCTTAGCGTTTTTATGCAGTTTTACCTGTGTATCTCTTTCAGAATTATCGACGCCCTTGATCTGTATCATTTCCAGTTCTACAAAACCGTCTTCATCCACTTCGATGATAGTGACCGGATTAAGTACTTTTTCACCGCGTCCCTGACCTTCGCCGTAGTGCTTCTCCACATATTTCATATGTGCGCCTTTGCCCACATAAAAATCATGGATCCCATCATGCTGGGCCTTTTCATTGCCGGCATTATGAATGCCGCAGCCAGCCACGATCAGTACATCAGAGCCTGCTCCTACATTAAAGCTGTTATACACTACATCTTTTAACCCGGTCGCTGTCAGAATGACCGGAATATGCACACTTTCATTTTTAGTGCCCGGTTTAATATTAACATTGATACCCGGTTTATCTTCCTTGGTTATGATCTCTATATTCGGAGTGCTTACTCTTCCCGCGCCTTCACCGTTTTTGCGTATGTTGTATGCCCCCTGAGGAATGCCATGCAGGTCGGCTATCGTTGCCAATAAATCTTTATCAACCTTATTTAACATCGATTTCTACCCCTTTCTCGCAAAAACTCTTATATTGGCAATTGGCCTCAGGATTGCTGACAAATGTTAATTGCGATAACACTTTATCTTTATCCGTAATTTCTTTTATCTGTCCATTGGCGATCAATATCACCTCATCGGCAAGATTCAGGATCCGTTCCTGATGAGAAATGATCAGCAAAGTCGTATCATATTTCTTATGGATAGTCTGGAATGTTTCCGCAAGTTTCTGGAAACTCCACAGATCAATACCGGCTTCCGGTTCGTCAAACAGAGCGATCTTCAGATTACGTGCAATGACTGTAGCTATTTCTATCCTCTTCAGTTCACCGCCCGACAGTTTAGTGTCAACCAAACGATCAAGATAATCCTGTGCACATAATCCTACATCGGACAGCAAGCCGCACATCTTATCCTGAGTCAGCGATTTACCTGAGGCAATATTCAGTAAATCACGTACTTTTATACCCTTAAAGCGGGGAGGATTCTGAAATGCGTAGCCAATACCCAGTTTAGCTCTTTCGGTAACGCTCAATTCCGTAATATCCTGTCCATTAAAAATAATTCTGCCGGAATTAGGCTTCATGATTCCCATCAATAATTTAGCTAAAGTTGATTTGCCTGAGCCGTTTGGTCCGGTAACAACATACATCTTGCCGGCTTCCAATTCCAGATCAACATTCTGTAATATCGTTTTTTCGCCGTCTTCGTCATTTACATGCAAAGTAACATCCTGAATCTTCAGCATTAAATCCTACCCCCTTGATCGCTGCCTTGCTGATCGCCTCTGAATATAATTAATTATAGTAATACACACTTTAACACGGGATATATTATATATTAAATTAAGCAAAAAGCCAAAGGTTATTTAAAAAATTTTTAATTTTTCACTTAATTTTCGTAAAATATTTGCAAAATTATTAATTTTTACTCTTTGAGATCAAAATATCGGATTTAAAAATAAAGAGGCGGAATCATTCCGCCTCTATTTAATTGATATGATCCGTTTATACCAGCAGATCACAAATCATCTCACTCAGTTTTACCGGATCTTTGATCTCGAGCCCGCTTATCTGTCTTGCCTGAGCATAAAGGATCTTTGTGTAGCGGGCAACTTTGTCTTTATCGGTTACAAACGCAGTTTTCAACGTCTTGGCGACAGGATGATCCAGATTTATCTCAAGCGCCATGTCAACATGAGCGAAGCTTTCGTTGCCGGGCATCTGACTCAGCACCTTGGCCATATCAGCTGACATATAGCCCTCACTGGTCAGGCATACCGGATGCTCCTGCATCGTGTTGGAGAAACGAACGGTCTTCACTTCTCCTTCCAGAACCTCCTGCATATATGAAAGCAGCTCCTTATAGGCTTCGTTTTCCTCTTTCAGGGTATCTTTTTCTTCATCTGTTGCGATATCCAGATCAGCAGTATTGATATTTACGAATCGTTTTTCCTGATAACTGTCAACGACTTTTATAGCAAATTCGTCGACTTCATCAGTTAACAGCAGTACTTCATACCCTTTGCCGCAGACCATAGCTGTCCGGGGCATCGCTGCAGCCAGATCAGTCGTTTCCGCACAGCAGTAATAGATAGCCTTCTGATCCTCAGGCATAGCTTCAACATATTCTTTAAGCGTAACATAAGCATATTTTTCATCTTCATGATCATGACAGCAGCAATGCTCATCATCATGTTTATCGTCGTGCCCGCAGCTGCATTCTTCGGCGAAATCCCCACATGCATCCCCTGTTTTCTCTGATTCGTCTTTGTCAGCATCAGCCAAAGCACTTTGCTTCGTTGAGCAGAAAAGAAGCAGATCCTGCAGAAAATCCTTGTGCTCGCCGTAATCGAGATAAATACCATATTTCAGCTGGACACCGAACTGTTCAAAGAACTCACGATATTTAGCCCGGTCTTTATCCTGCATTTTAAGCAATTCGGATTTGATTTTCTTCTCTATACTTTTGGCGATCGCTTTTACCTGATGGTTATGCTGCAAAGTCTCACGGGAAATATTAAGAGTGAAATCCGAACTGTCAACGATCCCGCGTACAAAATTAAAATAATCGGGCAGCATATCCGGACACTTTTCCATTATCATGACACCATCGGCATACAGTTGAAGACCTTTTTCATAAGCCTTTGTATAATAGTCGTGCGGTGCCTTGCCAGGAATGAAAAGAAGCATTTCATAATCCACAGTGCCCTCGATATGGGAATGAATGGTTTTCAGCGGTGCAGTATAATCATAAAAGTGCGAAGAATAAAAGTCTTTATACTGTTCTTCTGTTACTTCGGATGCCGGTTTATGCCAAAGCGGCACCATGCTGTTCAGAGTTTCCGTCGTCGTATAGGTCTCGTATTCAGGTTCCTTATTTTCCCCGTCCTGATCAGCCTCATCATTATCCTTTTTTATCTCTCTCTGACGTTCGACATCCATAAGGATCGGATAACGGATATAATCGGAATATTTTTTTACCAGATCACGCAGAGGGAATTCCTCCAGAAATTCACCATATCGTTCATTTTCGGTATCCTCTTTAATATGAAGTACGATCTCGGTCCCGTATTCATCATACTCACACGGCTCGATCGTATATCCTTCCACGCCTTCCGATTCCCATACATATGCTTCATCGGCTCCCAGAGCTCTGCTTTTTACCGTTATTTTATCGCTGACCATAAAAGCGGAATAAAAACCGACGCCAAACTGACCGATGATATCGATATCATCGTCACCGTTTTCCAATTTGAATTCTCCGGATCCGCTTTTGGCTATAGTACCAAGATTGTTTTCCAGTTCTTCTGCCGTCATGCCGCACCCGTTATCGGTGATGGTTAAAGTACGGTTTTCACTGTCTGCGGCAATTTTTATGGCATATTCAGCTCGAGGCAGCGACCATTCGTTTCTGGTCAGCGCCTGAAAGTATCTTTTATCGATCGCGTCACTGGCATTGGAGATCAATTCACGCAAGAATATTTCTTTATGCGTATATACTGAATTGATCATCATATCCAGCATTTTTTTCGACTCTGTTTTGAATTGTTTCTTTTCCATGAAAATACCCTCCGTCAAAAATTCTTTCACTGTTAACCAATCTCCGGATCATCAGCCGAATAATCATTTTATCATTATTTATCCCTCTGATCCTGAGATCTCATCACCTGATTATAGACTTCCCGCTTCGGCAAACCGCATCGTTCAGCTACCTGCCGAATCGCCTGTTTCTTATCCATTCCCTCACTGATAAGCAGAGACACCTGCTCAGCGAGCGGCAATTTAAATCTCGCCGCCTCTTCAGCCGAAAGATCCGCTTCCGCAGCAGCAAGTATTTCTTCATCAGAAGCTCCCGACAGGAGAACGGTGATCTCTCCGCGCGGCGGATGTTCCTTATAATACGAAAGCAATCCTTCCAAAGTATCTCTGCGCAGTTCCTCATATTTTTTTGTCAGTTCTCTGGCTACTACTGCCTTCCGGCTTCCTCCGCAGGCTTCTGTCAGATCCTGCAGAGTCGTCAGCAGGCGATGCGGTGCCTCATAAAAGATAACAGTCCGTCTCTCCCGGGCAAGTTCTTTCAGCCGTTCTTTATATTCTTTTTTGCTGCGGCGGAGCAAAAAAGCTTCAAATACAAAACGTTCCGTGTTAAGGCCCGAAATAGTCAGAGCACTGATCCCGGCTGATGCTCCGGGCAGTACTTCTACGGGCAGTCCCTGTTCTAAAGCCTGCCGGACCAGATCGGACCCCGGATCGGATATTCCCGGCAGGCCGGCATCCGTCACCAGCGCAATATCCTTCCCTGCCTGCAGTTTGGCGAGCAGTTCCGGAGCTTTGCTCATCCGATTGTGTTCATGATAACTGGTCAGATTCTGATGGATATCATAATGTGTCAGAAGCTGCCGCGTATGACGGGTATCCTCTGCCGCTATCAGATCAACTTCCCGCAAGATCCGCAGGACTCTGAGCGTAATGTCCTCCAGATTTCCGATCGGAGTCGCACACAAATATAAGGTGCCTGAAAGCTCAGCTCCTTCCTGCAGCCCGATCGTATTATCATCCTCGTTTGTGAACTCAATACAAACTTTTTCTTTCATTATAATATTACCGCTTCATA
>JAZPYJ010000118.1:0-13077 GCA_045544075.1 Thermoanaerobacteraceae bacterium
CCGATGCTGACGCCGACGCAGATGCCGATGCCGACGCTGACGCTGACGCCGATGCCGACGCCGATAAAGACAGCGACAAATCGCCAAAAACAGGCGAATCAAGCGTTATTTTCTTTGTTATGATATTAGCTGGTTTATTTACAGCGACGGCTGTAGCAGCCAGAAGATATTTAGTAAAATGAGTTTTTGGTTTTGATCGTATTCGGACTTTCGATATAGCAATAGCTGATGTACATCTGCTATAAAGAACGGGCAATATGCCCGTTCTTTTTTATATAACAGTTGAGATATAAAGCCCGGCAGTATCCGGTTTCATCTCAAAAATAATCAAAAATAAAGGAATTTCAGAACGAAAAGCTAATTAATCTACATAGGCAAAACTACAAACAAAACAACGATTAAGGAGTGACAGATTAAATGATAACAGCTAAAGAAGCAAAAAAGATCCTGGAAGAAGGCAATGCCCGCTATGCAAGCTGCCAGCCGGCTGAAAAAGATATCAGTGCGGCTAAAAGAGAAGATCTGCTGAACAATGGACAGCATCCGTTCGCTGTCGTGGTTACCTGTGCTGATTCCCGTGTTCCTGCCGAGATCATTTTTGATCAGGCGTTGGGCGATCTGTTTGTGATCAGAGTGGCGGGCAACGTTCTGGACGAGTGCGCGCTGGGAAGCGTAGAGTATGCTGTCGATCATTTGCACTGTCAGCTGGTGGTAATGATGGGACATGAAAACTGCGGAGCAGTAGGCGCGGCTTTGGTCGGCGGAGAAGCGCCGGGCAGCATCGGTTCCATAGTTGCCAGGATCCGGCCGTCTATGGATAAATCGGACCCTGCAGCGGCTGATTATGCTGAACAGGTATGCGATCATAATATTTATACCCAGCTTCAGGTAATGCAGGATAGTCCTGTGATCAAGGAAATGCTTGCCGGCGGCGGTGAAGTGATCGGAGCAAAATACTTCCTCGGATCAGGGAAAGTAGAGTTTTTTGATTGATTATGGAAAAAATAGAACAATGGTTTCTGGATCTGCTGACTTTTGAAGGAATGGATCTGAGCAGTTCCCTGCTGCTTCTTGCCAAAGCCGCTGCGATCTTTCTGATCTGTTTTTTCTTGCGTCATACTGTCGCTAAAGCGATCTCAGCGATAGCTATACGTCTTGCCAGGAAAAAGAACCGGGAATATGATGAAGAAATAATCAAATCTCAGATGATCCCGCTTGAATGGCTGATCGTTGCAGTCGGTTTTTATTTCGCGTATAACATTCTGCCTCTGACCGGCAAAGGCGATGCTTTTATAACAGTTTTTCTGCGCTGTGCGATAATAGTGATCCTGCTGAAGGCGATACTTAATCTGCTCACGGCATATGAGAAATATTGTTTAGGCAAAGGACAGTTTTTAAGGATCAAAGCAGAAAGAGCACTGATTCCGATCTTTATTAAGATCAGCAAGATCATCGCGTCGATACTGGCTGTGATAATGATCGCCGGAGAATGCAATTATTCGATCAGCAGTATGGTCGCCGGTCTGGGATTAGGCGGTCTGGCTATCGCTCTCGCGGCGCAGGATCTGCTGGAAGGGATAATAAGCGGATTTGCTTTGATGACTGACAAGAACTTTTCTCTTGGGGACTGGGTCATCTGTGACGGAGTGGAAGGTATTATCGAAGGAATAAACTATCGGAATACGATGATCAGAACGTTCGATCAGCAGCTGGTCACCGTTCCCAATACCAAACTGGCCAACAGCCCTCTTATCAACTGGAGCCGGGCCGGCAAAAGACGCGTGCTTTGCTGTTTGGGGCTGACATATGATACGACCCGGGAACAAATGCTGCAGGTCCTGGCGGATCTGAGACAAATGCTTAAAGACTCGCCGAAAGTCGATCAGGAAAAGATCTACGTCAATTTCGATAATTACGGAGATAATGCTCTGGAGATACAGTTGTATTATTATGCTGCCACAGGCATATACGGCGAATACCTTCAGATCAAGGAAGACATCAATCTGCAAATAATGGAGATACTTGAGAAGAACGGTGTATCCATCGCTTTTCCCAGCACTTCGGTATACCTTGAAAACAATCTGGATGCAGAGCGCCCGGATATTAAATAACATCCTTGACAAAACCGCCCCGTCGGGGTTATACTGGTAATGCTAGGCAAAAATTGCAGTTGTTAAGGAGGTTAACTGATGAGTAAACATATCAAAACATTAAATGATGTCTCCCAGCAAAAAAATATTGAAGCAAAAGGCTGCGGCGAGTGCCAGGCTTCCTGCCAATCGGCCTGCAAGACTTCCTGCACCGTAGGAAATCAGATCTGCCTGCAAAAATAAAATCATATAAGGAAAGATAAATAATAGTTCAGAAAGACTGTCTGCAGATCAGACAGTCTTTTTTTCTTTATGCCGACCGACAGGAAGCAAGACCCTGCCGGTCTTCAATTTTATGTGCCTGCGGCAGGATTTTACCTGCACGCGGTGAATTTATTCTAAAGTATATTTTACGGTGTTTTTGGGAGGCAAAAAAGCCATGCTGCATAAATATCAATATAAAGGAAACAACATCGTCATCGATGTCAACAGCGGGGCTGTTCATGTATTTGATAAATTAGCCTGGGATCTGGTAGATTATCTGGAAGCAGGAAAAAGCGCCGGACAGGCACGGGACGAGCTGAAAAAGAATAATGACGATTATTCTGCAGATGAGATAGACGAAGTCTGGCAGGAACTGATCGAACTGAAACAGCGGGGCCTGCTTTGCTCGGAAGATGAATTTCAGAACAGACAGCGGCCGTGGCCGTCGGTCGTTAAATCACTGTGTCTGCATGTCGCTCATGACTGCAATCTGAAATGCAGATATTGTTTTGCGGGAGACGGCACCTATGGCTCCGACCATTCCCTGATGAGTACGGAAACCGGCTGTAAAGCGATAGATTTTCTCCTGACCAGTTCGGGAGCGCGGCGCCATCTCGAGATCGATTTCTTCGGCGGAGAACCGCTGCTGAATTTTGAAACTGTAAAGCAGCTGGTTGCCTATGGAAATGAAAAAGCGGCAGCCAAAGGGAAAAAAATAAAATTCACCTTAACGACCAACGCGGTTTTATTAAGCAAAGAAGTCCGCGACTATCTTAACGAGCAGGATATCAGCGTCGTCCTGAGCCTGGACGGACGCAAAAAAGTCCATGATGCCATGCGGCCTTTTGTCGGCGGGCAGGGATCATATGAAAAGATAATCGGAAACATTGACGAGTTTATCAGATCACGGCATAATCAGGGCTATTATCTGCGGGGGACATACACCCGTTATAATAAGGATTTCTCTGAAGATGTGAAGCATATGGCTGAAATGGGCTATAAAGAGATTTCGGTTGAACCTGTCGTCGCTCCGGAAAATCTTGATTACGCTTTCCGTAAAGAAGACCTGCCTCAGCTTATGGAAGAATATGACCGGCTGACTGATTATTTCCTGCAGCGGGCAGAAGAGGGAAAACCATTCAATTTCTTCCATTTCAATCTTGATCTGCTGCGCGGACCATGCCTTTATAAAAAAATGGTCGGCTGCGGTGCCGGACATGAATATCTGGCCGTAGCTCCTAACGGCGACCTTTATCCGTGTCATCAGTTCGTAGGACAGGAACAGTTTAAGATAGGCAGCGTTTATGACGAGGATATGGCTTCAAAACTTGCCGGGGATCCGATAATAAAAGAATTCTCACGCGCCAATATTTACACAAAAAAGCATTGCGGTGACTGCTGGGCCAAATTTTACTGCAGCGGCGGCTGTCACGCCAATGCCTGGTTTTTTAATCAGGATATTCTGGATCCTTATGAGATCGGCTGCATTATCGAAAAGAAACGGCTGGAATGTGCCATCTATATTCAATTGCGTCAGGCAGGGCTTGCTGAATAAGATTTGTACGGAAAAGAGATTGTCCTGACAGCAGGAGTATGTTATAATAAAATAATATTATCAAATATCAGGCATAATGATCCGGTGACTTCATAAAGAAAGGAGGCAGATGATTTATGCTCTTTTCTAACAGTGGCAGACACAGTCATAAATATGTCGATAAAAAGCAGCAGATCCCCATCGATCCGGATGCGGATCCCAATAAAAATGCAAGTATATCCGAACAGTCAGATATAAATGATATAACAACGATCGACATAGAAAAAGAAAAAACACCGGGCCCCAGAATAGCTGAAAAAGAAAACAGGATCAGCAGGATAAGATGGGGAATCGTTATAGCTCTTGCTGTTATTCTAAGTTTTCTCGCGCTGCTTTATGCGGCAACGGACGGCTTTTCATTGTTCAGCGGAGAAAACCAAAACACCGGAACTCCGATCGCGGAAAAGATGGAACCGGAACAGCTTCTGGCAGACGCGGCGGCAACTGACTCAGGCAACCTTACCCCGGCGATCGCAGTTGCCATAAATGAAGAGGAAGTCCTGTATGTCGCGGATGAACTGGCCTATGATGAGCTGATCGCAGCAGTTAAAAGAAACGGTACGGAACAGATAGAAGGAAAGATTATTTCTGTGAGCGTACAAGAAGATGTTGAGCCGGTCGGGGTCATCTGCCGCAAAAACCTGGTAAAATCCATGGAAGAGGCATTGACCTACATTTATAATAAAGGGCATGCTCTGCAGCAATATACTGCCGGACAAAAGGAAGATCTGACAGAGGCCGCTCTGGCGAATAAGACCAGTGTGGAAAGGATACTCGCGCTCAATAAAGATCTGTCCGCAAAATCGGTTCTGCAAAAAGGACAGACCATCAAAGTCGATTCTCGGGAGCATCTGCTCAATCTCGACATCGTTGCGGAAATAAAGGAAGAAAAGATAACTGAATATCAGACCGAAGTACAGGAAAATGCTGAATGGCTGAAAGGAACAGAGATGGTGATCCAGGAGGGACTGAACGGTATAACTGAGATCACTAAAGAGCAGACGTATTCCAAGGGAGTTTTGACCGGGGAGAAAATTATAGAAGAAAAAGAAGTTCAGGAGCCGGTCAATGAAATAATTATGGTCGGAACGGCAGAAAAAGTTGCTAAGGAAGATTCCGAAAAAAATAAAACAGATGCGGCAGATGATGATTCTTCTGTCGAAGAAGACTGATATCTGTGAAAAAAGATAATAAAATTACTGAACATAAAAAACTATTATTTTTCAAAGAATGGAGCCTGTAATATGGATAAAAAAGTTGCTAAAGGCATAGGAGCGGAGAAAAAAGCGGAAAAGATTGCGGCGAAACAGGCCAAGAAAAAAAGAAACAAAAGAATACTTTGGGGCGTGATCGCCTTTCTGCTGGGCATAGGCCTGATAGGGACCTCCATCCTGTGGGGACTGGGAGCGTTTGACAGCAATGATTATGAAAAAGAAGAAGAAACAGTAGATACCGCACAGGCGGTGTCAGACGCTGAAGCGGCATTGGCGGCGGATCCGGAGAATATTTCGCTTATGAAAGATCTGGGCGAAGCATATCTGAACAACGGACAATTTGAAGAAGCTTTGGAACAATATTTAAAAGTAACGGAAGCATCACCGACAGATATCGATGCCTGGCTGAATCAGGCGGTCGCTCAAAGCTATACCGGAGATTATGAAGCCTCCCGCGCATCCTTCGAAAAAGCGATAGAAGTTAATCCGGATTATCCGGTCTCCTATTATTACTACGGGTATTATCTCGGTTTCGGCATGGGTGAATATGAAGAGGGCATCGAACAGCTGCAGAAGTATAAAGAAGTCGCCGGCGAAGGAGCTGACACCAGTTCGGTAGATTCTCTGATCGAATCCATGCAGGCTATTATCGATAATAATGAAGCGGATACATCGGGTGAAGCAGCGGAAGAAGATACTGTTGAGGCCGAGCAATCGGAAGATGCAAAATAACCGAAAAAAAACATTATGATAAAACACGGAAAACAGTAATATTTATCAGGGATAACACTGATCTTCAGGTGTTATCCTTTTTTTATAACCGATTGACAAATGAAGGAACATAATTTAAAATATATGGGTATGGATTTTTTCAAAGTGATAATGGATTTATCAAAAAAATGAACAGAATCGATTTTCTGGTCATATCAGTATATAAAGTGATTGAAACAGCAGGCGTGATACGATGCGGCAGGCGTCTTCTGCTGTAAAGATATAAACGGGCAGAACAGAGAAAGATAGGGGGCAGTAATGTGGAGAGACTTGTAATAATCGGCGGGAAAAGTCTCAACGGAAAAGTAAAAATAAGCGGAGCTAAAAATTCCGCTTTGGCTATAATCTGTGCCTCAGTAATGGTCGAAGGAACAGTAATTCTGGAAAACATTCCGGAGATCAATGATGTAAGGGTATTGCTTTCTTTGCTGGAAAATATGGGGATCAGCTGTCAGTGGCAGGGAGAGGATATACTTGAGCTGAAAAATCAAAACCGGCTCAGCTGTGAAGCCGTTCATGACGCAGCCAGACAATTACGTGCCTCCAACCTGTTGCTGGGTCCGCTGCTTGCGCGCTGCCATGCGGCAAAAATAGCTCTTCCCGGCGGCTGCAATATAGGCAGCAGGCCGATGGATCTGCACTTTAAAGGACTGAGAGCGCTGGGTGCGGATGTCGATATGGACGATAACTATATCACCGCTTCCTGTGAAGAACTGCACGGCGATATGATCTATCTGGATTTTCCCAGTGTGGGAGCAACGGAAAATATTATGATGCTGGCAAGTGTTTCGCCCGGGTCAACAGTGATAAACAACGCAGCCAAAGAACCGGAGATCGTGGACCTGGCTAATTTTCTCAATACGATGGGGGCGAAAATACGCGGGGCCGGAACAGACGAGATCAGGATCGAAGGTGTGGCCGAACTTAAAGGCAAACGTCATCAGATCATTCCCGACCGGATAGAAGCGGGTACTTTTATGGTAGCTGCTGCGGCGTCACACGGCGATATTACTCTGGAAAATGTTATTCCCATCCATCTTGAGCCTCTCATCGCCAAGCTGCGTGAGGCAGGAGTGTATGTCGACAGTCAGCCGGGCAGGATACAGGTCAAATATGTGGGAGACCTCAGACCGCTTAATATTAAAACCATGCCCTATCCGGGCTTTCCTACTGATATGCAGTCACAATTCATGGCTTTTCTCTCCACCGTGGAGGGGAAAAGCACCATCGTTGAGAATGTGTTTGAAAAACGCTACCGGGTAGTGGATGAATTCAAACGCATGGGAGCGAAGATCAAGGTCGAGGAAAGAACGGCTACGATAGAAGGCGTGCATTGTCTGGAAGGCGCTCGTGTTCAGGCTACGGATCTGCGTGCGGGCGCGGCACTGGTCGTTGCCGGACTGATCGCGGAGGGCCGTACGGAAATCAGCAACGTGCATTATATCGACCGCGGTTATCATAATCTTGAACAGAAGCTGAAAGAGCTGGGTGCGGATATTTCACGGGTAAATGATTAACGACGCGGCTGGAATTTTCAAAAAGCAAAAATGAAACAGTTCATTCTATAAAAAAACAGAGGGCTGAATAGCTCTCTGTTTTTTATATAAGATGATATTTCCTGCGTTTTGCGAACAGGAAAATCGCGGAAAGGAGCATAGCCATCGCTTCCGCGGCAACCAGCGAGTACCAGATGCCGTCTATCCCCCAGATCATAGGCAGCAGCAATACAGCGCCGATCTGAAAGATAAAAGTCCGGATGAAAGCGATCAGGGCGGAAATCAGACCGTCGTTTAAAGCGGTAAAAAAGGATGAGCCGAAAATACCGAACCCCATAAACAGATAAGCAAAGGAATAGATAACAAAACCGCGGCGGGTCAGGGCCAGCAGCTCAGCATCGTATCCGACGAAGAGCCTGGAGAACGGATAAGCTAGCAATTCGGAAGAAACGAACATAAACAATGCGGCAGCAGCAGTAAGCAAAACACTTTTACGGAGCAGTTCCTTCAGTTCATCGTAATTCCTGGCACCGAAATGAAATCCGACGACAGGTGAAATGCCGATATCGTAACCGAAATAAACAGCTGAAAAGATCATGCTTACATACATCAGAACGCCGTAGGCCGCTACTCCGTTTTCTCCGGCGTACTTCAGAAGCTGCAGATTATAAAGGATACTGATCACGGACATTGCCACAGCGTTCATAAATTCTGAAGAACCGTTGGTGATGATCTTGCCTATGATCCCGAGCGCCGGATCAGTTTTGGTAAAGCGAAGCAGACTTTTATTGCGGCGGGAAAAATAAACCAGAGGAATTATCGCTCCTGTTAGCATGCTGGCGGCGGTCGCTGCGGCAGCTCCGATCAGTCCCAGAGAGAGAACAGCGACAAGAAGAGCGTCAAGAATTATATTGACTACGCCGGCTATGACCGATGAGGCGAGTCCCAGGCCGGGCTTTTCCGCGGTAACGAAAAAATTCTGGAATTCCATCTGTACGATAAAAGCAGGCACGAAAACAACTATGATCCTGCCGTAGAGCACACAATTTTCCAGCAGTTCCCCTGTTGCCCCGAACAAAACTGCCACCGGTCTCATTACCATAAAGCCGATAGCACCCAGCACGATACCGAGGATAATGGAAACTGATACGATCAGCGTAAAATTCTGTCTGGCAAGTTCGTTCCTGCCTTCTCCCAGCTTGTTGGAAACTATTGCGTTGCCGCCTGCGCCGAAGATAAAGCCGACGGATCCAAGGATCATCAGAAAAGGAATGATCAGGTTTACAGCAGCGAAAGGCGTCTTGCCGGCAAAATTGGAAACGAAAAAGCCGTCCACTACACCATAGATGCCGGAGAAGATCATCATTATAATAGAAGGAAAAGTAAATCGGAATATTTTATGATAGGTAAAATGATCGGAAAGCTGTATTTGCAAGATAAAAAACCTCCGATGGAGCAATTATGGTGTTTGCTTAACGCGGAAGCTTAAGCTTTTGCAGACGTTCCCTCGTAAACTGATCGATCTTTGCCCAGAGAGGAGCAAGCTGTTTTTTGTGACGGCAAAGCTTTTCGGTGCAGTTGACGCATTTGAGAAAAGCGTTGGTGTTTTCGGAAAATCGCTCGGGATGACGGAAATATGTTATCTCCCAGCGGATCAGCAAGCCGATGGCGAAAGCCAGCAGGCTCCAGCTGTACAGATTGGGAACGAAAAACAGCGGCGTGAACATCATAGCATAATCCCAGTTGTAGATACGACAGGTAGTACAGCAGCGATTTTTGAAAAACCAGGTCTGGAACGGACAGAAAAATAAAATACAGATCATATCGCAGACCGAGAAAGCGCAGCATAACAGCAGCATGAAATCATCGTTCAGAATGCCGAGCGTATGCAGCGCTCCGAAAGCGGCATTAAGAACGATCCAGATCAGCGCTACCAGTACAGTCGCGTGATTATCATGCTGAGTTATCTCTGTTTCTCCGGTCTTGATATAAGAACCGGCGAACTGTTTTTGACAGCCGGGGCTTCTGATCCGCGAAGGGAAAAAACGAAAAAGCATTTCTCCGGCAAAGAGAAGCCATATCATAATCAGGATCAGCGGCTGTTCTTCCAGCCGGTCCATCAGGCCGGGCTTGTGCTGAAAAAGGTTGCCGAGCCAGATGATAAGCAAAGCGATAAACAGCAGAGATCTGGTGATCAGCCGTATGTAATGGATGATCATTATAATGGAAAAATCTTTTTTTGCTTTGATGGACATTTATACCTCTCCGCAGCTGAAAGTTATCCTAATCATAACGCATTAAGTAAAAAAAAACAAGTGCGGCGGACTGGCATTTTATTCAGCTCGCTAAAACAGCAAACGGCCCGATCTGCTCCACACAGATCAGGCCGTTATCCTGTTCAGCATTTAGGGGGGATGTCTGAACTGATTGGCTGTTTATTTTATTTGGTGGTGTGTTGTAAATCATACTGTGCGGATCGTTCCGCCGCCCCGCTGATTATCGGACACTAATTAGCTGAGGCTGATACGCCGCGATTTTTTCTGACAGTCTTCCTGCTTCGGAATGTTTACGCACAACACTCCGTTTTCATAATGGGCGGAGATGTCTTCCTCCCTGACCCTGCTGCTGTCCAGATTGAAGCTGCGCTGGAAGCGGCCGCTGCGTCTTTCGCTGTACAGATAACCGTCTTTCTCTTCTTTCTTCTCTTCGTTCATATCAGCGGCGATGGTCAGAAGACCGTCATCCACAGTGATCTCGATCTGATCTTCCGGAACGCCCGGCAGATCAGCGCTGATTTCGTAATGATCTTCATTTTCCCTGATATCTACACGGAAGGAAGAAGTTCCGAAATAGTCGCTCATATTAAAGAACGGAGCGAAAAAGTTGTCGGTGAAAAATTCACGGTGAAGCGGACTGCCCATGTGATTGTGACGATAAGGAACTAAGTTTCTCATAATAAAACCTCCTTGGTTTAAAATACTTATTTTGTAATAGTCTGCGATCGGTCTGTTGTCTTCCTTATTACGGTTATATTATAGCGCGTAGGTCAGTAATAGTCAAAGTCAAAGAAAGTCAAAATCAAGCCAATTAACTCGGGCTAGTTTCATGTATATATAAAAAAACGCTGTTTTTCTAAATGTTTCTTGATTTTTCGTTGTTTTTCGGGCATAATAATAATCAGTTGAAAAATAATATTAGTCTGAGTTTTTTCGGGAAGGTCAAAAATCCAAGACGGGATAAAGGTCAGAAAAATGAATATCAGGATCTTATGCGTAGGCAAGATAAAGGAAAAATACTGGAATGCGGCGCTGGCGGAATACATGAAACGGCTGACGCCCTTCTGCAGAACGGAGATAATAGAAACGGCTGATGAAAAGGCGCCGGAAGAAATAAGTGATGCACAGAAAAAACAAATACTGGATAAAGAAGGAGAACGGTTGCTGTGCAGCATCAAACCGGGGAATTATGTGATCGCACTGGCGATCGAAGGTCAGCAGTTTTCCTCGGAAGGATTGGCAGAAATGATTTCCGGGCTGGCTCTGTCCGGGAAAAGCGATCTGACTTTTATTATCGGCGGATCGCTGGGATTGAGCGATCAGGTGCTGCAGCGGGCAGATATGCTGCTGTCCTTTTCGCGCTTCACTTTTCCCCATCAGCTTATGCGCGTTATCCTGCTGGAGCAGATATACCGCAGTTTCAAGATAATCAATGGTCAGCCTTATCATAAATAAACGCGGCAGTTTTTCTGCCGCATTCATGATCGGAAGAAAGTTGCGTACTGCCTGCTGCTGTCCGGAATATCAGCGGGCAGTGCTTTTTATATGAGATCCGACTATTTCAGATACGTCACTTATCGTGACGAAAGCAGATTGATCGGTATCTTTTACTATCTTGCGCATTTCGGAAAGCTCGACTCTGGTGATAACACAATAAAGGATGTCTTTGCTGCCCGAGATAAGCCCTTTTCCATCCATTATAGTACAGGTCCGGCCCAGCACCTGATATATTTTTTCGGCTATCTCGCCGCCCTGATCACAGATGATCGTAACCGATTTGGCCTGTTCCATGCCTACCTCCACCATATCGATTATTTTGAAAGTGATAAAATAAGTCAGCAGACTGTACATAGCTCTGTCCCAGCCGAAAAGCAGGCCGGCAGCCGCGTAAATGAAAATGTTGATACCGAAAATGATCTGACCGACTGAAAACGACGTTTTTTTGCTCAGCAGCAGGGCGACGGTCTCCGTACCGTCCAGACAACCGCCGTTGCGCAGCACGGTTCCGACTCCGATACCTAGCAGAACGCCGCCGAAAACGACCGCCAGCAAAGGGTCGTCGGTGACCGGACCGAAAGCGGTGAAGATCTGGATCATCAGCGCGAATACTATCATAGCGTAGATAGCGCGGATAAAAAAGCCTTTGCCGATATTCCTGAGACCGATCAGCACGAACGGAGCGTTAAGCAGAAGCGTGAAGATACTCAGCGATATGCCTGTCATATGATAGAGGATCATACTGACGCCGACTACCCCGCCGTCCAGTATTTTGGAGGGAAGCAGAAATAATTCGATGGCAAAAGCCGCTGCCGTCGCGCCGAGGGTTATCAGAAAAAAGGATATAAAAACTTTATAGACCGATTGCTTTTTGATTTTCATGCCGTTGTTCCTTTCTGCTGCAGTACTGCCGGAGAGCGACAGATATTTTTTTATTAAGCACTTGACAAAAATAATATAAATTATATAATAAAGCGCGTGGTATTTACGGGAGGAGCTTTAAAAAATAATGACGGGAAAAAACAATACGGAGATCGATCAACAGAAGATCCCGGGACCGGCGAGAAAACAAAACAGACCGCAGGGGGATCAGAATATAAACGAATATGGCACGGCCAGTATAAACAAACTGCTGCTGCGCTTTTCCATTCCGGCGATCATCGGCATGATCTGCAACGCTATGCAGAATATCGTCAACCGTATCTTTGTCGGCAATGCCGTAGGGTCATTGGCGCTGGATGCGGTAACTGTCTGCTTCCCGGTCATGACGTTATTCATGGCGGTATCTATCATGGTAGGTGTGGGCGGAACGACGCTTACGGCGATCCGTCTGGGGCAGCATCGTGATGAAGAAGCGGAGGAACTGCTTGGTCAGGCTACCGCGCTGCTTTTCCTGCTTCCAATCATCGTGCTGCTGGCGACATACTGGTTCATAGAACCGATCCTGGCTTTTCTCGGCGCAGACTCGGCCGTTATGCCTTATGCCAAGGACTATCTTTCGGTCCTGATGTTCGCCATGATCTTTTCCTGTCCCAGCATGGGCCTGAATAATTTTATCCGTACAGAAGGCAGGCCGATAGTTGCCATGAACACGCAGATACTGGCTTCTGCCTTTAATGTTTTTTTCAATTATCTGTTTGTGATCGTTATGGACTGGGGCGTTAAAGGTGCGGCACTCGGCATTTTGCTGGGCAATCTGATCTCCTTGTTCTGGATATTCGGATTTTTTGCCTCAAGCAGATCTTATCTGAAAGTGCGTCCGCGCAACCTTATCCTTAAGCCGTCCATCGTAACTAAAATAGCGATCCTGGGTACAGCGCCGTTCCTTATGCAGGGCGCCAATTTCGTTCAGCAGCTGATCATGAACAGAACGCT
>JAZPYJ010000119.1:0-9288 GCA_045544075.1 Thermoanaerobacteraceae bacterium
TCTATAAACTGCTTTCCTACCCCAATAAAATATTCACCCGCATTCAGCTTATGGATGAGATCTGGGGTATGGACAGTGAAAGCAGCGATCAGACTATCACCGTTCACATCAACCGTCTGCGCCGCCGCTTTGAGAATTATCCGGAATTTCAGATCGTTTCGGTTCGCGGTCTTGGCTACAAGGCGGTGAAAAAAGTATGAAGCGGCATACCGCCTGGAAAATAGTCATTCCCAAACCGCCCCCTGAGGCTGCGGCCAATCAGTCTTCCGATAAAACAGATCCTCCGGAACAACCGTCCGGTGATAAAAACTGTCAGAAAGAAGACTATAAAAAAACGATCCCTCTGCCGCAGGTCAAAAACTTCGGATGGCTCGCTATTCTGCTGATCGCACTTGTTTTCTGTATTTTAACATTGTCAGCCCTGCTGTCCGCACTGCTGACCTATGCTCTGTATCATTACGGAGTCATCCATACTCATGAACCGGGATCGGCTGCAGGTATGATGGTGCTGCTGACCGCAGCTATCTTCAGTATATTATTCGGTACTTTGCTGACACCTTTTGCCATGCGCAAACCGCTAAGCATGATCCGGCAGGTCATCGGCGGCCTTAATGCTCTGGCTGAAGGAAATTATGATGTGCGTCTGGATTTTACCCGGCCGCGTATTGTCCGCGAATTAAGCAGCAGCTTTAATTCTCTGGCTGAAGAACTGGGCAGTACCGAAATGCTGCGTTCCGACTTTATCAATAATTTTTCCCACGAATTCAAAACCCCCATCACTTCGATCCGCGGCTTTGCCCGTTTGCTGAAGAATGATGAACTGACCAAAGAAGAACAAAACGAATATCTTGACGTTATCATTAATGAATCAGGTCGTCTGGCTGCTCTGGCTACCAACGTTCTGAATCTGACCAAAATAGAAAATCAGTCTATTCTTTCCGATACCGGCCGTTTTAATCTTTCAGAACAATTGCGCAGCTGTATCCTGCTGCTGGAAGATAAGTGGGAAAAGAAAAACATCGAGCTGCAGGCCATTTTCGGTTCCGATGATAGTGCAAATGAAGACATCGCCGATCTGTATTACACCGGCAATCAGGAATTATTGAATCAGGTATGGATCAACATTTTGGATAATGCCATAAAATTCTCGCCGGAAAACGGTCAGATCATCGTTGCGGCTGCAGAACACGATAAGACGCTTACTGTTGAGATCACCGATTTCGGCTGCGGCATGAGCGAGGAGACCGTCAGCAGGATCTTCGATAAGTTTTATCAGGGCGATACCTCACACGCTGTTGAGGGCAACGGCGTCGGTCTGGCCATCGTCCGCAAGATCGTTGAACTGCACGGAGGAAATATAGAAGTCAGCAGCAAGCCTTCCCAGGGAACATGCATGCGCGTAAACCTGCCGCTGAACGAAACGGAACATTCATAAACAAACTACTAAAGACAGTCAGTTTATAGCTGACTGTTCTTCATTTCCAGCCAGGCCACGACGGAAACATTACCGTCAGCTTTTTTCATAAGAAACTGCCATCCGCTATCTGTCTGGCGGCGGTAAATATCTATCATCTCACCTTCGCGGCACTCATTGCGAAAATCGATCTCCAGGCCCGTGATCTCATGTTCAGCCAGATACGCAACAGAAAATGTATCGATCATCCAGCGGCAATACACAACATTATTCATGTGCTGCGCCATATCTATATCGGTAGTTTCCACCTTTCTGGTGACAAACACCGGTATGTCTCCAAAATCCTCCTGAAGCTGTGCTGCCTTAATGTTTTTACGAAAAGGTTTTGTCAAATCGGCATCATCGCGATAGCTTAGATCATCCGGATAACAGACTGTACGAATGCGGCGGATATGATGTGTTTCGGCATCAACAAACACCCATACAGAATTACCTGCTATCCACACTTCTTCTGAACCGTCCCTGCCTTCTCCTCCAATCGAAAAGCAACGTTCCAGACTCACGCCGTGAGGCTTAAGAGGCCAGGTGATGACCTTTGCTTTTTCCAGCATTTCCGGCCGCCTTTTGATATCTACTTTTATATGGGTTATTACCCAGAGAGCGTTGCTTTTTTCCAACAGATTCTTGCTGTCGATCTTCAGCTCTTCGGTATGACGCATGGCGATATCCATAAACATCGACAGAATATTTTTAACTCCCAGTCTGGATCCAGCATCACATGCACTCGGCAGAACGATCGACTTTTCTTCAAAAAAAATGCCTTCTGTCTGTTTCTCCTTGTTTTCAGTCATCACTTTCATCCTTTCATTATAATACCTGGAAATTTAAACTGTTATGTTGTCAGGATAGTATGTTTTATATGTTTTAGAGTCATTTTTTAATTTATAATTATAGCATCTTCAAATAGAAAAGTAAATCAAGAACACCGTTCCCACTGTAAAAGCAATGAAAACGGTGTTCTTTTTTCTGAACATCATTTAACGCTGACCAAAGCTGTCATTATTCTTTATCTGCAGGCTCGATTTTAATTGCTTTGATCAAACCACCTTCATTTAAAGCCTCAATATTTACTAATACCTTAACCGGCTTACCAATAATTAAGACGTCCATCATTCCGTGCTGCGAATCAAATTCCTTCCCTTCCAATCCTAAATATGTCTGAAAAATAAAGCGGTTGGCAAAGTGCATCTCAATTGCTTCTCTGCCCCTCAAATGAGTTTCTGTACCAAATATGCCCGAGATACAACTATCATCATACCGACAGTCATAATCGAATAACTCGGCTAGTCCATGATAGTCTTTCATCTTAATTTTATCAAAATACTTGCCCAAAACACTCATAGCAGTCTGCCTCCGTTTCTATCTGTCAAAACTAATACACATGTTCAGTGTTAAGTACAACATCGGTACCGCCATCAGCAAACAGCAATGCTCCATTTACTGCCCTGGCAGCAGGAGATAACAGAAAAATGATCGCATCTGCTATTTCCTCTGCCTCCAACATAAGACTATTTCCGAATTTAACCGGCACAGGCAGAGCATTCAGAGCAGCAAACGCCCTTTCATTCATACTATTGACCATTGGTGTGTTAGTTGTACCGGGAGCTATACAGTTCAAGTGAACTCCCCTTGCTCCCCAACTGACAGCATGTCTGCGCATCCAGAGAGCAACTGCGTATTTGCTGGTTGAGTATATAGTGTTGCCTATACTTAAATTACTGCTGTCCATATCATCCGAAGCGGCCAGCATGGTTTTTTCACTATCAGGCTGCAGCATTTCCTGAGCAAATTCTTTAATATAGCACCCCTGACCAATTGAATTGGATGATACCAGTACACAAAAACCGTTTTTTTTATGAAGCAGGTCAAAAACTCCCTGTGCGACAGCGACTGCACCGTAATAATTAAGACTGATCATTTTTCGAAGATCACCGCAGGCACCGCCTACACCAGCACTGCAAAGCAATCCGTCTATTCCATCCGGACAAAGCTCATGCACTTTTGCAATGGCATATGCCCGTCCATCCTGAATAGACAAATCTGCGCAAATATCTCCATTATGCAAATCAATATTGATAACTTTACTGTCTGTTTCAAGTAGCTTAGTTTTTACCGCAAGCCCTATTCCGCTGGAAGCACCACTAATGACGTAAGTTTTCAAATGTCTGCCTCCTTAGTTAAAGATTGACGCCATAATCCATAACGATATTCTGCCCGCTTACCGGCAGAGACTCATCAGAAGCCAGATAGACTATCAAGTGAGCAACATGTTCGGGTTCACATGCCATCGGATTACGTCTTATGTCAGAATGAACAAGCAATTGATTTATCAAATCCATATCAACAGCATTTCCCAATGCAGCAGTCATTGGAGTGTTTACTGAACCCGGACATATACAATTTACTCTTATATTATCACGATTCAAGCGCAATGCTGCATGACGCGATGCGCTCAAGACAGCTCCTTTGGAAGCAGCGTAAGCGGCTCCACCATTCCCTTTAAGCGCTGCTATGGAAGCAACATTTACAATAGATCCGCCTTTCCCTGCCTCCAGCATAGCCAGAGAGGCCTCCTGCATGCAATATATAGTACCTTTACTATTAATACTCAGATCACGCTCCAGATCTTCTTCTTTCATTTTTTCAATCGAAGGCAGGCCTTCTTCCAAAACTCCAGCACAGTTGACCATTACATCTACGGTACCCATGAGTGAAACAGCCTGATGAATCAAATTTTTTACCGCTGCATGATCACTGATATCAGTCGGCACACAATAGGCTTCTCCACCGGCTTCTTTAATTGCAGCAGCTACTTCCTCCAAAAGAGATACCCGTCTTGCGGCAAGTACCACCTTGGCGCCTTCGGAAGCAAGCATAATAGCAGTTTTTTTCCCTATACCTGAGCTGGCTCCAGTAATTACAACATTTTTGTTCTGCAAACGATTCATACAATAAACCTCCTGTTCTGATCGCAGGGAAGCGACCAATATAATATTTGTCCGGTCCTTCAGGGAAGAATAGGCCGGCGTTAACTGTCCGAAAACATATTTATTTGCTCCCAGACAGATAAACACAATTTTATAATCGAGATGAATTTATTTATTATATCACTTTTTATTATATTCTTCAACTATATTTTATGCTTTTGCTTGCTACTATTATACTATATATTTAAAAATGATTTGCATTATAAACAGATACGCTTTATAATAAAATAAATTAGTTATAACCTGATTTCTCCGGAGGATATAATGAACTCTAATGATAAAGATCGTAAACAGCAAAGCAAAGATTCGGTCACATACGATCTTGCCGTCATAGGAGGCGGTCCTGCCGGAATGATGGCGGCAGGTACAGCGGCATCTTCAGGACTGAATACTCTGCTGATCGAAAAAAACGAAAAACTCGGAAAAAAACTATATCTCACCGGCAAAGGACGCTGTAATCTTACAAATGACAGCAGTTTTGATGAGCTTTTGGCTAATACTGTGACCAACCGGAAATTTTTGTACAGCGCTTTCCGGGACATGGACTCAAAAGCAGTTCAGCATTTTTTCACCGGAATGGGTCTTAAGCTGAAAACAGAGCGGGGCCGGCGGGTCTTCCCGCTTTCAGATAAATCCAGTGATGTTATAAAAACACTGCAGCATTATCTAACCAAAAACAACGTCACGACATTGCTCAACACAACAGCTGCGCAAATAATTACCGAACAGCTGGCTGCTGACGAAAAAAAACCGCAGCAGGTCAGCGGTGTGATGCTGGCCGACGGAAGTATAATCAATGCCCGTGCTGTATTGCTTGCAGGCGGCGGAACGTCGTATCCCTCAACAGGCTCGGACGGATCGGGTTATGATCTTGCCGCTTCCCTGGGGCATACGATCGTTGCTCCCCAACCGGCTCTGATACCTATGCTGTGTACAGAACAATGGGCCAAAAACCTTCAGGGGCTTAGTCTGAAAAATGTTGAAGTTACGTTATCCTGTGACCGTAAAACATCTTTCCGTCAGTTCGGAGAAATGCTTTTTACTCACTTCGGCGTATCAGGTCCGGCGATCCTTTCGCTCAGCAGTCTGGGACGGCCCTGGTTGCAAAAAACGCAGAAGGAGATCTCTTTACCTTTATATATCGATCTGAAGCCGGCTTTATCAGCGGAACAGCTTACCGCCCGCATTCAGCGTGATCTTAACTCAGCCGGTCCCAAACAGCTTAAAAACTCCCTGGATCATTTGCTGCCGCAGCGATTGATCCCTGTTGTGATCGAACTTGCCGGGCTGGATCCCACCAAGCAAAGCAGCCAGCTGAATAAAGACGAGCGAAATCGTTTAGCCGCGATCATCAAGCGTTTGCCTTTAACGATCAGCGGAACACGTCCCATCTCCGAAGCAATCATTACCGGAGGCGGCATAAATATCAAGGAAATAGATCCTTCAACCATGGAATCCCGGCTGGTAGAAAATCTTTTCTTTGCCGGTGAGATCATGGATGTGGACGCGCTTACAGGCGGCTTTAATTTACAGATCGCCTTTGCAACAGGGCACCTCGGTGCAACAGGATGTGCCCGCAAGCTCTTATAAACCGGCGATAGGAGGTCATTTATTAAGAAATGTACGAAACCATAGCCCTGTTTTTTAAAATCATTCTGACTATATCGATCTATATATTTATTTTTGGTATCGCGCATCTGATCTATCGTGATATAAAAAACCTCTACAAGCCGGCAAGTTATGATAATACCGTCCCTTATCTTAAGCTTATCAATCTGCCGGATGCTTTCAGTTTTCCGGTCCGCGATACTTATATACTGGATAAAGACCGTATGACGATCGGACGCAAGAATAAAAACTATATAGTTATCCATGACCCTTATCTTTCGTCCGAACACCTTGCTATCTCACGTCAGCAGAATAATTATTATATTGCTGACCTGCACAGCTCCAACGGTACTTATCTCAACGGGATATTACTGACAGCCGATGAAAACGTTCTGCTCCATAACGGCGACAAGCTTGATATTGGACAAGTAAGTTTCTTATTTGTTTACAACAGATAACGTCAGCAAAAAAACGAGGTAACTATGACACGCACACACAATCAGGTAGCTTCAGACAATAAACTGCTGCGCATAAGACCGCTGACAGCTTTGACAGTAATCGTGCTCCTGGCCAGCGGCCTGCTGTTCTGCCGTGATCTCAATGATCCGCAATGGACCATTCTTATCGCCGCAGGAGGAAGTCTGCTGCTTACCTATATCACCTACTTTATTATTATAAAATTCAAACTGGGCGATCAGCTGCTTTTCCTGATCATCTCCCTGCTCTTCAATCTGGGGTTGATCATGATATTCCGGTTAAACCCTGCCGAGGGCAAAATGCAGCTAATATGGCTGGCAATTGGTATTTTTGTCTTTTTCATAGCCATCCTTCTGTATAAAACTATCAGCTTCTGGCCAAAACTGTTCTGGCTCTACTTTGCCGCTTCCATTGCCCTTTTTATTGTAACTCTGCTGCTGGGACAATCGGAGAACGGCGCTACCAACTGGATCGTTATAAAATCAGTCCATATCCAGACTTCGGAGATCAATAAACTGATTTATATTTTCCTGCTGTCCTCCTTTTTTGTTCAGCCGGAAAGGCTCGATCTTAAGCATCTTCTTCCGGAACAATGGCAGCAGATTAAGCCTGTCGCTTTATTGTGCCGCCTTCAGCCGAAGCACTGCATGATGGCTGTTACCTATGTATATGTCGCTTTTCTGGCTATGCAGCGGGAGCTCGGAACTGCCTTGCTTCTGATCATGATCTATATAGTATTTCTTTACGTCCTGGACAAAGACTGGAAATTCCTGCTGTTTAATATCATTCTGGCAGTTATCGGAGCAGCTCTTGCCGTGGTTTGTTTTGATCATATTCAGGTTCGTATCAGCGTATGGCTAGATCCGCTGCAGGATCCCGATCATACCGGTTATCAGATCCTGCAGAGTCTGTTCGCTATCGGCGCAGGCGGTTTTTTCGGCACGGGACTGGGACAGGGACAGCCGTATGATATACCGGCGGCAGATACAGATTTTATCTTTTCTTCAATATGCGAAGAGATGGGTATCTTCGGAGGTATCGCTGTCGTGCTTCTTTATTTTCTGCTGGTCTACCGCAGCATGAAGATATGTCTGCAGCAGCAAAATTCTTTCCGGAAAAATATCGCTCTCGGACTGACTATTATGATAGGATTTCAGTCTTTTATAATTATCGGCGGTGTGATCAGACTAATTCCGATGACGGGCATTACACTTCCTTTTATAAGTTACGGCGGCAGTTCACTGCTCATCAGCTTTGCGACCATGGGGATACTTCAGGCAAGTTCGCTGATGTATGATGAAACTGATTCCGCTGAATCTCAGGCTGATCTGCCTGAAAATAATAAAAGTACTTCCTGAATAGATTTGAAGAAAAACAATGATCTCGCGGCAAAGGAGAACATCAATGACCGATATCCGTGATGATAAACCCAATAAAAACAAGCTGAGCAGTTTCTGGCAGACTTTTCTGCAAAAATCACGACCCGTAGCTGAAGAAACTAACGCTTCACTGCCGGAAGAAGCAGCTGAAAAATCGTTGGAAAATAATGGCGAAATAATTGCCGAAGAACCATCCCCGGCTGCCGGAACCACCGAAAAAAATGATGCCGAACAGATTCCCGCGGAACCAAGCGGATCAGTTGAAATTGATGTCCCGACTGATATCCCGGCAGAAAACGAGGCCGCTGTTTCTGGAACCGATGATAGCAAAGAAGAAATATCTGCCGCCATAGAAAGCAGCAAAAAATCTTCCGATAAAGGCTTTAACTTATTAAAAAACCGGCCCAAGGATGCTCAGAAAAAAAACAAAACGTCTGCCCCTTTGACTGCTGCGCAGAAAAACAAACGGATCATCCATGTATTGATCATAATTAGTCTGCTGTTTTTATCCATTATCGTCTATCTTACCTGGTTTGAAATGATCGGCAAAAAAGATATCATCAGTGATAACCATAATATGCGTATATGGGAAAGCAGATCCGATACGCTTCGCGGCTCGATCTTTGACCGCAACGGCAATACACTTGCGTATAGTGAATTCTACGAAGACGACAGCGGTGAAACGCTGCAGCACCGAATTTATCCTTTTGATGATCTGTACAGTCATGTCATTGGCTATAACTCACAGAACTTCGGAAAGACCCTGCTGGAAAAAAACTATAACGATCAGCTGCAGAATCTTAATACACCGGATCTTATCGCCAATATTACCAGCTCTCTGGGAAAGCGGCAAAAAGCCGGCAACGATCTATGGCTGACCATTGATCATGACCTGCAGGAAATGACTGATGATCTGCTCGACGAATATGATTATAACGGTTCCGTCGTTGCTCTCGATCCGGACAGCGGAGCAGTCCTTGCTATGGTCAGCAAACCTGATTTTGATCCTAATGCATCCTCTTTGGCAGAAAACTGGGAAAACCTGAAGTCTGCAGATGATGCTCCTCTGTATGCCCGCGCTTTTCAATCGGTATACGCACCCGGCTCCACATTTAAGCTTCTTACTTCAATAGCTGCTATGGACAACGGCCTGGAAAACTTCACCTGCTATGATGAAGGAAGTGTGGTAATAGACGGACAAACTTTCAGCAATGCCGATGATAGTCAATACGGCTGGCTTGATCTGAACGAAGCTCTGGCTCATTCCAGCAACGTATATTTCTCTCAGCTCGGGGTCGAACTGGGCGCAGAAGTACTGAACACTATCACCAAGTCGGATCGTAGCCATGTCGTTCTGTGAGCC
>JAZPYJ010000120.1:0-3631 GCA_045544075.1 Thermoanaerobacteraceae bacterium
GTTGATCAGGCTGATGTGGAAAAAGCATATAGATGCTGAAGTGAAAGGCAAAGAAGATTATTTTGTTCCGCGGGCGGGTGAATTCAGCCCGGATCTGATCCGACGGATCGTCGGACATTATTTCGCTGTCTCCCTGAATAAAGAGGAAATCAATAAGACCGATCATTCATACAACAGGAACGATCAGGCAGATCGGGCACAACCTGAGTTGCCCGTACGTCCGCCGACTTTATGCGCAGGCTGTCCGCACCGCGCAGTGTTTTTGGCATGCAAACAGGAACTTGGGACAGAGAACGCCGTTTATCACGGAGATATAGGCTGCTATACTTTAGGCAACGCACCTCCTTTGTCGTTGTTGGATACCTGCCTCTGTATGGGGGCCGGATTGACTTTGGCACAGGGTATGTCTCATGTTGATAAACGTATACAGGTAGCTTTTATCGGAGACTCAACTTTTTTTCATACGGGGATACCAGGTGTGATCAATGCTGTCTTCAATCATACTAACGTTGTAATGATAGTTCTGGATAACGGAACGACAGCAATGACAGGCTGTCAGCCTAATCCGGGATTAAGAATAAACGCGCGCGGCGTCAACGATCATCCGGTAGATATTGCTGCTTTGATCAAAGCTTGCGGTGTTGACTGTGTGATAACGGCAGACGCATTCGATCTTTCCGAAGTTCGTGCTGCAGTCAGAAAAGCAGCGGAATATAACGGCCCGGCTGTTATAGTGACTAAGTCAAAGTGCGTGCAGATAAATAAACAGAAAAAAGCGATGTTCTTAGATCGCACGAAATGTCTGAACTGCGGAAGATGCCTGAAGGAGTTAGGCTGTCCAGCTATCACGCTGCAGGATGATTTGCCTCAGATAACTTCCCAATGTACAGGATGCGGAGTTTGCACGCAGATTTGTCCTGCTCAGGCAATAACGGAGGTGACCGGTGATGGTTGCTGATCAATTGAATATTATTATCAGCGGTGTAGGAGGTCAGGGCGTCATACTCACTTCCAAAATCATTGCTCAGGCAGGATTGATGGAAGGGTGGCAGGTAAGAACATCGGAAACGATCGGGATGGCTCAGAGAGAAGGTTCAGTCAATTCCCATGTCAGGATCGGAAATGAACTTTTCAGCCCGCAGATCTGCGAGGGACAGGCAGATATCCTGATCAGCATGGAACTGGCGGAAACCGTGCGGGGACTGAAATGGTTAAGACCTGATGGTATAATATTGGTTAACGATCATTGTTCTCTGCCTTCTACGGTAGTGTCGGGAACTTCCGCTTATCCGGAGGATGAGATACGTGATTATTTGAACGGGTCGGGATGTGAAGTTTTTTTCCTTCCGGCCTTAGAACTTGCCCGCAGGGCGGGAAATATAAAATGCATGAATGTCGTAATGCTTGGAGCTGCAAGTGCATTGCTGAAAAAAAAACAAAAGACTTATGAAGCTGCTCAGGACAATCGGAAAACAAATATTATTTTAGATATGGACAAAGCTTTGGAATTTATTTTGCCTCAGCGGTTGCTGAAAGTTAATAAACAGGCTTTCGCGGCAGGCAAAGCAGCGCTTGATATATAATTAGTATTTTTTAGAATAATTACAGAATAATCTGCAGAAGAGGTATAACAAATCATGACATCAATAGATTTTCGGGATAATAAAATTGAGAAAAAACCTGCTGAAGGAAGAACCGATGACGGGCATGAGCACAAATATCATCGTGACGGCATACTGCATAATGATGATCCGCAGGTGCGTCAATATTTTCTTAAACAGCAGCATAAACTTTATCAGGAAAGCTTGCTACGTTCATTGATGGAACGTGTCTATAATTGTTCGCCTTTTTATCGGCAGCTCATGCTGGAAAGAGGTATAAGTCCCAGAGATATCCGCACACTGGAAGATCTGTCCATATTTCCGTTTACCGAAAAAGAAGATCTGCGCACAGCCTATCCGCTGGGATTTATGGCAGCGCCGGAAGAATATATCGTGCGTATCCATTCTTCATCCGGTACTACCGGAAAACCTATAATCGTACCTTATACCCAAAAAGACGTTGACGTGTGGGCTGAGATGATGGCCCGCTGTTTCCGCCTGGCCGGTGTAACGCGTAATGACAGAGTTCAGATAACTCCGGGTTATGGATTGTGGACTGCCGGAATTGGTTTTCAGGCTGGCGTGGAAAAAATGGGAGCGATGGTAATTCCCACAGGCGCAGGCAATACCGAGAAACAGATAGAAATGATGGTCGATATGCAGAGCACTGCTATCGCGGCAACTTCTTCTTACGGCTTGCTGCTGGCTGAAGAGATAAACAGACGCGGACTGCGCGACAAGATCGCACTGCGTATCGGAGTAATTGGTTCCGAACGCTGGAGCGATAAAATGCGTGATCGTATCCAGCAGCTGCTCAACATCGATACTTTTGATATCTATGGCCTGACTGAGATCTACGGACCGGGGATCGCACTGGATTGCTCCTGCCATCAAGGACTGCATTATTGGGATGATCATTTGCTGTTTGAGATCATCGATCCTGAGACCGGCGAAGTATTGCCCGATGGTGAGGAAGGTGAGCTTGTTATCACAACATTAACCAAGGAAGGCATGCCGCTTATCCGCTACCGTACTCATGACCTGACCCGCAAACTGACGGAGACCTGTTCCTGCGGCAGTGAATTCCCGATGATAGACCGTGTGCTGGGCCGTACTGACGACAGGATCAAACTGAAAGGCGTCAATATCTATCCGGGTCAGATCGATTTTGTACTGCATCAGGTCCAGGGTGCAGGAAGTGAGTATCAGATAGTTCTCAATCGTGACCGTGGACGCGACAGCATGCTGCTGCGGGTGGAAGCTCAGCCGGGAGCCGATTTTGATCAGGTCGGATCTGATGTGAGTCATACATTCAGATCGCGTATAGGCATTCAGGTGGACGTAGAAGTAGTAGCTAACGGCGGACTGCCGCGCAGTGAGAAAAAAAGCAAGCGAATAATAGATAATCGCGAGTGCTGACAGACTTTTATCGGTCAGGATATAAAATGCCGTCCCGACAGACAGCAGTAATATCAAAATAATTGAGACGGGCGCAATACTCAACATCTTTTTCTTTGCCCAGTTTTGCTAATCTTTCGGACTGAATGCTGTCTGCCAGACAGGCAGCAGGTGAAGGATAGCTGCGGTACAAACGTACTGCCGCCTTGGCTGCGTCACTGAATACCGGTTCATGCGAATGCTCTGATCCTTTGCCTGTGCTGTCAGCGAATGATTTTAGTTCGTTGATCACTGCGCCCGCACCAAGCATATCTTCAAGGGCAAAACGTTTCTGGAATCCCGAGCAGATTATCACGGTATCGATGCCCAGCCGCATGATCTGTTCCGCTGCAGCCTGGGCGTTGAGAAAGCAGGCGATGGTGATGTTTTCTGCTCCTGCGTTCCGAGCTGCGTCGAAAGCTTTTGTGCCGTTGGTGGTTGACAGAACGAGAGTTTTCCCCTGTAATCGATCAGCGGAATGCAGACCTGTACTGCAGATCTGATCTTCGGCGGCTGATGGCGTTTTGCTCATTGCTTCGTATTCGCCGGGTGAATTGCCTAAGTCAAATCCGGGTATACGCTGCATCTGATAT
>JAZPYJ010000121.1:0-2106 GCA_045544075.1 Thermoanaerobacteraceae bacterium
AAAGAAATTAGTGATTAAGGAGGGAAAAAAGTGAGTTATCAAAGATTGGGAAGGACCTCCAGCCAGCGCAAAGCCTTGTTCAGAAGTCTGGTTACATCTCTTTTTCGCGAAGAGCGTATCGTAACTACGGAAGTTAAAGCAAAAGAATTGCGGAGTATAGCCGAGAAGCTTATTACCAAAGCCAAAAGAGGAGATCTGCACGCCCGCCGTCAGGCATTGGCATATGTATATGATGAAGAAGTTGTCAAAAAGCTTTTTGATGAAATTGCTCCAAGATATGCAGAGCGTAATGGTGGTTATACCAGAATAATCAAAGTTGGACAGCGGCGCGGCGATGCAGCTGAAACCGCTATCCTTGAATTAGTATAATAAAGACTGATAAACTGATCTAACCGGAAAAATGTCAGGATATTACACTATCCTGACATTTTTAATCGGCATTACATATTAGATATAAAAGATGCTTAAATAATCAAATCTTCAAAACAGGGATCAAGCCGGATGAGAAATATAAAATTGACACTGGCCTATGACGGAACCAATTACTGCGGCTTCCAGAGGCAAACCAACGGAATAACGGTACAGGAGGTCCTGGAAAAAAACCTCAGCCGCTGGGCAAAAGAAAAAATAAGCACAATCTCGGCAGGCAGAACAGATGCCGGGGTCCATGCCAGAGGTCAGGTTGTGAATTTTGTAAGTAATTGGCAGATACCTGCTGCTAAACTGGTGCCGGCTGTCAACAGTAAGCTTCCGGGAGATATACTGGTGCTGGATGCAGAAGATGCAGCCGAGGATTTTCATGCCCGTTATTCTGCAGTTTCCAAGGCATATTGTTATCAGATATGCAACAAAAAGTGGCTGGATCCTTTTCAGCGTTTATATTTCGGACATATTGACCGGCCTTTGAACCGGGAATCGATGCGTCAGGCTATGAATTATTTATTGGGAACACACGATTACGAGTATTTTAAATCAAGCGGTGCAGTTACCAAAACATCGGTCAGAACTATCAGTGAAGTTAACCTGACAGCAGAAGATGATGTAATAAAATTATACTTTCGGGCAGACGGATTTTTATATAAACAGGTCAGGCGAATGGTCGGCAGTCTTATAGATGTTGGCATCGGCAGATTCCCGCCGGAGATAATTCAGGAAATGCTGAATGATCCACAAATGACGCTGGCTGGCAAGACTGCGCCGCCTCAGGGATTATATCTGGAACAGGTCTGGTATTGATCTTTTTATTCTTGTATAAGAAAAAATATTTATTCTTGACATCGAGAAAATATTATTATAATATTAATAAGTACGTGTTTATGATAACGCAAGAGCCCAGCGAAATCATAAATACCGGATTCGGAATATATTTGTAAAACGCCTGTTCCATCCAGGTGTTGATGTTTAGTTTTAAGGAGGGAAAAAGATGAAGGTTACCTATATGGCTAAGCCAAATGAAATAAAGAGAGAATGGTATGTAGTAGATGCAGATGGCAAAACCTTAGGTAGATTAGCGACTGAGATCGCGAGCATTTTACGCGGAAAAAATAAACCGGAATATACTCCTCATGTCGATACCGGTGATTTCGTTATCGTTATCAATGCGGAAAAAGTTAAAGTAACAGGTAAAAAAGCGACCCAGAAGATATATTACCGTCATTCAAATTATCCGGGCGGCTTGAAATCAATAGATTTCCAGAACCTGCAGAGAACAAAACCGGAACAGATCATTACTTTGGCTGTTACCGGCATGCTGCCTCATAATCGTCTGGGCCATGCTATGGCCAAAAAACTGAAAGTATACAGCGGTCCTGAACATCCGCATCAGGCTCAGCAGCCCAAAGTTTTAGAACTCAATTAGATAATCAGTGTGATCTGAAAGGAGGATGAATCTCGTGGCCAAAATTCATTATTACGGAACAGGCAGAAGAAAGAATGCAGTTGCTCGTGTTTATTTAAAACCGGGCGAAGGAAATATAATCATTAACGGAAAATCATATGAACAGTATTTTCCCCGCAAAATAATGCACGTAATCATGCGTCAGCCTTTAGTTTTGACCGGCAATGAAGGTAAATTCGATGTTGATGCCAGAGTAAAAGGCGGCGGTG